>CAIMMI010000141.1 GCA_903842505.1 uncultured Verrucomicrobiota bacterium | reverse complement strand
TCGCCGCGTTCTGGTTCCTGCCGGGACCGCGGTAGGTCGAGGGAAGGGCCTGCCGGTAAGACTGTGCCGGCGGACGTCCCGCAGCCTGTCTCCGCCTACGGTTGGATCAGCGCCTGCACCCTGGGTGCGAGCGCGTCGGCATGCCGCATCATCCCAAGGTCGTTCGGGTGGACGCCGTCGACGGTTCCCTCGCGATCGAAGCCAAGCAGGAGATTCCCACCGACGACGTGCAGTCCTTTCATGCCCTTGGCCTGGAGTGCCTCGACGGCCCGTTCCTGCGCCTTGGTGGGTCCGGTGGGATGCTTTTCGTTGCGGATGTCGGACTGGCCGACAAACAGGATCGGCATCCAGGGATGCTTCTGACGAAGGGTTGAGGCGAGGTGGGTCACTCGGGCTTCGATCTCAGGCAACGGTTGGTCACCGATGTTCCAGAGGCAATCGACGATGAACAGGGACGGGTCGAGTTCGGCGAGGACGTCGACGACGGCGGATTCCATCCGACCGGCGCCGGAGAAGCCGAGGTTGATGACCGGTCGGTCGAGATGCCGGCCCAGAATCGCAGGCCAGGCGAGTCCGGGGCGCGAGGCGCATCCGCCCTGCACGATCGAAGTGCCGTAGATGGCGATGGGCTTGCGGTGGGTTGCGGCGCCGGTGGCCGGGATTGGGTCGAGCGTGAAGGTGGATTCGACGCCGAGGTCGAGCCGGGTGACCCCATTGTAAAGGGGCAGGTAGAGGAGGTACTCGCGGGCGATCGGGTGGGAGCCGAGGCGGAACTGGGTGGCATTGGTGAGTTGCTGGGAGGGCCGACCATTCTGCACGAACCGCCAGGTGCCGGGCTTGCCCTCGCGCACGTAGAGATCGAGCCCGCTGACGCCGGTGGCGGGCATATGGGGCATGGCGAGCGAGTCGCTGGTGAGGTCCCATCGGGCGTCCAGGTGGTCGGCCTGGGTGGTGAAGCGGACGGCGATCCCGGCGGACGATCGACCGAGGTCCCAAACGTGGGTGGGCACGGTGGCCTTGGCGTGCTCAGGCAAACGTTGGAACGGTGCCTTGGCGACGTTCCAGCCGCGGCCTTCGATCGTCAGTGTCGAAGCGTCATGCCAGACCCTTTCGGCGGAGGCATTCAGGGCAGTGTAGAACAGGAGGAGACCGCTTGAGAGGAGTCGCGGGAGCATGCCCCAAGCCTGCCGCAGTGTTGTTCGCCCGTGCAAGGCAACGTGTTCAACCGGCGAACGCCGCAGGTTGAACCCTCGGTTGTCGGCAGGCCCGAAGTCAGGTCAATCGGGGCAAGGTGTCCTTGCACACGCGGAGTTGGAACCACAGGAACCAAGCGGGGAAGATCCATGCCAGTCGCGCCTCGTACCAGCGAGGCCAGCGGGCTGCGATTCGATGCATGACCTTGTTCACGAGACCGGGTTCGAAAACAATGTTGGCTTGGACGACCTTGAAGCCATCGCTGCCATAGAATCCAAACGGGTGCCCCTTCTCGAAGTAATAGAAGGAGCGTGAACTGAGGTGTCGGACGTGCGTGGGGTCCGTGTACGAGTTGTCGCAGGAGAAGTGCGGTGTGGTGAACTCGACGATCGCGTCCTTGCGCGCGATACGCCAGATCTCGCGCATCATGCCGGGGAGGTCCGTCACGTGCTCAACGACGTCGAGCGCGCGGATCTCGTCGAAGCTGTTGTCGGGAAATGGATAGGGGAAGACGTTCAGGTCGTGGACGACGTCGGGGTTGACGGAAGCCACGACGTCCAGGTTGACGTGACCTGCGATGGGCTTCAGGCCACAGCCGAGATTCAACTTGTTCAGGTGTTCTGTGGAGCTCTTTGCCATTGCTACCCGCACGTTAAGGCTGCCGACGTCGCCGGGGAAAGTCCAAAGACCCTGGGGACCCCAGCGGCGGACGGGGACGCGTCTCCGCGGGGAGGGAAATCAAGTCGGTTGCTGGTCTGGTCGGGCCAGGGTTGGAAGACGGGCGCGATGACGATCGCACATGCCCGTTGACTTGCCGGTCAACGCCTCGGCACGGTTGTTGGAGAGATGACGTCGCAACAGGAAGACCCTCTCGTCAGCATTGTAATCGCTTCTTACAACCGCGCCCAGTTGCTTGAGATCGCCGTTCGTTCCGGGCTGGATCAGGAGTGGGCAAACATCGAGGTGGTGGTGTCCGACGACGCGAGCAAGGACGAGTCGATCGAGACTTTGAAGCGGATCGGGGATCCTCGGCTTCGCTTCACGGCGCATCCGGGGCATGTTGGAGTCTGGACGAACTGGACCACGGCACTCCAGATGGCGCGGGGCGAGTACGTCGTCTTCCTTGGGGATGACGACTGGATTGATCCAACCTTCGTGCGGAAGCACATCGAGTGCTTCGAGCGGCACCCGGGCATTGAGGCAGTCTTCAGTTCCGTCGAAGACCGACCCGTCGATGGTTCCCCCAGCAACTTCATGGTTGTGCCGTTTTCATCCGCGAGTCCCGTGCCTGCAATCCGGTTGGTCGATGGACTGATGGATGGTCAGTTGTTCTTTGGGGGCGCCCTGTTCCGGCGGGAGAGTGCCTGGAGGCACTGGTCCGAGACCAAGCCGGACGATATGGTTGCCGACTGGGGAATGATCCTGAGTCTGGCCCTGCAACCAGGGGGCCGGGTGGGGGCCTGCAACGAGGTTCTTTACATCAAGCGCTTGCATGCGCAGCGCTTGAGCGCGCGGTTCCTTGAGGTCACGACCCTGATGGCATCGGTCTGCGCCCGGATGGCTGGCGTTGCAGCGGATCCGCGGGCGCGAGGCCGGTTGGCCCAGCGTGCAATCCTGGAGAAGATCACACTCAGCCGACACTACGCGGCTCTGGGAGACCTTGCCTCCTGCCGTTCGGTGCTATGGTCCTGTCTTGGCAAACGATACGCGCAGGGCATCGTCGTCAGTCAGTTGGCCCAATCCTACCTCATGCCCGGGCACTTGATCCGGACCGCGCGACTTCAGAGATAGCCCGAGTCGACCTGAGGGAGGAGAAATGAATTGCGGCGACGGGGGGCGAGTCGCGACTTTTGAACTCGATGGGCGACAGTCGGAGGTGCAGCGGCCGTTGGCGACGGTGGTGATCGGCGGGATCATCCGTTCGACGCTCCTGACGCTGATGGTCCTCCCGTCGCTTTACGCGGCGTTTGAATCGGGTGACTCTGGCCGGGCAACGGTAGCGGGCGAATGAACCGGGCCGTGCGGAACCAATTCGATGCCGTATTCACATCCCCAGAAGATTGACCGACAGACGGCGTTCCGACAGGTGCGCCATCTCCTGCCGGGCGCCCTGCTCCTGACGGCCAATGCCGGCTTCATCAATGCCGTGGTGCTGGGCTTCTTCCGGACGCCGGTCAGCCACATGACCGGCGCCATCTCGCACCTCGGGCTGGATCTGGCGAACAACCGGGAGCGGGATGCCTTGGCTTCCGGCTCGATCGTGCTCGGGTTTCTGGGCGGCGCGATGCTGGCCGGGATGATCGTCGGGGCCGTGAAGTTGGTGCCTGGCCGGCGATTCGGGGTGGCCATGTTGATCGAAGGAGCGTTGCTGGGGGCGGCAACGGCCTTTTTCATCTTCAAACTTCGGTACGGGTTGCCTCTCGTGGCCTTGGCGTGCGGCCTGCAAAACGCGATGTCGAGCAGCTACTGCGGCCTGGTGATCCGGACAACGCACGTGACCGGACTGGTGACGGACATCGGCGTCCTCCTCGGACACTGGATCCGGCATCGTCAGGTGGACCGTTGGAAGCTGCGGTTCTTCGTGATGGTGTTCCTCGCGTTCGGACTCGGCGGTCTGGTGGGCGCCTTGGCCGATCGATGGCTCGGGCCCTGGAGCCTGGCCCTCCCGGCGACGGGGATGAGCCTCGCCGGCGGCATCTTCTGGTTCGTGACCCATCGCGGGGTGGTCGATCTGATGCAGGAGGCGCTGCCGACCACGGCCCCGCAGACGGGGATGTTCCCTCGGCTCTGAGTCATGGATTCCGCGAGCAAGAGGAGTGGTGATGATTTCCCGATGATCCTTCCCCCGGAGCAGGGGAGCGTCGAATCCGTGCGGGCCCACCGGGCCGAGGTGCTGTCGGCCCTCCGCGCGATCCGGGATCCCCAGGCGAGGTTTCAATGGCTGGTGGAACGCGCCCGGACCCGGCCACCCCTGCCCGCGGAAGGGCGCCGGGATGAGTGCCGGGTGACCGGGTGTCAGGTTCGACTCTGGTGGGTTCAGACCGAGCGGGATGGGAGGCGATGGTTTGCCTCGGACTCGGATGCGGTGACGCTCAAGGCGCTGACGGGTTTGCTGGCCGAGTGCTACAGCGGGGAGGAGTTGGAGGTGTTGCGGCGGGAACCGGTGCGGTTCCTGGAGGAGTCCGGGCTGTTGCGGCAACTGGCCGAGAGTCGTCGGGCGACCGTGTTGCGGGTGGCGGCAGCGATGGGGGAGTAGGCTGGGCTGGGGCTGGACCGGGCGGCGTTTGCACGGGGATGTCGCATATGCGACATGCGGATGCAAATCGGGCTCGGTGCGCGGCGGGAAGGGACCGGCAGGAACCCCGGGGGATACCCAAACCGGCATTTGCCAAGCTAACGGGCTTTCCCTTTCATCAGCACAGCGTATGCAAATCGAGAGCTTCAAGGTCTTCTGCGACCTCGCCGAAACCGAAAGCTTTACCAAGGCCGCCCAGGTCAACGGCATCACGCAGTCGGCGGTTTCGCAGCAGATCTCGTCGCTGGAGCGGCAGTTGAAGTGCCTCTTGATCGAACGGTCGAAGAAGAAGTTCCGCCTCACGCGCGAGGGTCAGTTGCTCTACGAATACGGAAAGCAGGTGATCCAGGCGTATGAGTCGCTGCTGTCGAAGCTGCAGGAGGTGAAGGATATCGTCTCGGGGACGATCCGCGTGGCGACGATCTACTCGATCGGCCTGCATGACTTGCCGCCCTATCTGAAAAGGTTCCTCAAGGCCTACCCGACGGTGAACGTGCACGTGGAGTACCAGCGCGCGAACCAGGTGTACGACGACGTGTTGGGGAACGTGGTGGACTTGGGGTTGGTGGCCTACCCGAATCGGGATCCACGGCTGGAGATTGTGCCGCTGCGCAATGAGACTCTTTCGGTGATCTGTCATCCGAGCCATCCGCTGGCCAAGATGAAGTCGATCACGTTGTCGCAGTTGCAGGACCAACGGTTCATCGCGTTCGAACCCGACATCCCGACGCGCAAGGCCATCGACAAGTTCCTGCGGGACCATGACGTGACGGTCCGGACGGTGATGGAGTTCGACAACATCGAGACGGTGAAGCGGGCGGTGGAGATCGAGGCGGGGATCTCGATCGTGCCGCACGCGACGGTGTCCCAGGAGGTGTCGAAGCAGACGCTGTGTTCGATCCCGTTCGTGGATGCCCAGCTGCATCGGCCGCTGGCCGTGATCTACAAGAAGAGCAAGGTGCTGAGCCCGGCCATGAGGCAGTTCATCAGCTTGCTTCGGGAGACGGCGTGAGGTCGGAGAGCGTCAAGTTTTCAGTTTCAAGTTTCAAGGGGGGGAAGGTTGCGGGGTGAAGTGGTCTGCCCTCTGACGTTGTTGGCTACGTAGCCGACGAGGTGACGAGGCGGAGGAATGGGGTCTGCCTCCTGACGTCGGCAGCTACGTGGCCGACGAGGTAACGAGGCGGGTCCGGGGAGTTGCCAGTCGCCAGTTCGCGGTTTCTGCAACCCTGCCAGGGTTGATGCCGAAATGGGGCGTTGGACCCCGGGGTCGCTTCGCACCCGGGCCTGCTTCAACTCCGTTCTGTAGGCTGCGTGCCCCCACGCAGCGGTTCACGAGCCACGCCGGGTGAGGGCACCCGGCCTACAACCTGACGGCTTCGTAGTCGGCGAGGTGACGAGGCGGAGGGCAGAGGCTTGAAACCTGAATCTTCAAACTTCGAACTCCCCCGTCACAGGATCGCCTGGATCGGGTCGACGGATTCGACACCGACGAGCTTCTGGTCGAGGCCGCCGTGGAAGTAGGCGAGGCGGTTGGGGTCGATGCCCATGAGGTGGAGGACGGTCGCGTGGAGGTTCTTCACGTGGAGGCGATCTTCGACGGCAGCGGACCCGATCTCGTCGGTTTGGCCATGGCTGATGCCGCCACGGACCCCGCCGCCCGCCATCCACATTGTGAACCCGAAGGCGTTGTGGTCGCGTCCGGTTCCCTTCTCGTATTCGGCGGTGGGCTGGCGTCCGAATTCGCCGCCCCAGATGACAAGGGTTTCGTCGAGGAGACCGCGTTGCTTCAGGTCGAGGAGCAGGCCAGCGATCGGTCGATCGGTGCGGCCGGCGTGGAAGTTGTGGTTCTTCTCGATGTCGGTGTGGGCGTCCCAGTTGTCGTCGTTGTGCGCGCCGCCGGCGTAAAGCTGGATGAAGCGGACCCCGCGTTCGACGAGGCGGCGGGCGAGCAGACAGCGGCGTCCGAACTCCTGGGTGCGGGAATCGTTGATGCCGTAGAGTTCGAGCGTGGACTTGGATTCGCGGCTGAGGTCGACGGCCTCGGGCGCGTGGCGCTGCATGTTGAAGGCGAGTTCGTAGGAAGCGATGCGCGCGGCGAGGTTCGAGTTGTCGGGATGCTCGGCGGCGTGGTGGGAGTTGTACTCGCGGAGTGAGTCGAGCACGCGGCGCTGCATCGCGGGCGAGACTTCGGACGGGCGCTGGAGGTCGAGGATGGGATCGCCGGCGGAGCGGAGGACGGTGCCCTGATAGCTGGCGGGCATGTAACCGCTGGCCCAGTTCTTGGCGCCGCTGATGGGGCCGCCGATGGGGTCGAGCATGACGGCGAAACCGGGAAGGTTTTCGCTGACGCTGCCGAGGCCGTAGTTGACCCAGGAACCAAGGCACGGGCTGCCCGAGAGGATCTTGCCCGTGTTCATCTGGAGCATGGCCGACCCGTGGATCGGGGAGTCGGCGGTCATCGAATGAAGGAAGGCGATGTCGTCGACGCAGGTGGCGAGGTTGGGGAAGAGCGAGGAGACGTGCTTCCCGCACTGGCCGTATTGGCGGAACGACCACTTGGTGCCGACGACGCGACCCTCATTGCGTTTGCCGCCGCGGCCGAAGGTCTTCACGGCAATCGTCTTCCCATCCAGTTCAGCGAGCTTCGGCTTGTAGTCGAAGGTGTCGATGTGGCTTGGGCCGCCGTACATGAAGAGGAAGATGACGCTCTTCGCCTTGGCGGGGTGGTGGGGTTTGCGCGGCGCGAGGGGATTGACGAAGGCCGGCGACGGTTCGGCCGTGGCGGCCTGGGCGCGGCGGGCGTCGAGACCCATCAGTCCGGCCAGCGCGACCCCGGTAAACCCGGCGCCCGCTTCCCAGAGGAACTCGCGTCGGGTGCGGCGGCAGAAGGATCCGTGGCCGTTGGAGGAGGGGTTGTTCATGGCGGGATCAATCGAGGTACAGGAACTCGCTCAGGTTGAGGGCGAGCAGGCAGAAGGCGTTGAAGGCAGCGTCGGGTGTGACGCCGTCTGAGTTGACCAGCGACTGGATGAGACCGGTGCCGCGGGCGATGTCGTCGGCTGTCGGCGGGCGGGTCGTGACGAGTTGGAGGACGCGGCGGACCTGGGCTTCGGTGGAAGGGCCGGCTTCGCGTCGGGCGCGTCGGGCGAGAGCGGCGGCCCGCTCGTTGAAGAAGGTGCCGTTGAGCATTCCCAGAGCCTGGGTGGGTTGGGTGGTGGCGAAGCGGACCGGGGTGGAACGGTCGGTTTCCGCGAGGTCGAAGCCGAGGAGCACGGGGCTGAGCAGCGAGCGTTTGACGTGGACGTAGATGCTCCGGCGGACGTGGTCTTCGGGCGGGGACTTGCCCCAGCCCTTGCCCGGGACCGATTGGCTGGCGAGGACCTCCTTGGGCAGCGGGATGTAGACGCCGGGGCCAAACATGCGGGGGTTGCCATCACCCGAGACCCAGATCGACGAGTCGCGGATCTCTTCGGCGGTGAGGCGTCGCATGTCGAAGCGCGAGAACAGATCGTTCGAAGGATCGAGGCGGAGGGCGTCCGCGGAGGCCGTGGCGGTGGCGCGGTAGGTGCGGGACGTGAGGATGCGGCGGTGAAGGCGCTTCAGCGACCAGCTATTTTCGACGAAGTCGCGGGCCAGCCAGTCGAGGAGTTCGGGGTGCGTGGGGGGAAGCCCTTGAAGGCCAAAATCGCTCGGCGTGCGGACGAGGCCGCGGCCGAAGTGATGCTGCCAGACGCGATTGACGAGGACGCGCGTGGTGAGGCGGTTGTCGGCGGAGGCGATCCAGTTGGCGAGCGCGAGGCGTCGACCGGAGGAACGTTGCCCGGCTGGAACGACCACCTCGGGGCGCGGAGGATCGAGGACGGTGAGGAATGCAGGGTGTGCTTCGTCGCCCGGGCTGCCGGGATTGCCGCGGCGCAGGAGGAACGTCTTCTTCGGCGCGGTCCCGGCTTCGGTGACCGCGAGCGCCTTGCCGCCATCGGTCAGGGGGACTTCGTCGGTCGCGCCACCATTCCGGTAGGGCTGGAGGTTCTCGAAGAACGAGAGCAGCGAATAGTAGTCGCGCTGCGGGATGGGATCGATCTTGTGATCGTGGCAGCGGGCGCAGTCGACGGTGAGCCCGAGGAAGACCTGGCTGGTGGTGGCGACGATGTCGTCGAGTTGGTCGAAGCGCGCGAGTTCCTTGTCGGCCGGGTCGTTGTCCCAGATGCCGAGTCGGTAGAAGCCGGTGGCGACGATGCCGTCATCGCCGCCGTCGGGGAGTTCATCGCCGGCGAGTTGCTCGCGGATGAAGCGGTCGTAAGGGGTGTCGCGATTGAAGGCGCGGATGACGTAGTCGCGATAGCGCCAGGCGTTGGGTTTGGCCTCGTCGGTTTCGTAGGAATTGGTTTCGGCGAAGCGGACGAGATCGAGCCAATGGCGGCCCCACTTCTCGCCGTAGTGCGGCGAGTTGAGGAGACGTTCGATGAGCTGTTCCCACGCGGCGTCGGAGGGATCGGCGGCGAAGGCCTCGACTTCCTCGGGCGAGGGCGGGAGGCCGGTGAGGTCGTAGGTGACGCGACGGATCAGGGAACGCGGATTGGCTGGCGGGGGAGGCTGGAGATTCGCCTGGGCGAGACGGGCGTGGACGAAGGCGTCGATCGGGTGGACTGCTTGGCCAGCCGACGGAGTCGCTGGAGTCGGAGGGGCAACGGACTGCACCGGACGGAACGACCAGTGCTGGCGGGCGCGGGCGGCGGCGTCGACGGGGCGGGCGCTGGCGGTCGAATTGGTCGAAGGGGACGCAGGCCACGGGGCGCCGTCGCGGATCCAGTCCGTCAGATCGGCGATCTGGGCGGCGGTGAGGCGGCGCCGCGGAGGCATCTGGAAGTCCGGGTTCTCCCAGCCGATGGCCTCGATCAGTCGGCTTTGCTCGGGGTGGCCCGGGACGATGACCGCGCCGTTCTCGCCGCCCTTCAGCAAGCCGGCCTTTGAATCGAGGCGAAGGCCGCCCTTGAAGGGATCGGAATCGGCGCTATGGCAGCGGTGACAGGCGTCGGCGAGCAGCGGGCGGATCCGCTTCTCGAAGAATTCAACCTGGCCCGTGGACGGCACCGGATCCGCGGCACGGAGACACCCGGCCACCACGAACGTGAGGGCGGAGGCGAGGAGGATCTCCGTGCGGTTTGCCATGGTGGATTACTTCCGGGGTGCGAGAAGGGCGGTCACCGGCGTCGAGTTGCCGAAGTGCGTGAAGTCCTTCCACGACCACACGACCTTGCGGTCGGACGTGACCTCGATGAGTTGCGGGTTCTCGGGGCCGGCGTGGCAGTTTCCGATCAGCGTGTTGCCGTTCGGGAGTCGTTCGACGCGAGTGACCCACGCGAGCGTGATGCCGGGAAGGTCGTTCTGTTCGATCTTCCAGACGATCTTGCCGGCGCGATCCACCTCGAGGACCGAGTGGCCGTTGCCGGTTCCGATGAGGGTGTTGCCGTTGGCGAGGCGCGAGGCGCTGAATACCGAGTTGCCGAAGGCTTCGGGGCCGTGCCCGCCCTTGGGGGCTTTCCCGAAGAGGGGCACGTCGTACTGCCAGACGATCTTGCCCTTCGCGTCGTACTCGCGGACGCGGCCGTCGGCTTCGTGGGCGACGAGGTAATTGCCGTTGGCGATCTTCCGGACGAGGCGGGTGTCGGCGTGGGCGTTGGGGTGATCGACCTGCAGTTTGACCTCGCGTCGGACCTTGCCGTTGCGGTCGACCTCGATGATCCGGGCCGGGCCGGACTCGGCGATCATGGTGACGCCATCGGGCAGGCGCTGGAAGGCGTGGACCTCGACGGGCTTTCCGGGGTTGGCCTTGCCGGCGTCGTATTCCCAGACGACCTGACGGTCAGGCTTCACCTCCTGGACCTTGGTCCAGCCCTGCTGGAGAAGGACGTTGCCGTTGGGAAGGACAGCGGCGTCATGGATGGCCGTGACCGGGATTTCCCACTCGACCTTGCCGTCGGGGGCAATGATCGCGAGGCGGCGGGTGGAATCGTCCCCGGCCAGGATGCGCCGGCCCGGGGCCGTGGATTCGGCCTGGAGTTGCGTGAGGAGGACCAACCCCGCGCCGAGGGCGGCGAGGTGACGGAAGGGGGTGAACGTGGGATACATGGAAGTGCCTCTGGAGAACGTCGTGGGAAGGTAACGCGGCTGCGGGAACCGTGTCGAGGGGCACATCGGAAGGGGGTTACATCGGAGGGGGGGAATACATCGGAGAATCGGAGGAGCGGAAGGGGGAGGGTTGGAGGAATGACTGGGGCGGATTTGCAGTGGCGTGTCGCATATG
>CAIMMI010000140.1 GCA_903842505.1 uncultured Verrucomicrobiota bacterium | reverse complement strand
GGGCGGGGTCCCGCTACGGAAGCGGGGTAGGCGACGACGTGAGGAGGCGGGGTGGGGGAGGTTGAAATCTTCAGATTCAGGTTTGAAGGAGGGCGAGGAGTCCCGCCTCCGCCTCGTGACCTCGTCGGCTACGGAAGTGGGTAGCCGACGACGTGAGGAGGCGGGGGTAGGGGAGGTTGAAATCTTCAGATTCAGGTTTGAAGGAGGGCGAGAAGTCCCGCCTCGTGACCTCGTCGGCTACGGAGGCGGACTGGAGCCTGGGGACTCTCCTCGGGCCCGCGGTTTCTGGGTCGACTGGCAGCGGGTGCCGGATAGGGTTTGGCGCGATGAATCCCCGTCTGGTCTCGCGTCGAGCGTTCCTTGGCGCTGCTGCCGTTCTGCCCGTGGCCTTGTCTGCGGTGGAGCCCATCGTGCACAAGGGTCCGCCCCGGCTCCGGTTGTCGCTGGCGGCCTATTCGTTCCGGGATGATTTCGTGAAGGGCAAGGACGGCAGCCCGGCGAAGATGGACATGTTGCGCTTCCTCGATTTCTGCGTGGAGAACGGCTGCGACGGTGCGGAACTGACCAGCTACTACTTCGAGGATCCGGCCACTGACGAATACCTGCGTCGGGTCCAGCGCCACGCCTTCCTGCGGGGCGTGAGCGTGAGCGGTTCAGCGATCGGGAACAACTTCACGCATCCGGCGGGTCCGGATCGGGACAAGGAACTGGCCCTTACCCGCCAATGGATCGCGCGGGCGGCCGTGCTGGGCGCGCCGCACATCCGGGTGTTCGCGGGTTCGACGAAGGGCGTGTCGAAGGCCGACGCCAAGCGCCACACGATCGAGGCGTTGGAGGAGATGGGGGAATTGGCCGGGAAGCACGGGATCTTCCTCGGCGTGGAGAACCACGGCGGGATCGTCGCGGAGGCGGATGACCTCCTCGAGATCGTGCGGTCGGTGAAGAATCCCTGGGTCGGCATCAACCTCGACATCGGCAACTTCAACACGGCGGATCCGTACGGGGACTTCGTGAAGTGCGCGCCGTACACCGTGAACGTGCAGTACAAGGGCCTGATGCGGCCGAAGGGATCCAAGGAAGCGGTGCCGACGGATCTGCCGAGGGTCGTGAAGATCCTGAAGGACGCAGGTTACCAGGGCTGGTTCGTCCTCGAGTATGAGATGCCCGAGGATCCGTACATCAAGGTCCCCGCGCTCCTGCGCGAGATGCGCGCGGCGATCTGAGCAACTCCCGCGCCTGCGGAGCCGGGAAAGGGGTTCACCCGGAGGCGCAGCGAGGGCGGAGAAGGTGGCGGTGGGAGCCGTTTACAATGGCATGTCGCATATGCGACATCCGGATGTAAATGGCCGGGCATAGGTGGGCGAGCGCTCCCCAGAACACAGCCTCGTTACCTCGTCTGCTACGAAGCGCACGGTAGCCGACGACGTCAGGAGGCGGGACCTGTGGGAGTTGCCAGTCGCCAGATTCCAGATGCCAGGATTGATCCCGCCTCCTCACGTCGGCGGCTACCGCAGTTCAGTTGCCCTTGCGGGCCACGACGAAGGCGTTGAAGAGGCCGAACTTCAGGGGCGTGGCATTGAACAGCCACTGCAATGGCGCGGGCACGTAGCGGTCGGTGCACTCGATCCGCTCAACGGTGCTCCCGTAGCGACGGAGGAAGAAGGCGATGTCGAGCGAGTTGGTGCAGACGATGGCGTCGTCGTCGGGGGTGAACGGTTCCTTGATGATGGGTGTCATCCGTTCGAAGCGCACCTGATCGGGTTCGGTGCGCATGCGGCGGCGGCGTTCGAGGAGGGCGTGCAGGTTGCGCCACTTGTTGCCGATGCCGCGCATCCGGGGATGGTAGTCGCGGAATCCGAGGAAGCGGAGGAAGTTCGGGCTGCTGAGGGCGATCCGTCCACCGGGACGACAGACGCGGACGGCCTCGCGGATGAAGTCCTCGGGATCCTCGACGTGCTCGACGACGTTGAGGGCGCCGACGGTGTCGAAGTGGTTGTCCGGATAGGGAAGGTGCCCGCCGTCGTAGAGGAGGCAGCGGTCGGTGAAGGTGCGGGTTCGATCGATGTTGGGAGCGGCGACATCGACGCCGTGGGCTTCGAAGCCTTCGCGGGTGAGCGTTGCAACCACCTGACCGACGCCGCATCCGATGTCGAGCAACCGGCCACCAGGGCGCTGCGGGCGGAGCGTGTCGGTGAACTTCGCGTAGAAGGCGGCGTCCCAGCCGGCGAGGATGTCGGCGTAGGCGTCGTCGTTGCGGACGTGGTCGAGGTGGCTGGGAGACCTGGGAGTCATGGGGGCGTCGGACCGGTCAGGGAGTCTTGGGTGCGGCAGGCTTGGGCGCGACGAACGCGAGTGCCAGCAGGAGGACGGCGCCGACCCCGACGGCGGACAATGTGACGGAAAGGGCGCCGTGGGGAGGGTCGAACCGGAACTCGACCGTGTGTTCGCCGGCGGGAAGAGCGACGCCGCGCATGAGGAAGTTGGCGCGGAGGAGCGGGGCGGGTTTGCCGTCGACCGTGGCGTGCCAGTGTTCGTGCCAGCGATCGTTGAGGAGGAGGATGCCGGCCTGGGGAGCCTTGGCCTGGACGGTGATCTGCCGGGGCTTGAACACGGTGATCGTGGCCTCGCCTCGGGGGGATTCGGAAGCGGCGGTGAGGCCGGTGGGGGCCTCCGACAGGACCACTTCGCGGGTGGGATCGAAGATCGGGTCGACGATCTGTTCGAGGGCCTTGTCGTTGTTCGTTTCGACCGTCCAGCGCGAGAGCACGGTGGCGCGGGGCAGGGCACCGGTGAATTCGAAGATCGCGTAGGGGCCGTTCGTGGAGACGGCGGCGGTATGGCTTTCGGGGCGGTTGAACTCCTTCTCCGTGATGCCGGGCTTGGGTTGCAGGCTGAAGGAGAGCACCGGGTTGAATCGCGTTCCTGCGGGAGCGAACGCTTCGGTCAGTTGGGGCCCCACTGGCAGGGCGCCGAGGACGTACCGGGTGGACGTCAACTGCCAGAGGCGACCGATGCGCTTCGGGTCGAGGCCACCGGAGCCAGCGAAGGCCTTGAGGTAGGCGCCGTCGAGGACCGGGGTGCGCGGCATCTGGATGATGTCGAGCGTGGGAATGCGATAGAACTGGAAGTGATGTTCGATCCAGAGGTTGTGTACAGCGGGCAGGTAATTGTCCTCGCGGGCCGAAAGCATGTCCCGGCCGATCGGGTAGATCCGGGCGGTGACGCGCGAGTGGTCCGCGGTGCCGGCCTGGAGGCGTTCGATGACGGGGTTGGTCTGGTACTTCCAGTCCTTGTCGTAGAACTGGACCCAGGGAAGGTCCGCGCGGAAGAGGTCGACGGCCACCAGCAAGCCGAGGATCCAGAAAGCGCGGGAGGCCTGCTGGAATCCGCGGGAGGCGATCAGGAGCAGGATGAACAGGCCGGCACCCAGGAAGGCGACGGCGGTCCAGACTTCGGCGAGGCTGAAGCGGAGGACGGCCTTGGCCTCGTCGCCCTTGAACCCGGCGGCGTTGATGTTGGCGAGGATGGCGGAACCGGAGACCGAGTAGAGGAGGGCGCTTCCGCCGGCGGCAACGGCGATGCCCACGGCGAGCTTCTTCCACAGGGCATCGAAGCCGGTTGCCCTGGCCCACCCGAGTTGGAGTTGGCCGATCATTCCGGTGGATTGGAAGCCTTGGCTGGCCTGGCTGAGGTAGGCCCGGGCGAGACCCTCGAGTCCGTGGGCGAAGAGCACGAGCACGCTGATGTGGAGCGCGTGCAGGTACTTCATCGGAATCCGGATCGTCGAGAGGAAGGGCAGGGCGAAGACGATCTTGAACAGCGGGAAGAATCGGCCGTAGGCGAGGAGCAGGGAGAGGAAGGCAGCTCCGGTCCAGAACCAGATCCGGCGCCGCTCGGCCTCGGAGTACGGCGATCCGGAAGCCTTGGAGAGCGACCGGGCGACGCCCCATCCAGCGATCAGCAGGACGAGGATTCCCACATACTCACCCGAACCGGAGAACCGCGCCTGCGGCGTGCCGTCGGCCCCGACGTTGCCCCAGTACGCACCGCCGTCGGGGGTATCCATCCGGTATCCCAGGAGCCCGGGCACGGCGAGACGGAGGGTCTCGAGCTTCGGGAAGCTCCAGCCGGTGATGTAGTCCCATCGCTCGGCGCTCGACTCGCTCTTCTTGTCCATTCCCTGGACATCCTTGATCGCGAACCCGGTCAGGGACTGGACGCTTTGGGCGCCGATCCAGGCGGCCGTCATGGCGACGACGGCGAGTTGGGCGATGCCGCTGGTGAGGTCGGCGGGCTTGCGGCCAGGCCGTGCGAGGGTTTCCCAGACAACGGAGGCGGCGACGTAGAGACTGAGGATGGCGCCGACGTCCGCGCCTTCGGTGACGTTCAGGCCCACGGCAAATCCGGCGAGGACGACCCGAACCCACTGCCGCCAGCCGCCGGGGCCGGGTTGGAGGGCTCCGAGGGCAAGGAGCACGAAACCGAAGGCGTAGCACTTCGGGGACAGGCCCCAACAGGCGTAGGAGAAGGCGTTGGAGTTCAGTGCGGCGGCGACGCCCGTGATGACGCCCACGGCCGGGTGAAAGCCAGACCGCCGGCAGTAGAACCAGGCCGACAACCCGAGGAACAACAGCGCGACCAGCGCATGCCACTTGGCGAAGGTGGTCGGCGACCCGAGGCCGAAGAAGGCGGCCTGGGTGGGGCCGACGAAAGCGTCAATCTCCTGCTTGCCGACCCAGTTGAGATCCCGCCAGTGACCCGTGAAGGTTTCGGTGGCAGTGCTGGCCTGGGCGTTCAGCAGCCCGAAGGGCGTGTCGTTCGCGAACAGGATCTTCGCGGGCGAGAATCCGCCGCGAAACAGGATCAGCAGCGGGAGCGCGATCAGCCCGAGGGCGATAAGGAAGGGCCGCAGGGATGCGAGGATCCGGTTCATGATTTCCGGAGGAGGCTGCGACATCCCCGCGGATTGTTCCAGCGGGTTGTCGGGTTCAAGCCCGGCTCCCGCTTCAAACTTGAAACTGAAAACTTCGATCTCTGCAACGGCTCGACGGAGGTCTCGCCCCACCCGTTTCGGCGGCAGTGTCAAGATGCGCACCACATCGGTCGGCTTCTGTCGTACTTGTTGGAATCCGGAGTCGACTGTGAGAGGAACACGGCTGTCCGATGTCTGCTGAGCCTCGTGTCCTTTTTGTCTGCCATTACCTCCATCATGTCGTTGGGGGAGCAGAGATCATTGCCCGGAAGGTGGTCGAGGGTCTGGGGGAAGCGGGATGGCGGGTGGATACGGCGGTTCTGGGCGGGCCGGATCCGGTCCAGGTGAACCGGAGCGTTGAATGGCGGCTGCCGTTCGGGTTGAGGGCTGGGTCGTTGCGGGGAAAACAGTTTGCCATCTATGCCGGGTCGTTGGGCATCGATGCCTCGGCGGTCCGGCAGATCCTGCGCGCGATCGAGGGAGTGAAATACAACCTGGTGGTCGTCCACGACACGGTCAGTGCCGGGGTGGGCGTCCGGTTGGCGCGCGCTCTGGGGCTTCCGCTGGTCTCGTTTGTCTACGAACCCCTGCCGCGGTTGAGTCCCGTGCAGGGAGGAGTGGGGGATCCTCTGCTCCGGGTGCTGACGGCGCGGGCCAACGCGGTCATCCGCGATGCCGTCCGCCATGCCCGTCATCGCATTGCGGCGTCACGGGACACACTGAGGCGCCTCGAGGGATTTGCTCCGGGACCGCCGTCGACCGTGGTCTACAACAGTGCGCCGGAGCCGACCCGACCGCATGGGCGTGGAGAGGGACTGCTGTTCGTTGGACGGTTGAGCCGGGAGAAAGGGTTCGACCTGGTCCTGGAAGCCTGGCGTCGCTGCCCGAACCGACCGCCGCTTTCGATTGCCTCGCTGGACGGGCCGATGGCCGGAGAAGCGCGAGCCGTGGCGACCAGCCTGCCGGGACTCCAATTGCTCCCGCCGGTGCCGCCGAGTGGCATGGAGGAGGTTTACGCGCGGCATCAGGTGGTCGTGGCGCCGTCGGCTTGGCCGGATCCGTTGCCGGGGGCGGTCCTGGAGGCGAGGGCTTTCGGTCGGTCGCTCCTGGTCAGCCGGTTGGGCGGCATCCCGGAAATCGTCGAAGGCTATCGTCCGGTGCGGACGGTGGACGTCGAGTCCGGGAGCGGGAAGGCGGTGCAGGAATTGAGCGAGGCGATGGCTGATCTCGACTCGTGGGCGACGGTTGCACCGGACCCGGCGGCGGAGCAGGCGTTCCGCAGTCGGCACAGCCTGCGGACCCAGATGGACGGGATCCTCGCGGTGCTGAAGGCCCAGGTTGCACGCAGCTGATGGGCTGGGATGGATGGGACAGGTTGAGGCTGGGAACCGGGGGGATGCCGGGCTTGAATGGGCGTCAACGCATGCCGCTACGCGCCGTCATTGATGTGGGAACGAACTCCGTGAAGGTCCTCCTCGCCGAGGTGGAATCCGGGGTGGTCATGCCCCTGTGGGAAACGAGTGAAC
This sequence comes from uncultured Verrucomicrobiota bacterium, assembly GCA_903842505.1. Lineage (GTDB taxonomy): Bacteria > Verrucomicrobiota > Verrucomicrobiia > Limisphaerales > UBA9464 > UBA6176. Next base: position 41,201 of record CAIMMI010000140.1, on the reverse strand, counting down.
AGACCCGGCTGGGCCGGGGTTTCTACGAGACCCACCGCTTGCAGGCCGAGCCCGTGGCGGCGACGGCGGCGGTGGTGGCGCGGTTTGCGGGTGAGGCCCGGGCCCGCGGCGCGATCCATGTGCGCGTGGTGGCCACCAGCGCGGCCCGCGATGCCGTGAACCGGGACGAACTCCTCGATGCGATCCGCGTGGCGTCCGGGTTGCCGACCGAAGTGATCTCCGGGGACCAGGAAGCCGAGTGGGGCTTTCGCGGGGTGATGACGGATCCCACCCACGCGAACCGACCGATCCTCCTCATGGATGTCGGTGGCGGCAGCACGGAGTTCATCCGGGGTCAGCGGGGACAGGTGACCTATCGACGCAGCTTCAAGTTGGGTTCCGTCCGATTGCATGAGCAGTTCCCGCCGTCGGATCCGCCCGTTGCCCCGGAATTGGCGGCGCTGCGGGGTTGGTTGGAGGACTTCCTCCGGCGTGAGGTTGCTCCTGGACTGACAGCAGCCATCGCGGGGGGCGATGCCCCGGAGCGGATCGTGGGCGTGGGCGGTACGACGGCGCTCCTCGCGCTCATGGAGGCCCGGGCGGAACGGTTTGATCGTGGGCTGGTTGACCAGGCCCGGTTCGGTCGGGAACGGCTGTCCGCCTTGCTGGAGGAACTCTGGATGGAACCCCTGCCGTTGCGCCGGCAACGGGTGGGCCTGCCACCGGAGCGGGCGGACGTGATTGTGTTCGGCACGGCGATCTACGAGGCCGCGCTGCGGGTGCTGGGGATCCAGGAGCTTGGCGTCAGCACCCGGGGACTGCGCTATGCGGCGCTCCTCGATCAGGACGCCCATGAATGAGGCGGTGTGGGCTGCGCTTCAGCAGGGTGTTGCCGAACTGATGTCCCGGTTCGAGACCGAGCCCAGCCACGTCCTGCACGTCCGGAACCTGGCCGTGACGCTCTTCGATGACCTCTCAGCTGAACCTGGACTGACGTCCGAGGACCGCGCGATCCTCGACGTCGCCTCCTGCCTGCACGACATCGGTTGGGCCGTCACCCAACCCGACGGAAGATCGCATCACAAGGAATCGGCCCGACTGATCCGCGAGCACACGTGGACCGGGGTGTCGCGGTCGGTGGTCGAAGGGGTGGCGCTGGTCGCCCGGTATCATCGGAAGGCCATCCCGTCCGAGGTGGATCACGAGGACTTCGTCCGTCAGGCCCTCGACGATCGGCGGCGGATTCGATGGCTGGCGGGGTTGCTGCGGGTGGCTGATGGGTTGGACCGCCGCCATATCCAGGCGGTGCAGACGGTCCAGGCGGTGCGGTTGGGGAAGGCCTTGCGGATTGGGTTGACCGGGGTGGATGGCATGGAAGCCGAGATCCTCGGTGCCCGGAAGAAGGCGGACCTTCTCGAGGAGATCTCGGGGTGCGAGGTGGTGATCGGTGCGGGAGTTTGAAATGGGGAGATTCGGGTTTTTGAAGTGGGGCAGCCCGCCTCCGGACGTCGTCGGTTACGGGAGGATCAATCGGTAGAATTTGGCGTCCTGGGAAAGGGGAGTGCCGAGATCGAAGTTCGAACCTTCGGGGGCGATGACCCACGGGCCCAGGCTGGTCCAGTCTTCGAGGTTCGTGGATTCCTGCAGTTCGATGAAGTTCAGGCCCGGCACGCGCGCCCAGGGCATCGGGTTTGCGGGGTTGGTGAGGTCCCAGCGGAACTCGACCGGGCCGAACAGGGCGATCCGCATGGCTGGGCTGACGACGGTTTGCAAGGCGTTGGAGGCGCGGAGGGTGTAGGCGGCGTCCAGTGCGGGTCCGGCGGGCCCGAGCAGGAGCGTCGCGTTCGTCTGGCCCGGGATCGGTTGGTCGTTCGCGAACCATTGGAGCGAGATCGGACCAAAGCCCTGCACGGAGGCTGCCAGGCGGACCGGTTCGCCGATCTGTGCCGGGACGTTCGTGGCTGCCATCGGGGATGCGACCACCGGGCTGAGCGTGAGAGCCGCGGAGGCATCGAGTCCGGCGAAGATCGCGGTGACGTTGCTGAGGCCGGCCGGGATTGTGGTTTGTCCGCGCCCGCTCGCGCCCCAGGCGACCACGGTGCCATTGGTCCGGAGGCCGAGCCCGTGGGCCTTGCCGCCGGCGATGGACAGCAGGTTGGTGAAGGAAGCGGACGGCGGCGGGGCGGAGCCCCAGTTGACCGGACGAAGGTCCGCGCGCAGGGCGACGCCGCTGAGGGAGAGGGCTTCGATCTGGATGATGTTGGAGACGGAATTCGGGATGTTCACCGGGGAGTTGGGGCCCCACCCGACAACGGTACCGTTGCGTCGAAGACCGATGTTGTATCCGGCCTGCGCGTCGATGGCGATCAGGTTGGTGGCGGAGGCAGGGATGTTGGTGCGGCCGAAGCCCACGAGGGTTCCCCAGTTGGCGGGCGTCCCGTTCTCCAGGAGGGCCAGTGCGTGTTGGGCACCGGCGGAGATCGCGACGACGCGACCGAGGTTGGTGGGCATGTTCAGCGCGCCGCCATTGGTGTACCCCCACATCCTCACGGTGCCGTCGGATCGGAGAGCCATGGCGTAGCTGGATCCGGCGGCGAGACTGACGACGTCATGGAGATCCGGCGGAGCGAGGAGTTCCCTGAAGTCACCGTTGACCCAGCTTCGGACGGTACCGTTGGTCAGGAGTGCGTGGGCGTGGTTTCCGCCCATGGCGAAGTCCTGGATGATGCCGAAGTCCATGGACGGCCTGGGGAGTCCCCACGTGACGACGGCACCGGGACGGTTGCCGGGGCGGACGACGAGTTGCATGAGGCCCGAGACGGCCTCTCCGAGATGATTGGAGAGGTAGAGCGTGTAGGCCCCGGCGTCGTTGGTGGAGATTTCCGTGAACGAAAGCGTGGTGTTGGTGGCACCCGGGATGTCGGTGCCATTCTTCTTCCACTGCCGGAAGAGGGGTGCTGAACCGGCGATGGTCGGCGTCCAGACGTGGGGATTGCGGGTGTTGGCGAGACGCCAGGGTTGGAGGTCGAGAATCACCGGGGCCGTGGGAACGATGGTGAGTTGGATCGGGGAACTGTCGGAACTCCCCAGGGCGTTGGCGACGCGCAGGACGTAGGCACCGCCGTCCGCAGTCGCGACTGCCGGGCGGTTGAGGACGGCGTTGGTTTCGCCAACGATCGGGCTTCCGTTGAAGTACCACTGATAGAGCAGCGGTTCAGAGCCCCGGGCCCCAACCGTGAGCCGGAGCGGAGCTTCTTCGAGCAGCGAGGGCGTGTTGGTGGCGGGAGTCGCGATGCGCGGAGCGCTGGGCACCACCGTCACCGGAATCGGGGGGCTGCGTCGGGCTCCGTAGCCGTTGTAGACCTCGACCTGGTAGTTTCCGGCGGCGGTGGACTGCGCGTTGGCGATCCGCAGGAAAGCATTCGTGACTCCGGCAATCCGTTGGCCGCGGAAGTACCAGGTGTACTGATACGGCCCCGGTCCCAGGACCGTGGGCTGCACACGGAAATCATCGCCCGCCAGGACGGTGAGCGGATCGGATTCGAGGAACCCCGGCGGACCCACGACCGTGATCCGCACGGGCGCGCTGGTCTGCGAAGCCCGATCGTTGGACACGACCACGGAATAGAATCCGTCGTCCTGGTACCGCGCTGAATCAATGGAAAGTGTGGTTCCCGTGCGGCCGACGAGGGGTGATTGGTTCCGCAACCATTGGAATCGGAGGGGTGTCGTGGAGGTGGCGCCCGCGACCAGTTGCACCGCACTTCCCAAATCGACCATGGCCGGGCTGGGCGGCTTGAACAGGTACGGCGCATCCGTGAAGGCAAAGGCAGTGCCCAGTCCCGCAGACAGCCGGGAAACGCGGGTCAGTCCGGGCGTCCAGTTGACCCAGACTCCCGAGCGGGGCGCTTGGGACGCCCACACGCGCCCATCCGCCGTCCGGGCAAGCAATGTCTGGGCGAAGGCCGCGATCTCGACGATGTCCGGGTTGCCTTCGATCGACGGCAGGTCCGTGAGGCTCCCGTCGCGGGAGACAAGGCGGACGCCGCCGTTTCGTCGGAGCACGGCCACAAAGTCGCCCCCTGCGGCGATGGCGATGGCGTCCATGGGTTCGGTGACGGCGGGCGAGCCCGGGCTGAACTGATCCCAATACCAGATCGATCCGTCCTCGCGCAGGGCTCCGGCGGTGAATTCGTGGGTGGAAACAGCAGCGACGCCGTGAAGGGTTGCCGGGAAGGTGTCCGGGTAGGGCCAACTGACGATCTCGCCATCGGACCGGAGCGCGAGATTGAACTGGTTGGCTGCCTCGATCTCCACGACTTGATTCAGCCCCGGCGGAACCAGTGCCTGGCCGTAATCGACATAGTCTTCGTGACGCCACGCGCGGACCGTGCCGTTTGCGAGGAGGGCTACGGCGTGGGTGTTGCCGATCGAGAGGGCGACGGCATTCGAGATGCCGGGGGGTGGAGTCATCCGGGCTTCGGTCCCCGGGTTCTGGCCCCATGCGGTCAGCGTGCCGTCCGGTCGGATGCCGATGGCGAACGCCCCTTCGGTATCGGCCTTCATCCGCGCGTCGAGGACCGCGGTGAAGCCAGGCGGTGGGGGTTGCCCCAGATTTCCGGCGATCGCCGCCAAGGGTTCGGGAAGTGGGCGCCGGGGTTCGCGGACGGAAACGTGCGCGACACGCGAGGTGACAGCCCCGAAGGAATTGGAGGCGACGAGGCGGTATTCGCCGGTGAGTTCGGGTCGGATGGCTTCGAACGCCAGGAAGGGTCCGATGGCTCCTTCCACCCGGTTGGTTCCCTGCCACCAGGAGAGAGTCGGTGTCTCCGGGGCGATGATTCCGGTTTCGATTCGCACGGGTCGGCCCGCCAGGCCGTGGAAGGAATTGGGTTCGCGGGTGAACGTGGGGAGGCCGGTGCTGAGGTAGGCGACGCGGCTGACGACCGAGCCAAGGTTGTTGCTCACGACGACGTGGTAGCGGCCGTCGTTCGTGGCACCCGCGGCGGGCAGCGGGAGGGTCGCGTTGGTCTGGCCTTCAAGCCGGACACCGTTGAAGTGCCACTGGAAGGCGAGGGGATCGGAGCCGACGGCCTGCACGGAGAGGGACCCGTCGGCACCTCGGTTGACCGCGATCGAACCGGGTTGGCCGAGGATGCGGGGCGGGGCCTCGGTGACTGCGAGGTCGATCGGAAGGCTCGTGGTGGAGCCGAACGGGTTCGACGCCACGAGTTGGTATTGGCCGGCGTTCGTGGCCTGGAGGTTGGCGAGGTTCAGGATCCGGTTCGTGCTGCCGGGGATCGGTTGGCCGTTGAAGAGCCATTGGACTTCGAACGGATCCGACCCGATGAAGGTGCGGCCCAGGGCGAGGCTGGAGCCGGCGGGGAGATTGGTGCTCCAGAATACGTCGCGGGGCACCGGGGCGCGGGTGAGCCCGAAGTTCCGGTTGTTGCCGGCGGCCACGGAAAGGAAGCGGACAGGATCGGGAGGGGGTTGGGTCCAGGGGACGTCACGCTGTCCCCAGAGACGGACGGTGCCGTCGTCCCGGAGGGCCATGGACCAGAGTGGGCCGGCGGAGACCTGGACGATGTTGGTGAGGCCCGGGGGTACGGATGCCTGACCATCGCTGTTGTTGCCCCAGGCAAACACGCGTCCGTCCGCACGCAGGCCGAGACCGTGCATGAACGGACTGGCCGAGATCTGGACCGCGTTGGAGAGCGCGTTGGGGAAGGTGAGGATTCCGCTGTTGTCGGTCCCCCATCCGAAGGGTTTCCCGTTCTCTTCGATCACGAGCACGTTCTGCTGGCCGGCGGAGAACGAGCGGGGCTTGAAGGTGCGCGCGGGCGCGTTGAGCACGGCCAGCGTGTTCGCGCCCCACGGAATCAGGTAGCCGTCGGAGGTCAGTGCCACCGAGTGCGAATAGCCGGCGGAGATGCCGACCACGTTGGTCAACCAGACGGGAGGGGTGGTGATGGCAAGGCCCTCGACGTGAAAACCTCCCCAGGCCACGGGACGACCGTCCGCCGTGAGCGCGAGGTGGAAGACGTCGCCGGCGGCGATCGCGACGACATTGGAAAGTCCGGGCGGCGGCGGCGGGCTACCGTCCCAGGTGAGGACGGTTCCGTCGGCGCGCAACGCGATCGGGCCCAGCAACGAGGCATCGAGGGCGATGATGTTGGTGGCGTCGGCGGGTAGGGCCATCGGGTCCGTCAGCGCCCAGCTGTAGGGCGTGCCGTGGGTGGTGCCGGCAAGGACGTGCGGGGCGAGACCCAGCAAAAGCGCACCGGACAAGGCGCGTCGGAGGAACGGAGCGACCGCGTGGATGAGGGGATTCATCGGAAGGGGTTTGGCGAAGGGATGGGCAGCGGGGGTGGCGTCAGTCGACGGTGATGAGGCGGAAGAATTCCCCCGGGGGAAATGGGGCTGACGGTTGCCACCGGATCGGGGAACCGCTGGAAAGGATGGGCGGACCCGCATGGGTCCAGGACTGGAGATCAGGGCTCGCCTGGACCCGGAACCAGTAATTGCGCGGCACCTGGAAAACAAAGGCAGCGCCCGGAACGGTCCGATCCACGCTGAGCGACAGGCTGGGTTGGGGCAGGGGCAGTCTGGAGGACACGCCGGAGTTGCCCAGGAGATCGCGCGCCAGCAGTCGGACTCGCGGGGCCATTGAACGGAGTGTCGGCGTCCCTTCCCAGTAGCCGCGGGAAAAGTCTGCCGCTGTGAACGCGTCGAGCAGGTCGGGCTTTTCCTCGACGCGGATGAACCGGAAATCCACCAGGGGTCCGAGTTGGCTGGGTTGGAGCGGGAATGCGTCACCGCCCCCTTCGTACTGTCCCCATTGTTCGATCAGGTCGATTCCCTCGAATCCCGCGCCACCAGCCGGGATGGATCCTTGGCCCGCGTACAAGGCAATCCGATGGTAAGTTCCCGCCTTCAGCAGGACGGCATCGGGGAGTGGGACTTCCTGCCAGGCGGCACCGTTTCCGGGGAACGCAGCCGAGGCTTCCACCCGACCTTGCTCCGTCCAGATCGTGACCCTGGAACCGCCCGCCGCCCGCAGGTGCGTCACGAGGACGTCCACCTTGGGACGGAAGCGGTAGCCCGCCGTGAAGCCGCCGCTACCGGTGCGCAAGGTGGGCTGGGTTGGACCCTGGAACAACCGGGGGTCGCCCATCTCGGAGACGGCGCTGATGGCAACTCCCCCAGGAATCGCGTCCAGCACGCTGCCAAACGGGTCCCGAACCGTCAGTCGGGCCTTGAACGGCGCGCCCGGATCCACGCTCAAGGGCAGTTCGGACCACCGATAGGAGGAGGCTTTGTCCGCGCCGGGTTCATCGTCGAGGAGGTCGCCCACGGCGGAGGCCCGATCCAGGATGGCCCCTTGGGGAAGGCGCAGTTCCAGCAGGAGGCGGCGATGCGGTTCGTCGCGGGAATCCCCCAACATCCGCACGAACACGTACGCCTGGGTCTGGCCCGGCGCGAAGGTGAGCGTGCCCGAGGCGGCGAGGTAGTCGACCCCGGCGATCGCGGTAAGGTTGCGGGTGCTGAACTGGACCGTGACCGTCGATGCGGCCGGAGCAGACAACGTCACCGGGAAAACCAGCGGCGGCAGGCTGCTATTGCCCTCGGGAGCCACCGTGTCGGCGACACGGATGCGCGGCAGCAGCGCGGCATCGATGCCGGAGAAGACGCTGATGGACTCGGACCAACCGATGCGCCCGATGACGTCGGTGGCGGTGGCTTGTAGGAGGTGGTTGCCGACGGGTGGATTCGTCCAGGTGAACTCGTAGGGCGGGGCGTCGAGCGATCCGAGTTCGAGTCCGTTCGCGAGGAACGTGATTCGCTGAAGACCATTCGCGGGAAGGCCGGGGGTTGCCTGGATCCGGATCGGGATCGCTTCACCTGCCGCGAACGAGGTCAGTGGGGTTGGCGACTGCATCGTCACCGACGGTCCGGGCACCGGTACCATCCAGGTCGTCATCTGGATGTCGTGTCCGATCACGGCGCCACCCGCGAACGGCACGGGGATCCAGTTCGCTCCGGATTGACGCCAGATCTGTCCGCCGGGCATCGCATCGCTGGAGGAGGTTCGCAGGTAGGCTTCCTCGCCCGTGGGCGCGATGTAGCGGCACGCGACGGCGTACGATCGACCGGCAATGAGTTGGACCTGATTCGAAGGAAAGGCGAAATGGAGCATGCCCACGCTGGAAGCATTGAAGGCTTCGAGCAGGGTCAGTTGGGTCGTGCCCAGGACGTTCGTGCCGGGCTTCCGGGTGACGGGATCGACGCCGAGGATTTCGACGCGCAGGGAGTAGTCGAATCGCGAACTGTTGCTGCCACCCACCAGTTCGACCGCGACCAACCGTCCGTCCACCCCGGCCGTGAAGGTCTGGGCGATGCGGGTTGCGGTGCTGAAGCTCTCGGAGCCGCCTTCCGCCAGTTGCATGACGTCCCGCTCTCCCGTGGGCAGGACGTGGATCAGGACGTTCGCCCGCGCCACGTCCCTGCCGTCTGCGGTTTCGCCGATGAATTCGACGGCGTGGCTGCCTTCCGAGGTCGCGGTCCAGATGGCTTCGATGCGGTTCGCCGTGGGGGAAACTCGCGCGAAGGCTTCGCCGTCGATCCGGATCCGGACGGTGCGGATGGCGTTGGTACCGGTGTTGTCGATGAGATCGGCTCCAAGTCGCACCGGGGCACCGGGCGCGAAGACCTGACGGTTGGAGGGAGTGACCTGCCGGAGCTTCGGGCGCGTCGCCACGACGACTCGAACCGGAGGCGTCTGGTATCCGCCCGGGGCGGATCCGGAGAGGAAGTGCACGCCTGGCGGCGGATTGATCCAGACCGCGTTGGCCTCACCGCCCGTCTGAGGCGCTGTCGCGAGCGACACGATCCCGCCGAGGACGAACGTCGTCGTGGAGGGAATCGCGGCACCGCCTTCGGAGGTCCACAGGCTTCGAAGCGGGATGGGGTCGCCTTCGAGTGTCTGGAAGCCTTCGAGAGGCACGGCCATCGCTCCGGAGTAGAATCCGCCTTCGAGTCGGGTGACGGTGATGTTGTCGAGCGACGGGAAATGGCTGCCGAGGAAGTGGAGGCGGGTGACCGCTCCGGTGGCCTTGACGAAGTAACGGGACCGGATCCAGCGGTGATCAAAATCGACGAAGTCGAAGTGGGCCAGTCGTTGGTTGTTCCAGGAGACTTCGAGTGAGTTGGGGCGCCACGATTGCTGCGGGTCGAAGCGTTGCACCGAGAACTCGATCGTGTAGGCCGCGCCCGGTTCGGTGGCGAGGTCCTGATACAGTTCGCCGCCCAGCCCGATCCACGCGCCGCCCGGTGACGGGACGTATCCGATGTATCCAGGGTTGCCCTGCCATCCGGTGAGTTCGCCGCCGAAGAAGCCGCCGTTGGTGACGAGGTTCTGGGCGCGGGCCGACAGCGTCATCCAGACGAACAGAATCCAGAGCAACCTCGAAAGCCGCGGGTGCGACGGCGGGACAGGGCTGTGGCGCAGTGTGGAGACAGGCATGACAGCAGTGCTCTGCCGGTGACGCGGGGGAGAATCAAGGGTCAAAGTGGAAGGTTGGAGCTGGGATGGTTCCCGCGAGGAACGCGAAGGCGAGGAGCGAGGGGCGTTTTTTGCAATGGGATGTCGCATATGGGACATCCGGATGTAAATGGGTGGGGTGAGGGGGCGTTGGAGGAGGGCATTTACAATGGCATGTCGCATATGGGACATGGGATTGCACACGGACGGTGGGCAGGTTCGTGCTCCTACTCGAAATCGAGGTGATGGTTCGGCGGAGTGGGATCGAGGGCGGGCCCAGCCGTAACCATGCGATTGAAGGCGGGGACAGGTTCACGCGGAGACGCGGAGAAAGGACACTTGGATGGCAAGCTGGTCAGTCACCGTTGGGTGAATGGATACCGACGTTGGAATAGTCGTGACCGGCCTCTCTTTCCGCGCCCTCCGCGGATCCGCGTGAGACTACTACCGCATGGACACGGCTCAGCCTCGTGACCGATCTGGAGACTGGGAACTTGCCCTGGGCCCAGCCTCGTGAACTCGGAGGGGACGGTGAACTGGTAACTCATCCTGCGCCGCGTGGGGGCACGCGGCCTACACCGGGAGTTGCCAGTTTCCAGATCCCAGATTTCCAGAGGGGGAACTGGGAGTTGGCGACTGGGAACTGGGCTCTTCTCTGCCCGGCTTGAATCTTGAAACTGAAAACTTGGAACTCCTTCAGGCCTTCTCGATTCCGAGTTTGGCGAGGACTTCGGGAGGTGGGCCTTCGAAGCGGGTGCGGGCGACGTTGCCGATGAAGCCGACGTCCTTCATGCCGGCCGGGGAGGTGTAGTAGCCGCCGAGGGTGAGGTTGCGGAAGAGGTGGAAGAACTTCGCGGCGGATTCGAATCCGGCCTTGGCGCTGGGAACGTGACAGATGTCATCGGCGATCTGGGATTGGCGTCCGGCGTCGAGGGCGGCGAAGTCGGACTGGAAGCGTTTGCGGCTTTCGGTGTCGAGCCAGGCGAGGCCTTCGAGGAGGAGTGGGCGGTCGGTCTGCTGGACGGCGTAGGGCGCGCTGATCCATTCGTCGATGAAGGCCGGAACCCCGACAGCGCTGGCAGCGGGGGAACGGTCGTCGGCGGGAAGGATCAGGTCGACGAGGGCAGTGACAGTCTGGCGCTGGGGTTCGGAGAGCGTGAGGGGCCAGAGGTCGCCGGGCTTGTAGGTCTTGAGGAGGTTGGGATCGGTGCCGTAGGGCTTGCCGCCGGGCGTGGAGGCGGTGTCGGCGCCGTGGGCGTCGGGCAGGGCGATGAGGAGGGTCGAGGCGGAGGCGATCCACTGGAGGGCCTCGCGTCGGGAGATTTCGGGAGTCATGCGGGTGTGGGTTAGAGATTCCCCTTCTTCATTTCGGCGAGGAGGTAGTCGGAGGCGCGCCAGGCGAGGGCCATGATCGAGAGGGTGGGGTTCTTGTCGGCGTTGGAGACAAAGGGGCCACCGTCGGTGACGAACAGGTTGGGGACGTCCCAGGACTGGCACCAGGGGTTAAGGACGGAATCCTTCGGGGAACTGCCGATGCAGGTGGTGCCGACCTCGTGGATGATGGCGCCGCCGGCGTAGATGGCCTTGGCGCCATCGGCCTGGGGTTGGGTGCCGAGAACGCGGCCGCCCATGTTCTCGATGATGTCCTTGAACGTCTGGTGCATGTGGGCGGCCTGACGCGTCTCGTGGTCGGTCCAGCCGAACTGGAATCGCAGGACCGGAATGCCCCACTGGTCCTTCACGTCGGGATCGATCTCACAGAACGATTTGTCGTTGGGGATCATCTCGCCGCGGCCGGCGAGGGTGATGACGGAGCCGTAGTAGCGTCGGGCGTCCTCCTTCAGCTTGCGGCCGTAGGTGCCGTTGTTGGCCTCGGGAAGCCAGTTGAAGGAGCCAACACCCGGCATCTGGCGTCCGCCGCTGATCTCGATGTGGTAGCCGCGGGCGAATCCGAGCTTTCCGGCGAGCTGTTCCTTGTACAGCCACCAGGGCGTGTACAGGTGCATGGCGGTGCCGGCGCCTTCGTCGTTCCAGGCGGGCAGGTTTTCGAGCGTGGGGATCTGTCCCTGAAGCTGGGCGCCGACGGTATCCATCAGGTAGCGCCCGATCTTGCCGGAGGAATTGGCGACGCCGTTGGGGAAACGCGCGCTCCTTGAATTCAGGAGGATCCGGGCGGACTCGCATCCCGAGGCGGCGAGCACGACGACACGAGCCTTGACGTGCTGGTCGGACTTCGTGGGTTTGTCGACGTAATGGACGCCGGTGGCCTTGCCGTTGTCATCGACGGACACGGCGCGGACCATGGCGTCGGTGATGATGTCGAGGTTGCCGGTGGCGAGGGCGGGCGGGATGTGGACGGTGGTGGGCTGGTAATTCGCGCGGATGTTGCAGCCGCGTCCGCAGGGGGTGGACCAGAAGCAGGGAAGACGCTTCTTGGCGTCGTCGGTGAAGACCTTCTGGGCCTTGGGGTCGTCGGGGTGGAGGAGTTCGGCGGTCTTCTGGTAATTCGGGTGGGCAGACTTGATGGCGATGTGGGCGGGGATGACAGGGATCCCGAGCTTCTTGCAGTGCTTCTGGATCAGCAGTTCGTATCCGCGGGGCTTGGGCGGCGGGAGGAGGACGCCGGGAGAAGAGTTGGGCGTGTTCTCCAGTTCCGGGGTCTGGTTGGCGCCGTAGACGCCGATGAGGGCTTCGACCTTGTCGTAGTAGGGCGAGAGATCCTTGTAGTCGAAGGGCCAGTCGAGGCCGAGGCCGTCGCGGGACTTGGGCTTGAAGTCGTACTGGCCCATGCGGAGGGAGATTCGACCCCAGTGATTGGCCCGTCCGCCGAGCATGCGGGGACGCCACCAGATCCATTCCTGCTTGGAACCGACAGCCTGCCAGTCGCGGGCGACGTGGAACTTGCCGGAGGGATCGTCGGTGCGGCGGGAGGTGTAGGGTTCGCCGGGAACGGTCCAGCCTCCGTCGACGGTCGCGTCGTAAAAGCCGAAGTGCTTGTCCGGCGTGGGCGCGGCGCGGAGGGGAGCGGTCCCGTTGATGTTGAACATCGGGGTCTCGCGCGGCGGTTCGTAGTTCCGTCCGGCTTCGAGGAGCAGGACCTTGGCCCCGGCCTGGGCGAGGGTGTAGGCGGTCTGACCTCCGGCGGCGCCGGATCCGACGACGATGACGTCGTATTGCGGCCGCGTCTTGCGGTCGAGCAGCAGGGGCATGGGGAGAGGGTGTGAGGTTCGAGATTCAAGAGGCAAGATTCAAGGCGGGGGAGCGGCAAGGAGGGGTGAGTGCGGATGCTGCCGATGAGTCGAACGGAGGGAGGAGAAGGCTCGACGGAGTCTCGCCCCACCGTTCGGTGTGTGTGTGATTCCAGACGCCTGTCTCCGGGTAGGCGCTGACGTGCCAACCCGTATTGGTTACCGGCTGCAACGCCTCCGGCGTTGGTGGGGAGGGGGCGCGGAAAATGGAAAGCCCGCCGCGGCGTAGGCCAGGGCGGGCTGTGGGAAGGGTTCGGTGGACTCGGCCGGGATCAGCGGCGGCGGCGGGCAGCGAGGGCCAGGCCAGCGGCGCCGAGACCGAGGAGTGCCCAGGTGGAGGGTTCGGGCACGACGGTGACCGACTCGGTGAACGTGGTGCCGACGATCAGTTGGTCGAGCTTGATGGCTCCGGGAGCGCCATCGTTCGGGGAGGTGCCGGAAGTGCCTTGGCGGAGAGCAGCGGCTTCGATGCGTCCGACGGCGTAGGAGACCGTGTCGGTGGCGGTGATCGAGGTGCTGGCCTCGGAGGTGGGATCGATCCAGAGCGTGGTGCGATCGGTGGCGAGGTCGTACTTGAAAGCGACGACGTAGGAGGTGCCGAGGTTCAGGTCCTGCGGGTACTCGACGGTGCCGGCAGAGCTCCAGGACTCGTTGGCGAGAGCGATGCGGAACGTGCCGGGGGCGGCGCCTTCGGTGTTGGCGCCGATGCGGCCGTAGAACTCATTCGCGGCGCTGGACTTCAGATGGAAGAAGTAGGAGCCCGCGGTGAACGTGCCAGGAGCAGCGGGAAGCGAGCTGAAGTTCACGGTGAACGATCCATAGATGGCACTCGTGTTGTCCGTGGCGGGGTCGAACGAGGTCGAGAGGAGACGGTTCAGGTCTTCCTTGCCGGCGGCCGTGGTGCCTTGGTCGATGATGGCCGCGCCATTGACGACCTGAAGTTGGGCGGTGCCGCTGTGATTGCGCCAGGCTCCACCAGCGAGGGTGATCAGGCTGCCGTCGGCGTAAGAGAAGTTCTCGGTGAGAAGGACGTCTGCTTGGGCGAGGGGGGCTGCAACCGCGAGGGCGGCGAGAAATCGAATGCTGCTGTTCTTCATGAGCGCTCCTGGATGCGAGGTAATGGAAATCCGAACCACGACAGCTTCACCAAGGGGAAGGCCTTGTCGAGAGCGTGTTGGGGGGGGCGGACGATTTCGTTGGGCCATGGCCATGGACGCCGCTCATGGGATCCATGCCCTGAATTTGGGAGGCCTTGGCTTCCCAGCGTACCGAACCGATGTCGGCTACAGGGATCGACGGGTGGGTTGGAGTACGGCGAGTCCCTTGATCAGGTCGAGGGCGCGGCCGAGGACCGGGTCGCGGATGACTTTGGCCGGGGCTTCCGTGGCGGCGGTTGGGGGCAGGTTGGAGACGGTCGTGCCTTCGTTGGCGGCGCGGCGTTGGCGGACGAGTTCCGCTTCGGTCATCCGGCGTCGGACGCTGACGGTGCCGACGACCTGGTTGGTTGCAGCGGGGGAGGAGGATCCGCCGGTGATGGTGGTGTAGGGGTCTGCGAGGTAAGCCCGCTCCTGTTCCGGGGCGACCTTCACGGAGATGTCGGGTTGGACGCCGTCGGGGCCGAGCACATTGCCCTCGCCGGCCCGGACGCGGGCAGCGGCGAGGCGGAGACGGCGGCCGTCGGAGAGGGGCACCTCGCGGTAGACGGCGGCCTTGCCAGCGGTGCGGTTGCCAAGGACGAGTCCGACGTTGGCGGCGCGGAGGGCGGCAGCCAGGGCTTCGGCGGCGCCGGTGGTCTCGCGGTTGACCAAGACGGTTACGGGCAGGTCCCAGGCGGATTCCTTGGGGGTGGCGCGCAGGGTTCCTTCGCCCCAGTCGAGGATCGGGGTGTCGCCGGCGACGAGGAGATTCGCGGCGTTGGCAGCGCCGGCGTAGTCGTTTCCGCCAGCGAAGCGCAGGTCCAGGACGAGTCCGCGGGTGGTGGAGACGAGATTTGTGTCCCGCAGGATGGCGGCGAGTTGGGGGCCGAGACCGAGGCTGACCTGGCCGATGCGAACGTAGAGGCACCCGGGTTCGAAGACGCGTTTCTCGGCGATGGCCGCGGCATCGCTCTCCTCGTTGACGGCTTCGTCCGCAGCCAGAATACGGCCCTGCACCCGGTCGAGGAGGGCTTGGGTGGCGACGGCGTCGAGTTCGGCTTCGGGAAGGTCGCGGACGTGTTTGCGGAGGACGTCGCGCAGTTCGCCGAGTGGCGGCAGGCTGGGACGGGAAGAATTGTCGGCCAGAAGGCCGAGGCCCGAGGCGGCGAGGAGGGAACAAGCTGCGATGCGTCCAAACATGCTGGGCTATGGATGGAGGGGAAACGCGCGGTGCGCAACGTCCGGTTGTGGGGAATCCGGAGAAGGTCAGTGGGGGACGGCGTTGACGGTGCCGTAGTATTCGAGGGGAAGGGCCACCCCGGCAGCGTTGGAGAGTTTGGCCCGGACCATCAGTTGCATGGCGGGGGTAGGCGGTTCGGCGGTGCGGATGAAGGCGTTCTTGCCGTCCTTGGTGACTTCCACGGCCTTGATGGCGAGGACGTCGCCCTTGAGTTCGCCCTTCTTGCCGGTGGTGCGGGTCGGATCCTTGATCGAGTAGAGGTCGGACCCGTACTTGTGGCTCCACTTGTAGTTCCAGGCCTGGACGTCCCAGTTGCCGGGGTCGGACGCGAGGTTGCGGTCGATGGGTTCGTTGAACTGGAGTTCGAATCCGTCGGCGCGCACGTGGAACTCCGAGAGGCGAGTGAGGGAACCGCCGGTGAAGCGGACGCGGTGGAAGGCGCCATCACGGGCAGCGCTGGTCTGCCAGCCCTTGAGGCCGCAGACGTAGAGTTGACCGTCGCGCGGGTTGACGCGGCCGCGCATGGCGGAGGAGTCGAACGTCCACGGGAGCGGGACGACGCCGCCCTGATGGATGCCGGTGACCTCCTCGTGGAGGACCTGCATGGCGCGGCACTTGCCGTAGGACAGGTGCAGGAGTTGGCCGGACAAGGGGCCAAATCGGCGGGCGTCGGTCCAGACCTGGGACCCGGCGGAGTTGTCGATGGCGAACGGGAGCCAGCAGAGGGGTGGGTCGTAGCGCGGGTCCGGGTAGCGGGGGGTGAAGTCGGCTTCGTCCCAGCCGCCGGCGCGTCGGGCGGGCGAATCCGTGGCTCCGTGATCCAGTCCGACGGCACCGTAGAAGCCCCCTTGACGGACCCAGTTGAGTCGGCAGACGGGGGTCCAGATGCCCTCGTTGTCGGCGCAGGTGACCTCGCCGCGGGGACCGACGCCCAGGCCGTTGGGGGCCCGGAGGCCGGTAGCGAACCGTTCCATCCCCGAGCCATCCGGGCGGACGCGGACGACGGAGCCGCTGTGGCGACCGATGGGATCCCAATAGTCGGTGCCGAGGAGGGGGGCGCCCTTGTTGAAGTAAAAGTTGCCGGCGGGGTCGGTGTGGAGGTCGAGGGCGAACTCGTGGAAGTTCGGTGTGACCGTCATGTCATTGGCGAAGCACTCGTAGAATTCGGCGACGCCGTCCCCGTCCGAGTCCACGAGGCGGGTGATCTGGTCGCGTCCGAGGACGTAGATGCGGTCCTTGACGATGCGGAGGCCGAGGGGTTGGAAAAGGCCGGAGGCGAGGCGTCGCCATTCGAGGCGTTCGAGGTCCTGGTCGAGGCCGGAGACGGTCCACACGTCGCCGCTCCAGGTCGAGAGGGCGGCCTTGTTGCCGGAGCTGAAGAAGTCGAATCCGCCGAAGCGCATCCAGGAATTCGAGGGATTTTCCTCGGGGGCGGAGATGAGGTCGACCTCGTAGGCGGCGCCGGTGGAACCCTTGCGGCCGGAGGTGACGACGGCTTCGGCGGTCGTGGGTTGGCGGCGTCTCAGGAGAGTGGCGGGGGTGGGCGTCTGCTCGACGAGGGAGGGGAGGGAATCGAGGAGTTGGGTGGATGGGGCCTTCGAGACGGCGACGTGGAACTGCGTGGCGGAGGCAGAAGCGGGGAGGTCGAGGATGAGGCGGGAGCCGCGGTCGACGTGCCAGCGGGCTCCCTTGGGAAGGCCGGAGGCAACGACATGGAGTTCGCCGAAGGAGACGTGGTTGCCGTCATCGGAGGGACGGGTGCCGTCGTAGGCCTTGCGGTTGCGGAGTTCGAGGAGGTTTTCGGCGACGACCCAGTGGAGAGGGGTGGCGTGGGAATCGATGT
The DNA here is from genome assembly GCA_903842505.1 of uncultured Verrucomicrobiota bacterium. Classification (GTDB taxonomy): domain Bacteria; phylum Verrucomicrobiota; class Verrucomicrobiia; order Limisphaerales; family UBA9464; genus UBA6176. The sequence continues at coordinate 24,211 of CAIMMI010000140.1, read as the reverse complement.
CGAAGGCGCGGACGAAGGTGGGGTGGTTGGCGACGTGGGTCAGGCCGGGAACCTCGCGGACGCGGGTGAGTCCGATGGTGTATTCGATGACGACCTGGTCGCCCCGGACGTGGACGCCGGAGTAACGGGCGCGGGCGGCGGGAAGCGGGATGTAGGGTTCGAGGCGTGGATCGCGCCAATCGTTGTCGGGGGAGACGCCGGGGGTGGAAGAGGTGGCGTAGAAGACGGTGCCGGCGACGGCGGGACGGGAACGTTCCGGGGGACGATGGCTGCCGTCGAAGGGCGTGCCCATGAGTTTGAGCCATCCGCCGGTCCAGGCGGCAGACCAGCGGAGCAGGCCGGTGTCGAAGGTGGCGGCGCCGTTGGTGCCGAAGCGGACGGTCAGGCCACGGAGGGTGATGTCCTTGGGGTCCTCGCCGTTGGTGGACCAAGGCATGGTGACCGAGGATTGCAGAAACGGGCCGTAATCCATCCGCTCCCATCGGGAAACCGGGGCAGCGGCAGGGGCGGGTGACTGGGCTGCTACGGAGAGGGACGAAGCCACGCCGAGGATCGCGATGGCGATCCCGGCGAAGGGAAGTTTCTGGACCTGGAACACGTCGCGAGCATCACGGCGGGAACCGGGTTGGGGCAATCCGCCAATCCGGGTGGAAGCCCCGGAGGCGCCAAAAAGGAGGGGTGGGCTCGGCTCGACGGAGTCCCGCTCCACCTTTCGAAGGCCTATCCGAGGCGGAGCGAGTGTCTTCACGAGCTGCTTGCCCCACCGCCTGGCTTCAGCCCAGAGCCTACTTGCGGGATTTGGCGGGGGGCTTTTCGTTGACGATCGCAGCGGAGAGTTTCACGCCGGCACGCTGGTATCGGAGGGTGAACTTCTTCTTTTCCGAAGCGGACCGGATCGCCTCGGCGAACTGGCTGGTGGTCTTCACGGGTTGCTTGTCGACCTCGTAGATGAGGTCGCCCGAGCGGAACCCGTATTCGGCGAGCGGGCTGGAATCCTCCACGTCGGTCACGACGACCCCGGGGGTGGATCCGAGGTGGTACTGGTTGACGAGTTCGGAGTCCGGCATGCGGACGGTGAGGCCCAGATGCGCCTCGGGCGCGTCGGGTTTCGGGGCTTCGGATGCGATTTCTGGCTCGGGTTCGGAGTCCGGTTCGACTTGCGGGACCCGGCGGCCGGGCGATTCGGTCCGGGCCAGCCGTTCCTCGCGGTCCGGCATGGCGTCGGGTTGGACCTTGAGTTGGACGGTGCCGCCGTCGCGATGGACTTCGAGGGCGACGTCCGTGCCGGGGCGCTTGCGGGTGATCTCGCGTCGGAGTTGGTTGACGGTGCCGACGGGGCGGCCATCGACGGTGAGGACCACATCGCCGCGGCGGACTTCGGCGCGTTCGGCGGGGCCGCTGCGGGCGATCGACGTGATGACGACGCCGTTGGTGAGCTTGGGATAACGGCGTCGCATGGACTCATCCTCGCGGATGCCCACGATTCCGACGCCGAGCCAGGAGCGCTGGAACTTGCCGGTTTCGAGGAGTTGCAGGGCGACCTCGCGGGCGAGGTTGGCAGGGATCGCGAAGCAGATGCCGGTGCCAACGCCGCGGATCATGGAGTTCACGCCGATGACCTCGCCCTCGAGGTTCATGAGCGGGCCGCCGCTGTTGCCGGGGTTGATGTTGGCGTCGGTCTGGAGGAAATCCTCGTCCATCAGGTCGGCGCTGAGGCCGGCGCGGCCCTTGGCGCTGATGTGGCCGAAGGTGACGGAGTATTCGAGTTCGTAGGGCGCGCCGATGGCGATGGCGAATTCGCCGACGCGGACCTTGTCGGAGTTGCCGAAGCGGGCGGCGCGGAGTCCTGGGACGGATTCCTTGAGCTTGAGGACGGCGATGTCGGATTCGCGGTCCGTGCCGCGGACCTCGGCTTCGAACTCGCGGCCGTCGTGGAGTCGCACCCGGATCCTTTCGGCGTCTTCTACGACGTGGGCATTGGTGAGGATGTAGCCGTCCTCGCGGAGGATCATGCCGGAGCCTTCGCCATTGAAACGGGGCCCATCGGTCTCACGGCGTCGCTTCTGGCGCTGGAGGTATTCCTCGAACTGCTTGCGGATGTCATCGGGCATCTGCTGGAGGAAGGGATGGTCGGACCGTTCGGTGATGGATTCGAGCTTCTGGGCGACCTGGACGACGACGACGGTGGGGGTGCAGCGGTCGGCGACGTCGACGAAGGCCTCGTTGAGTTGGCGTGCGATCTCGAGGGCGCCGGCGGGAGGCGCGGCAAGGGTGGACAGGTGGGGAAGGGCCGCGCCGTAGACGGCGGCGGCGAGCGCCATGGCCTGGAGGCGGGAGAACACACGCATGCCGTAGGCTACGCCGGCATTGTGAGGATGCAACCCATCGGAAGGCGCTGACGGGAAACGCCAAACTTCGAACTTCAACGACCGCCCGCGGACGGTTAGCTTCGCGTGTACATGCTCCCGATCATCGAAGCTCTGCTGGTACTTCAGGACCGTGATCGCCGCCTGATCCGCCTGAAGGCGGAGTTGGAGGCGGTTGCGCCCCAGCGGCAGTTGCTCCAGTTGAAGGCGGCGAAGACCCAGGCGGCCTTCGAGGAAGTCCGGAAGCGGAACGTCCACATCGAGAGCGAGCGCAAGCGCCTCGAATTGGAGGTGGTGACGATGCAACAGCGGATCAACAAGCTGCGGACGGAGCAGTTGGGCACGCGCAGCAACGACCAGTACAAGGCGTACCAGCACCAGATTGAGACGACTCAGGCGGAGATCTCCCGTCTGGACGACCAGCAGATCGAGTTGATGGAGCAGGCGGAAGCCGTGGGTCGGGACGTGGCGGAGGCTGCGAAGGTGGCGGCGGGACAGAAGGCGGAGACGGACCGCCAGTTGGTGGACTTGGCAGCGCGCGAGGCGAACCTCCGGAAGGATCACGAATTGGTTTCTGCGGAGCGCGCCGCGTTGGCGGCGAAGGCGGATCCGGCGGGTCTATGGCGGTATGAGCGGATCCTGAAGATGAAAGGGGACAACGCGCTGGTGGGTGTTCACCGGGTGGTGTGCGGCGGTTGTCACGTGAAGCTTCCGATGCAGACGTTCCTTCATGCCAAGGCGCAGCTTGAACTGACCGCCTGCACGAATTGCGGGCGGTTGCTGTATTTCACGCCCGACATGGATGTTTGAGGTGGGGAGGGAGCGGGAGGTTTTTCCCGCAGTGCCGCGGAGGCGGGGCGGGGTAGCCGAAAAGAGCGAAAGACTGCGGAAAAAGGGGGGCTGAAGGGACTCTGGATTCTCCCGGTCGTCCCGTCACATTACCTGATCCCGCCTTCTTACGTCGGCGGCTACCTACAGGGGCGGGGTAGCCGCCGAAGTCATGAGGCGGGTGAATGGCAGAGCGTGGATCCCCGGAGTCAGGCCTTCACACAAAGGCTCCTGACGTCGACTTCTACGGTAGGAGAGGGCGTGTTCCGAAAGGGGAAGCTGCGGCGAGCGCGGCGGGGGGCGCCGGTTGGAAGGGGAGGAACTCGGGGGTGTCGAGGCGGTGACGGCCCGGGATGTCCGACTCAAGCAGGTGGCGGAGTTCGTCGAGATTCGTCGACCAGCGGAATCCGTTGAAGAATTCCATGGGCTCGAACTGGAGTTTGTACCGGGCCTTCTTCGTGACGCAGGTGCCGAGGTAGAGGTGCTGGTAGCCTGTCTGGGCGAAGTGTTCGACAGCCCGGGTCATCAGGATCATTCCAAGATTCCGCGTGGTCTCGGCCAGATCGTAGAAGGCGTAGTAGTAATACGCGACGCGGGGTGCATCGAGGTACAGCAGCGCGGTTCCGAGTTCGCGTCCGTCCGCTTCCTCGGTGAAGTGGAGCAGGTGGCTGATGACGGGGCCGGCGAGCAGGCGGTCGAGGCGTTCCGCGTGCAGGATGCCCTGGCCGAAGCGTTCGTCGGCGTACGACAGCCAGCGGGAGCGGCGTTCCGGGGTGACGGCGAAGTGGGTCTTCGGGATCAGTTCCATCCGGATGCCTGACCCCTTGCGGAGGATACGCCGGTTTTCGGAACTGGGTTTCCATGCCGGGAGTCGGACCCGGAGGTTGCGGACGAGGTAGAACCGTTCCATCTCCGGGTTGCCGGGGAGGAAACCGGAGTCAAAGGCGTCCGCCGGAGTTTCTCCGGGTTCGAGAAAGCTCCAGACGACGTACGGGTAGAGGTAGTGTCCGTAGTCGGGGGTGGTCTCGGAGAACAGGAGCTTCATCCGCAGCGGGGAATGGAGGGGATCAGCGTTCGATGCGCTTGAAGTTTTCGAGCGCCCGGGAGAGTTCGGCGGAGCTGTTCTGCGAACGGATCTTTCCGATCGCCGCGGTGGCGAGTTGGTCGCAGCGTTCGTTCCACTTGTGGCCGGCATGGCCCTTGAGCCATTGCCAGTCGACTTCATGACGGCCGGCGAGGACGTCGAGTTCGCTCCACAGGTCCTGGTTCTTCACCGGGTCGCCTTCCTTGGTCCGCCAACCCCGTTTGCGCCAGTTCTTGATCCAGGTCGTGATTCCCTGACGGAGGTAATCCGAGTCCGTGAAGATCTGGACGTCGCACGGACGATTGAGGGCCTTGAAGCCTTGGATGGCAGCCTGAAGCTCCATCCGGTTGTTGGTCGTCGCCGGCACGCCCCCGGCGAGTTCCCAGGCCTTGTCCTTGTAGATCACGACGCAGGCCCACGCCCCTGGCCCCGGATTCCCCTGGCATCCGCCGTCGGTGTAGATCGTCACCCGCGCTCGGGTTGGGGGGGTGTTGGAGGGTTCCGATTTCAAGATTCAGGACTCGGAAGAGGGGTAGCAGACGACGTGAGGAGGCTGTGCCTGAAGCTTCCTGTTCTGGAAACTGGCGACTGGGGACTGGGAACCTCCCCTGGCCCGCCTCGTGACCTCGTCGGCTACGGGACTCACTGGACGACCTCGGTTCCTACGCCTTCGTCGGTGAAGAACTCGAGGAGCACGCTGTGGGGGAGGCGCCCGTCAATGAACTGGACCTTCTCGACCCCGGCCCGCAGGGCGGCAACGGCGCTGTCGACCTTGGGGATCATTCCCTTGTCGACGACGCCGGCCTTCTTGAGTCCGTCGACCTCGCTGACGGCGAGGTGGGAGATGAGGGAGTTCGGATCCTTCGGGTCACGGAGGAGACCCGGGACGTCGGAGAGGAAGGCGAGGCGGCGGGCCTTGAGGGCGATGGCGGCCTGCGCCGCGGCGACGTCGGCGTTGCAGTTGTAGACGTGACCGTCCTCGCCCCGGGCGGTGGGACTGATCACGGGGACGAAGCCACGTTCGATGCAATCGAGAAGCGGAGCCGTGTTCACGGCGGTGACCTCTCCGACGTAGCCAATGTCGACCGGGTTCCCGGAGGCGTCCTTCAGGAACAGCTTGCGGCAGGTGAAGATTTCGGTGCCCGCGAAGCCGACCGCGCGTCCCCCGAGTTGGTGGATCATCCGGACGATCTCAGGGTTGATCTCGCGGGAGAGGACTTGATCGACGACGGCGACGGAGGCGGCATCGGTGACGCGCTGGCCCTGGATGAACTCGGTCTTCACCCCCGACTTCTCGAGGGCACGGGTGATGGCCTTGCCGCCACCATGGACGACGACGGGATTGATGGAGACGGCCTCGAGGAAGACCACGTCGCGTGCCACGCCGGAGCGGATCGCCTCGTCGGGCGAGTCCATGAAGCTGCCGCCGTACTTGACGACAAAGGTGGCGCCATCGAAGCGCTGGATGTAGGGGAGCGCCTCAAGAAGCGTCGCGGCCTTGGAGATGAAGTGCTGCATTGGGAGAGTGGCTAGTTTAAAGGGTCAAGTTTCAAGCGGGGCAGGGGCAGGAAGGAGTCGCAAGGAAGCAGCTAGTTTGAAGATTCAAGTTTCAAGCCGGCGAGTCGGTCCTTGAACCTGGACACTTGAAACTTCGCCCTTCGCGCTCCGCGCTCAGCCCCCAAGGGTGGTGGGGTCGGCGACGTTGCCCTTGTTGTAGTCGACGTAGGCCTCGGTGAGGTCGGCGGCGTAGAGGACGGCTTCGCCCTTGCCGAGGTTGAGCCGGATGTGGAGGTCGAATTCGTCGGGGGCAGCGGCCTTGCAGAGTTCGGCGAAGGTGGCCTTGGTGGGCTGCCCGCGGCGGAGGCTCCAGAGGATCTTCTTCGAACCGGGGTCGGAGTAGCCGATGTCGACCTTGTCCTCGACGAGGGTGGCCGGGGAGTAGCCGAGGGCGTCGATGATGCGGCCCCAGTTCGGGTCGCCGCCGTGCCAGCTGGTCTTGACGAGGGCGGAGTTGCCGACGGCACGGGCGGCGGCATCGGCTTCGGCAATGGACTTCGCGCCGGAGACCCGGACGGTGACGACGCGGTGCACGCCTTCGCCGTCGCGGACGATCATCTTGGCGAGGGAGAGGCAGACGTGGTTGAGGGCGGCCTGGAAGGCGGCGAAATCCTTGTGTTTGGTGGACTTGATCCGGTCGTTGCCGGAGAGGCCATTGGCAAGGACAAGGACGGTGTCGTTGGTGGACATGTCACCGTCGACGGTGATCCGGTTGAAGGAATTGGCGACGGCCTCGGTGAGGGCCTTCTGAAGGGTGCGGGCTTCGACGGCGGCGTCGGTGGTGATGAAACCCAGCATGGTGGCGTGGAGGCCAGCGGGAACACCGGAGGGCAGGGCGGCGGGGCGCGCACCCGTCGGGCTCATGCCGGGCTGGATCATGCCCGCCCCCTTGCACGTGCCTCCGATGCGGACGGTCTTGCCGCCGAGCTTGAGTTGGACGGCGACCTGCTTGGGCTTGGTGTCGCTCGTCATGATCGCTTCGGTGGCGCGATTGGCGTGATCGACCGAGTGGCCCAGTTGAGTGGCACAGTCGGCGATGCCGGCGCGGACCTGGGGCATGGGGAGGTTGACGCCGATGCGGCCGGTGGACGCGACGAGCGCGTAGCCGCGAGGGATGCCGAGGGTGGATTCCGTGAGGTCAGCCATGGCGAGGGCGTCCTTCATGCCGATCCGGCCCGTGCAGGCGTTGGCATTGCCGGAATTGATGACGACGGCCTGGGCGATGCCCTTGGCGGTGCGGGGGACGCAGACCTTGACCGGCGCGGCGCAGACCTGGTTGGTGGTGAAGAGGCCGGCGACGGCGCAAGGGACATCGGAGACGATGAGCGCGAGGTCGAGCTTCTGTCCCTTGTCGGAGCCCTTGCCGGTGCCGAGGCGCTTGATGTCGCAGAATACGCCGCCGGTCCGGAATCCCTGTGGGGCTGCCACGGCGCCCTCAACGGGCGCGAGCTTCAGTTTCATGTTGCGGGACCAAGTAGAAGCAGACGGGGACGAGAGATTGAAGTTTGAAGTTCGGGGGAGTGCGAAACAGGGGCGCATCCCGATACTGCCCCGGTCCGATAACAGGAACGGGGTGGCGACGTCCTCGTCGACTTGGGAAAGAGTCGGTGCGGCCAACGGGCGCAACGTCGGTGACCGGTCCCATGGGCCTACATCGCGACCGCGGGATGCCGCGGGCGGCCTGACCGTGCCACCCGCGGCTGGGTTGGGGGCGTGATGTTACTTGGCGCCCTGATCGATCCAGGCGCGGACGATGCCGATCTGTTCCTTGGAGAGGGGATCGCCCTTGCCGTCCGGGGGCATGGCGGCGTCGGGGTCCAGGCGGGCGATGGTGTGGACAAGGGTGCTCTTGGCGGAGTTGCCCTTCACGACGGACTCGCCGTTCTCGCCGCCCTTGAGGGTGGCTTCGAGCGTGTCGAGGCGGAGCTTGCCCTTCTGTTTCTCGGCGCCGTGGCACTTGATGCACGACTTGTCGAAGATGGGCTTGATGTCCTTGTCGAAGCTCAGCCCGGTCTTGGTGGAGGCCGCGGGCAGCTTGCTGACGTCGACATCGGCGGCGGAAAGCGAGGCGGCCGCGGTGACGACGACGAGGAAGGGAAGGAATGCAGTGGCTTTCATGTGATGACCGAAGTTCGGCGAACGTGCCGAAGGACGTTCGGGCGGTCAAAACATTCGATGGCTGGGGGAAATGGGTGGGGCAGCGAGTTCCCCGTTTCCAGACACCAGGTCCCAGACGGAGAAGGCAATCCCAGGACCGGTTCTTGAGCGGACTTGCCCACCTCTCGGGTCCGGGGCCTTGAAAAGGTCGTTGAAACTCGGGAAGGGCGGGGTGGATCCAACGGTGAAGATTTTGCGCTCCGCTGGGTTGCTTCCGGCATGGATGGTGCTTTATGAACGGCGGACATCCTTGGGTACTGAAGCGGGCGCAGTCGTCTGGATCCGATGACAGGTCGATGACGCGAGCGTGACAGCTGGGGGCAACGAGCCTAAGGATCCGGAGTTCGAGTTACGCCATGGCCGACGACAAGATGCAGCTTCAGCGCTGGGAGCTGAAGTACGTGATTCCCGAGGAGACCGCACTGGCGGTGCGGGAATACATCCGGCCGTACCTGGAGCTCGACGAGTACGGGGCCGGTCGGCCGAACCTGTCCTACACGATCCACAACCTGTACCTCGATTCGGACGATCTGGCGATCTACTGGGGCACGATCAACGGGGACAAGAACCGGTACAAGCTGCGGCTCCGGTTCTACGAGGACAACCCGAAGGTCCCGATCTTCTTCGAGATCAAGCGTCGGATGAACGACGCCATCATGAAGCAGCGGGGTGGGGTGAAGCGGCACGCGGTGGGGTCGGTTCTGGGCGGCCAGCATCCGGGGCCGGACGATCTGGTTTCCGGGGATGCGCGGCAGTTGGTGGCGATCCAGCGGTTTGTGGAGTTGATGATCCGGGATCAGGCGGTGCCGACGGCGCACGTCACCTACGAGCGGGAGGCGTGGATCAGCCCGGTGGACAACTCGGTGCGGGTGACGATGGACCGGAACGTGTTCATCTCGCCGGAGTTCACGACGCGATTCACGGCGCAGATGGATGAACCGTCGTGCGTCTTTGGTAAGCTGGTGATCCTCGAATTGAAGTTCACGGGGCGGTTCCCGGACTGGTTCAAGGATCTGGTGCGGACTTTCAACCTTCGGCAGGGTTCGGCGTCCAAGTACGCGGACGGCATCGCCAACAAGGGGGAAATGTACTTTCATCGGACGGGTTTCCGGTTGCCGCGAGGCGTGGAACTGTCCTCATCGGAGAACAACAAGCGCGAACGGCAGGACCGATTGACCGCGCTGCTTTCGAACGTCTGAGCTGGAGAACTGAACTGAATGGAATGGATCCTGAGAGGTGATTTCGGCACCGCCCCCGACGATCTCGTGGGGATGTTGCTGGGTCTGATGCTGGCCTTCGTTTGCGGGCACGTGGTGGCTTGGGTGTACATGGTGTGCCACTCCGGCCTCAGTTACTCGCGGTCGTTTGTGAACTCGTTGCTGGTGCTGTGTCTGATCGTGGCACTGGTGATGATGGTGATGGCGAACAACGTGCTGATCGCCTTCGGTCTGATGGCGGTTTTCGCCATCGTCCGGTTCCGGAACGTCCTGAGGGACACCCTGGACACGGCCTACATCCTGGCGAGCATCACGGTTGGAATGGCGGCGGGGACGAAGAAGTTCAGTACGGCGGCGATCGGTACCGGGTTGTTTGCGGGGGTGATGCTGTATCTGCATTTCACGCAGTTCGGCAGCCGGAACCGGTATGACCTGATCCTGAACCTGCACTGGGGTCGGCCCCTGGGAGAACTTCCGGATCTCAAGCTCCTGCTGGAACGTCATGCGCGGCGGTCTGCGATTGCGAGCCAGCGCTCGGCCCAGGGATATGACGGGGCCGATGTTTCGTACCGTTTGCTCCTGCGGGACGCCGGGCGGACGGATGAATTGATCACCGAGCTCAAGGCCTTTCCCGGCGTTTCCCGGGTGACCAGCCTGAAGGCCGAGGACGAATCCGAGGTTTAATCGATGGAAAAGCTCCCTCCCATCCCCAGCCCTCCCGGGACCGCCTTCCGCGAGTTCCGCATCGGCTTTTTGCCCTACCTGGCGTTCCTGGGTGCGGTCGCCCTGACGGTTTATTCGTGGCGCAGCTATGTGGGTCCCTCGGCCCTGTTGGGTGAGGTCGAGATGGTCCGAACGATTGTCAGCGCCTCGCAGCCCTCGCGATTGACGGTGCTGAAGGTCAGCGCTCTGGACCAGGTGACTGCAGGTCAACCGGTGGCGGAGTTGGTCGCCGCGGATCCAAGGTATCTCGAGGCTCAGGCCTCGTTGTCCCGGGCGCGTCTCGAGTTCGTGCGGGTGACGGTCGAGCCCAAGATCCGCCGCGAGAACAACGTCATCAACTTCACCAAGCTTCGCCTGGATTGGCTCTCGGCCCGTGTACAGTTGGCAACCGCGAAGGCCCAACTGACCTATGCCGAGGCCGAGGCCGACCGAACGACCCGGCTGTCGCGGGTGACGAACGGGATTCCCTTCGTGAGCGTTCAGGAGTTGCAGTTGGCCCAGCGGGAGCTCGATTCACTCCGGGCACAGATCCAGGAACAGACCGTGCTGGTCAGCGAGGTTTCCCTCGCCCTCGATAAGCTGGGGCCGGACGAGAAGAAGCTGGATGATGAATTGCCGGCTTCCATCCGCGCGGCATTGGCCGTCGAACAGAAGGCGATCGACGCCATCGAGGCGCAGTTGAATCCGACGGTCCTGCTCTCGCCCATCTCAGGCTTTGTCAGCGTGGTCCACCGTCGAGCGGGTGAGGCTGTCATGCCGGGCGAGCCGATCCTCACGATCAGCGGCACCCGCGCGGAGAAGATCATCGCCTACCTGCGCCAGCCCGTCCGGATGGAACCCCGCGTGGGGATGGCCATGGAAATCCGGTCCCGTTCCTACGGCCGAGCCGGTGCGCGCGGTGAGATCGTGAGCGTAGGCGGCCAGATGGAACCCATCCTTCCCGAATTGCTCCCCCTGCGGGCTTCCGGCAACTCGGTGACCGAGTACGGCCTGCCGGTGATGATCAGCGTGCCGCCTGAACTGACCCTGATCCCGGGTGAGATCGTCGATCTCCGGCCGGTCAACTGACCCACGCGCTCCCCGTCAGCGGCGCACTTCGAACACGAAGTCCGGATTCGCGATCGGGCGGCCCTTCTGATCCACAACGGTCGGAAGACCGCCGCCGTCCTTCCGATCGGATCCGATGCAGTGCAGCACGTACCCCGAATCGGTCCGGCGATACCGGATTGGCTTGCCGTCGAAGGGATCGGTGGGAACGACGGGCAAGTACTCGGGGACCAGTGCGGCCAGCGCGTCGGGAGGCGTCCGTCCGTGCGCGAGTCGGAACCGTTCGATCGCGAGGGCGGTCTGGGTCATCCGGAGGTTGGCCTGATCCGCGGCGCCCTTGGCGATGGCCTTGGCGAGGGCGGGGAGCATCACCCGGCTGAACAGCTTCAGCTTTCCGGAGGGTTTGGCGAGGTCGGCCGTGAGTTCTGCTTCGGCGGTTTCGGCGGCATCGAGCCCCTGGGGAAAAGGTTGGCGGGTGGCGTCGATGAAGGCCGAGAGTTTCTGAAGGAAGAAGGACTCGTCCGCGGCGAGGATTCCAGAGGCTTGCAGGACGCCAACTCCCAACTGGCTGGCGGCGGATGGAGCCCCGCCAGGGCCCGGGCCAGCGACCGAGACCAGCGCGGCGGCGCCGCCGGTGAAAACGCTGCGGCCGTTGGCGAGTTCGCCGACGAAGCCCCGCTCCGAACAGTTGGTGGACGCGATGGAACGGAGGTCTTCGGACAGGAGGACAAGTTGGGCGTCGGTGAACCGGGTTCGTTCGAGGCAGTCTCGGACCGCGCGCGTGCCAATGGAGTCCAGGGCGAAACCGACGAGGGTGGAGATCAGGGTGGGTTCTGAAAGGATCGAGCGGCGCACAAGGTAGATGTCCCGCAGGGCTTCGAGACTTTCAGCGGGCTTCTGCTCTTCGGCGCAGACGAGGGCGCGGAGGGCGCAGGCCTGAACCAGGCTCTTGAGGGGGGCGAGGTGATTCAGGATCGTGTTCATCCCCTGGCTCAGGTTGATGGGGTAACGGCCCTCGGTCCGCGTTCGAGCCTCGGCCAAGGCGCTCCAGGTCTCGGCGTTCGATTCGATGACTTGCCTCCATCGGGCGAGTTCGTCCGCCGGCGCAGGAATCTGGGGGCTCGGCTCGTTCGCACCCGCGGCCAGGAAGGGAATCGATGAGCCCACGAGCGCCTGGTACCGGAAGGCGCCCGCTGCCCTCAGGATGGGCCCGGAAAGGTTCTGCTCCGAGGGGACGCTGACGTACCAGCGGTCCAGTTCGAGGGAGGTCGTCGGGTATCCCCGCGCGCGGAGTCGGTCGAGGACTCCATCGCTGGAGCGGGAACTGATCCAGTAGAGGGTCGCGAATGCACCGATGGGGATGAGGAGCAGATAACGCTTGCGCCAGAGACCGCGGCGCGGACCCGGTGTGGGGGTATCAGACATGTCTTGTGTCATTCGACCCGGATGCCTCGAAGGTGTCACGGGTGAAAACCATCGGCGGCAGGGTGCCAGCGCATCTTGGGCCTGCCCCGAAATGGGTGGGGCGAGACTCCGTCGAGCCGATCCAGAGTTCGAAGTTTGAAGTTTCAAGTTTGAAGCGGGAGCCGGCCTTGAAACTTGGGACTCCGACGAGGCTCGTGAGGACACTCGCCCCACCTCTCGATGGGGGGGCAGTGTCAAGATGCCGCGGCAGGGTACGGGGTTCCGATGCCCGGAGATTCCGCTTCCGTTTTCGCGGTGTGGAGGCCTGAATCCACCCCCTTCGTGCAAGAAAACTCGCATCCACGGCATTACTGCGGTGTCTTCGGTGTCTTCGGTCATCCGAACGCTGCTGAACTCACCTACTACGGACTCTACGCGCTCCAGCATCGGGGTCAGGAGAGCGCCGGCATCGCGACCACGGACGGCAAGAGCTTCCTGGTCCATCGCGGCATGGGCCTCGTCCCCCAGATCTTTCAGGGGGACACGCTTCACCGGTTGATCGGTTCGGTGGCCATCGGGCACACCCGCTATTCCACGACGGGTTCGTCCAACCTCACGAATGCGCAACCGCTGATGGTCGACTGCGCCAAGGGTCGGATCGCGATCGGTCACAACGGCAACCTGACCAACGCTTCGCAACTCCGGGAAGAACTCGAGGCGAAGGGGTCGATCTTCCAGACGACGGTCGACAGCGAGATCATCCTGCACCTGCTGGCCCAACCGGCCCGGGGAAGCCACGAGAGCGCGCTCGTGGACACGGTGCGGCGCATCGAGGGCGCGTACTCACTGGTGGTCCTCACGGAGCGGGAGTTGATCGGGGTCCGGGACCCGCACGGATTCCGCCCGTTGAGCCTGGGTCGCCTGCCGAACGGGGGATGGGTGATGGCGAGCGAGACCTGTGCATTTGACCTGATCCAGGCGGAGTTCGTCCGGGACGTCGAACCCGGCGAGATCGTGATCATCGATGCCAACGGCGTGCGGAGCATGCAGGCCTTCCCGGAGCAGCAGCGGCGAGCATTCTGTATCTTCGAGTACGTCTATTTCGCGCGGCCGGACTCCACGATCGCCAACCGGAACGTTTACAAGGTCCGGGTCGAGATGGGCCGGCAGTTGGCGCGTGAGCATCCCATCGAGGCGGACATCGTCGTGCCGGTGCCGGACTCCGGGAACTGCGCTGCGCTCGGGTACTCGATGCAGAGCGGGATTCCGTTCGAGATGGCCTTCGTCCGGAACCACTACGTCGGGCGCTCTTTCCTGCAGCCCTCGCAGTTCATCCGGGACTTCGCGGTGAAGGTGAAGCTCAACCTCATTGGTGACCTGGTGAAGGGGAAGCGCGTGGTGATCATCGACGACTCGATCGTACGCGGGACGACGAGTCAGGCGCGCGTCACGAGCCTCAAGGAGGCCGGGGCAAAGGAGGTTCACGTGTTGATCTCGTGTCCGCCGCACCGGAATCCCTGCGTGTACGGAATCGATTTCCCGGAACGTTCGAAGCTGATGGCGGCGAACTACACGCTCGACGAGATCCGCCAGTATCTCCACGCCGATTCACTCGGGTACCTGAGCGAGGATGGCATGGTGAAGGCGACGGGGTTGAGCAAGGAGTCCTTCTGCCTCGCCTGCTACAACGGGGACTATCCCGTGAAGTACGACCCGATCCTCGACAAACACATCATCGAGCGGCGCCGTGCGCGCGGCGGCAGCCTGGTGGCCGAGTTGGAGGCGGAGAGCCGCCACATGCGGTTGCTCTGAGACGGGAACCTGCAGGTGCGAAGAGGGAGGGGTTCACGCGGAGCCGCGGAGCGCGCGGAGAGGTTTTCCGTTTGAGGCCTTCGGTGGAGCTGGTGGGGCGAGTGTCCTCACGAGCTGCCAGGGAGTCCCAAGTTTCAAGATTCAAGTTTCAAGCCCGGCTCCCGCTTCAAACTTGAAACTGAAAACTTCAAACTCTGGATCGGCTCGACGGAGTCTCGCCCCCCCCCTTGGGGAAGGCCTCGGGCTTCAGCCGATCCGGAAGGAGAGCTTCTGGACGGTTTCCTTGCCGACGGCGAGTTGGAGTTTCTCGAGGATCTCGCGTTGGCGATAGCGCACGAGTTCCGAAAGCCAGACGCTGCTGTCGACCGAGATGAATACCGTTCCCTTGGCGAGGGAGGTGGGGTGGGCATGGGCGACGATCAGCGGGTCCATGGTCCGCTTCCAGACCTCGATGATCTGGGATTCCGACTGACGTCGGTCAAGTCGGAGCCGGGTGAGGACGTTGGGAAGGATGTCGGACAGGGCCTTGTCCGCCCGGCGCATGGCCGCCTCCATGGGGCGGAGATCGACCCCGCGCCATGCGTTCAGCGTGCGGGCGCGCGCTTCCACCCCAGCCTTCGCAGCCTTCTGGCGTTCAGCGGGGGTCAGCGGAGGGGTGCTGCCGGTGGGTGGAACCTCCATGGGCCTCAATCGTTGGGGGGGATGCGGGTGGATTCAAGGTTCAAGAACGCCAGACGGTCCGTGAGGACTCTCGACCCACCCTTTGGCAACCCTGCGGGTCGGACAAATTTGCCATAGCCTGGGCTGGAGGGTGGGATCGAGGCTTCCGTCAAAAATGACCTCGCCCCATGGCAGGGGCTTTGGCAGGGTCTTCCCATCATGCGTTGGCTGCGGCAGTTGGCAGCGGTTTGCCTGTTGGGATGGGTGACCGCACTCGGTTTATTGGGAGCCGAGTACAAGTTGAACGACGGGTCCGTCCTTTCCGGCGAGCTTATCTCGGCGGACAAGGAGTCCTTCGTGCTCCGGTTGGATGGGGGCGGGTACTCGCCCAAGACCGACTGGGGCAAGCTGTCGGATGAATCGCTTCTCGCGATGTCCAAGCAGCCCAAGGCGGCCAAGTTCGTGGAGCCTTACGTGACGCTCCCGACGGCCGAGGAAGTGCGGCGCGAGCGCAAGCCGTTCAAGGTGGCTGAGGCCCAGCGCGTGCCGCATCCGCAGGTTCCCAAGGGGGCCTTCGCCGCGATCATGACGCCGGGTGGCCTGTTTTTCCTGGGCTTGATGTACCTCGCCAACATTTTCTTCGGCTTCGAGGTGGCGCGTTTCCGGTGGCGCTCTCCCGTGCTGGTCTGCGGGTTGTCCGCCGTGCTGCCCATCATCGGACCGCTGATCTTCCTGGCCATGCCCAAGTGGGCCCCGCCCGAGGAAGTCAATGCCACCGCTGTGGCCATGGACGCGACGACGCTGTCGGTCGCGGATTCCGGTCCTTCATTGGTGCAGCAGATGGGGCTTCGTGCGGGCGGTGCCGGTGGATCCGGTCGGGGAGGCGAAGAACTTCCGCGGACTTTCCGGAAGGGCGAGTTCACCTTCAATCGGCGGTTCTTTGAGACCCAGTTCGAGCAGTTCCTGCCTTCGGCTTCGCCCGAGGCGGCGGCCGGCCTGGCGATGGACATCACGACGACTGCGGGCCACGTCGTGGCCACGAAGATCAATCGCATGAACGCGACGGAAGTCATCGTGCAGGTGGCCGGTGGCGATGAGTCGCCTGCGGAGTACGGCTCGATCCTTGAGGTCACGCTTCGGCAGGCCTGAGTCGGAATCCATCCACCCCAGCAAGGTTGGCCATGAACCAGAAATACCGCGCCATCCTGCTCTTCGGCGCGCCCGGAGCCGGCAAGGGCACGCAGGGCAAGATCCTCGGGCAGATCCCCAATTTCGTGCACTTCTCCTGCGGAGACGCCTTCCGGAATCTCCGGGTGGATTCGCCACTGGGGAAGGTGTTCATGGAATACGCCTCGAAGGGACAGTTGGTGCCGGACGAACCCACCATCCAGCTGTGGCTGTCGTCGATCCTCGGCATGATCGCGGTCGGTCGATTCAATCCCGAGGCGGACACCCTGCTGCTGGATGGCATTCCGCGGAACCCGCGTCAGGTCGAGTTGATGTCCGACCTGATCGAGGTGAAGGCGATCTTCAACCTGTTCTGCCCGCACGTGGACAAACTGGTCTCGCGGTTGCAGCGCCGGGCTCTCAAGGAGAACCGCTTGGACGACGCCAATGTCGAGGTCATCCGGGCCCGGTTGGAAACCTACAAGCGGGACACCCGTGCGGTCCTCGACTGCTACCCCGAGCAGATCATCCACCAGATCGATTCCACGCAGGAGCCGATGCAGGTGCTGCTGGATATCCTGAAGATCGTGGTCCGGATTCCGAAGCCGGCGATCAGTGATGGGAGCACGGTGTTTTCCGCACCGGCCGAAGGCTCCGTGGCTGCCCCTCCGAGTCTGTCCTGACGTCCGGCAGGGGACCCAGTTGGCGGTGTGGGTGCGGTCCGGTCCGACGGTCGCATTTCCCTTCGGATCGGGATCGGCTTTTGAATCATGGCTCATTCTCCCCGCATTGTGTTCATGGGCACGCCGGACCTGGCGGCCACGGTGCTGTCGCGTTTGGTTGCCGGTGGCGTCGGCGAGGTCGTCGGTGTGGTGGTCCAGCCGGACCGACCGGTGGGACGGCATCTCGAACTCACTCCACCGCCCGTGAAGGTGGAGGCCCTGAAGCATGGATTCCCCGTGCTGCAGCCTTTGAAGGCCCGCGATCCGGAGTTTCTGGAAAAGCTGCGTGGATGGGCACCGGACGTCGTTCTCGTCGCTGCCTACGGTCAGATCCTTCCCCAGAGCCTTCTCGATGTTCCTCCGCACGGTTGCCTCAACGTCCATACGTCCCTCCTGCCCCGATGGCGGGGGGCAGCCCCGATCCAGTGGGCCATCGCGGACGGAGATGCGGAGTCGGGGGTGTGCCTCATGCGTATGGAGGCTGGCCTCGATACCGGACCTGTGGTGGCGACGCTGCGGACGCCGATCTCGGATCAGGACACGGGACGTACGTTGCATGACCGATTGGCGATCCTCGGTGGTCAGGTCGTGGTCGAAAACCTGGGGCGGTACCTGTCGGGTGAGTTGAAGCCGGAACCGCAGCCGGTCGAGGGGGTGACCTACGCGCGCAAGATCACGCGGGATGACGGTCGTCTGGATTGGACGAGGCCCGCGCGGGTGCTCTGGCGCCGATTGAGGGCGTTTGATCCCTGGCCGGGCGCGTTCTGCTTCCTGCCGGCGGGCACCGGCGGGGGGACGCGCAAGCTGCTGAAGGTCCATTCGGTCGCGCTCGTGGACGAGGCGTCGGGCACGCCGGGATCGGTGCTCGCGGCCGGGCGCGACGAGTTGGTGGTGGCGTGCGGTGTGGGAGGACTCCGGTTGACGGAAGTCCAGTTGGAAGGCGGACGCCGGATCCCGGCCTCCGCATTTCTGGCGGGTCACTCCGTGGAGCGGCTTGAGTAGATGAAGCAATGGCATGTCGCATATGCGACATCCGGATGTAAATGAGGGGAGCGAATGGAGTCGGGATTCGAGAACCGCTTCCAGGCCCCGTCTCCGGAGGTGGCTTCAGACTTCAAACTGAAAACTTCCAACTCTTCCCCGGTTCGACATCGGTGAGCGCGGGGGTACGGTGGCGGCGTGATCCGCAATGTGATCTTCGATTGGTCCGGGACGCTGGTGGACGACCTTCCTGCCGTGTGGAATGCCTCCAACTACATCTTCCGATTGGCCGGGGTGCCCGAGATGACGCTGGAGCAGTTCCGGAGCGAGTTTCAGCTGCCTTTTCGCGGGTTTTACGAACGGTATGTCGCCCACGTTCCGCAGCCCGAACTGGAGCGGTGGTTTCACGAGAGCTTCGGCCAGTTGCAGCACACGGTGGTGGCCCTGCCGCATGCGCAGGACTTTCTGGAGTTCTGTCGGGCGCAGGGCTTCCGGACTTTCCTGCTGAGCGCGGTGCACCCCCGACTGTATGAGATCCAGCAGCAGGCCACCGGATTCGGACCCTATCTGCATCACCCGTACCTCGGCGTGAACGACAAGCGGGAGCGGATCCGGTCGATCCTCGAGGATCACGGATTGTCGGCGTCGGAGACCGTTTTCATCGGGGACATGGAACACGACGTGGAAACGGCCCGGCACGGTGGCGTGCAGAGCGTGGCCGTGCTGACGGGCTACAACCGGTTGGACCAACTGCGTCGGGCCCGGCCAGACCTTATCGTCGAACATCTGGGCGAACTGCGGCAACTGCTCGAGCGCAATTCACTCCGGCTTCACGCGCCGCCCGAGGGGAAGCGCTTCCCGATTCCGACGGTCGGTGGACTGATCTTCCGCGAGGACGGACGGATGCTGCTGATGCGGACGGCAAAGTGGTCGGACATGTGGGGGATTCCCGGCGGCAAGATCGAGTGGGGTGAGGCGAGCGAAGCAGCCCTGCGACGGGAGTTGTGGGAGGAGACCGGTCTGGAGGTTTCGGACATCCGTTTCGTGATGGTCCAGGACGCCATCCATCCGCCGGAGTTCTACAAGGACGCCCATTTCCTGCTCATGAACTACACGTGTCAGGTGACCGGGACACCGGAGGTCCGATTGAATGAGGAGGCGCAGGAATACCGATGGGTGACGGAATCGGAGGCCCGTGCACTCCCGCTCAACACGCCGACGCGGGTGTTGCTGGATGCGGTGCTGGGGTGACGCGGAAGGGAGGTAAGACTCGGTCGAGCCGTTTCCGAGGTCGGAGTTTTCAGTTTCCAGGTTTGAAGCAGTGGCAGGCTTGAAACTTGAATCTTGAAACTTGGGACTCCCCCGCGGTTCGTGAGGACACTCGCCCCACCGAGTTCGGGTTCAATCCAGGTGTTGGAAGGCGTGGTCGGCGGCTTCGAGGGTGCGGTCGATGTCGTCGTCGGCGTGGGCGGTGGAGAGGAACCCGGCTTCGAACTGGCTCGGAGCGAGATAGACGCCGCCGTCGAGCATGGCGTGGAAGAACCGGGCGAAGACCGCGCGATCGGACTTCATGGCATCGGCCAGGTTCCAGACGGGTTGTTCGGTGAAGTAGGCGCAGAACATGGAACCGATGCGCTGGAACTGGACCGGGCGACCGCGGCGACGGGCGATTTCGAGCATGCCGGCTTCGAGTCGTGCGCCGGAACGTTCGAGGGCTGGGAAGGCGTCGGTGGACCCAAGCTCACGGAGTGTGGCGAGGCCAGCGGCCATGGCGATCGGGTTTCCGCTGAGGGTGCCGGCCTGATAGACGGGGCCGAGGGGCGCGAGATAGTCCATGATCTCGGCACGTCCGCCGAGGGCGCCAACGGGGAGTCCGCCACCAATGACCTTTCCGAAGGTGGACAGATCGGGTGACAGGCCGAACACGCCCTGCGCGCCGGACCGGCCGAGGCGGAATCCGGTCATGACTTCGTCGGCGATGAGGACGGTGCCGTGCTGGCGGGTGAGTCGGCGGAGCAGGTCGAGGTAACCGGGTTTTGGGAGGTAGAGGCCGGCGTTGGCTGGGACGAGTTCGAGGATCACGGCGGCGATCTCGTGGCCTTGCTGCGCGAACAGGGCTTCGAGGGCGTCCGGATCATTGAAGGGCAGGACGAGGGTGTGCTTGGCGAGGTCCGCGGGAACGCCGGCGGAGTCGGGTTGGCCCAGGGTCAGCGCACCGGAGCCCGCGTTCACCAGGAGGGAATCCGCGTGCCCATGGTAGCAGCCGTCGAACTTGAGGATCCGGTCGCGTCGGGTGAACCCGCGGGCGAGGCGGATGGCGGACATGCAGGCCTCGGTGCCGGAATTGCAGAAGCGAAGCTTGTCGATGCCCGGGACCCATTCCTTGACGAGTGCGGCAAGTTCGACTTCGGCCGGATTGGGAATGCCGAAGCTGGTGCCCCGTGCGGCGGCGGCCTGAACCTCGGCGATGACGCGGGGATGCGCGTGTCCGAGGATCGCGGGTCCCCAGGTCAGGACGTAATCGATGAGTTCGTTGCCGTCGACATCGCGGACGTGGCAGCCCCGTGCGGACTCGACGAAGAACGGTTGTCCCCCGACGCCGCGAAAGGCGCGGACGGGTGAGTTGACGCCTCCGGGAAGGTGGCGGAGGGCCTCGGCGAACAGGGCTTCGGAGCGGGGACGGGATCGCATCGTGAGTGGCAAGTTTCCGACGGGAAACGACGGGCGCAAGCTTGGTTCCGGGCCGGGATTGGTTTGGGGTCAGTGCAGGAAGGGCGGTTCACGCGGAGGCGCAGAGACGCGGAGGAGGGCGGTGTGAAACGGGCTTTTTCGGTCTCTTTCGTTTCTTTCGGCTAAAGAACGGCTCGCAGCCTGGCTGGGTTTCGTGGCCTTGAGGTGCTTGGCGCGCCCTAAGCGGCTTGACGGAGAGTCTTGCCCCACCCCTCGGGCTAATGGCGGTTCAGTCTTCGTCCTGGATCCCGGCCGGCCCGGGGATCTCGATGATGGCGCTGGTGCCGCCGCCTTCGCGGGGCGTCAGGACGAACGAGGCTGCGGAACCGTACTGCTGGCGGAGTCGATGACGGGTGTTGCTGGTTCCGACGCCTTCGCGCGACGGGCCGCCGGGCGGGACACCTCGGCCGTCGTCGTGGACTTCGAGTCGCACGCGGCCGGCGTCGGTCCGTTCGATGCGGAGGGTAACGGTGCCGGGGCGGGTGACGGGTTCGACGCCGTGCTTGATGGCGTTTTCGACGAGGGGTTGGAGCAGGAGGGTGGGGATGGGCAGGGGCAGGAGGGAGGGATCGATGTCCCGTTCCACGCGGAGGCGATCGCCGAAGCGCATCTGCTCGAGGTCGAGGTAGCGGTCGAGGAATTCGAGTTCCTCGCGCAGGGGGGCCGTGAGGTGCTCGCCGCGGTCGAGGGAATGGCGGAGGAGGCTGGCGAGCTTCACGAGCATCGAGTCGGCGGCGTCGACATTGCGGTACATGAGGGTGCCGATGCCGTTGAGGGCGTTGAAGAGGAAGTGGGGATTGAGCTGCATCCGCAGGGCGTGGAGTCGGGCGGACGTCAGGCGGGCTTCGAGTTCAAGGACGTTGCGTTCGCGTTCGCGGAAAGAGCGGTAGTAGGCGAAGGCGTGGGTGCCGGTGACGACGACCCAGTAGACGATCATGTTGAAGAAGAAGGTGGCGACGAGGACGTATCGGAGGACTTCGCCGAAGGGTTTCTCGGCGCCGCGGAGGGGGACGAGGACCTGGGCAAGGGCGGCGCGGAGGAGGATCCAGAGGAGGGAGAAGACGGCCCCGGCGACGAGGTGGAGGGCGATGCGGAGGCGCCAGTGCCGACCGGCGAGGTTGAAGCGGGCCGCGAGCCGGGCCGCGGGGAGGGCCAGCAGGCCGAAGAGATACCAATCGGCGAGGGCCCCGGTGATGGCGGAACCCCAGGCAACCGGAACGCCGACCTTGGCGGAGGTGAGGTAGTGCTGGCCGGCGAAGGCGAGCCCCACGACCGTCCAGACCACGAGATAGGCTCCGGCCCACCAGGCGACGACCGGGGAGTTTCGTGAGGCGGACATGGGCCCAAGGGGACGGTTTCGGCGCGCCAGAGGGAAGTGGGAAAATCGGGTTGGGGGGCGGCGGCGGATGTCCTATAACGGACGCATGCTGTCGGCTGCGATCCTGGCGGAATTGACGAACTCGGTGACGACGGGGGTGACCCCGGAGACGCCAGGGTTTCTGGCGCGGTTTGGGATCATGCTGCTGCCGTTGCTGGCGGTGAGCGGTTCGATGGTGGTGGTGATCGTCGACCGGTACCTCGTGTATCACCGCGAGCGGATCAATGTCCTCGAGTTCCTCGCGGGCGTGCGGAACGTCCTGAAGCGGGACAACGTGGTGGAGGCGCTTTCGATCTGCGATGCGACGCCGGGTCCGGTGGCGCGGTTGGTCAAGGCGGCAATCCTGGCGCGGGATGGCGGACGCGAGCGGGTCGAGGAGGCGATCGATGAAGTGGGACTGGTGGAGGTTCCGCGGCTGGAGGCCCGGTTGGGCGTGCTCGCGACCATCGGCCAGATCGCGCCTCTGCTCGGGTTGCTGGGGACGCTGTTCGGTTTCATCGGTGTGTTCGAGGACCTGCAGTCGAGTGGCGGCTTCGCGGCACCAGCGCACCTGTTCCGCCACCTCTGGCAGGCCCTGTATTCGGCGGCCGGGGGCATCGGCATCGCGATCATCAGCCAGACGGCCTACAACTTCATGGTCGGGCGCGTGAACGCCATCGCGCTGGACATGGAGAAGGCCAGTGCCGAGGCGATCCGGCTCGTGACGGAGAGCGGTTCCACGCGCAAGCCATGAGATTTCATCGGACGACCCGGATCCTGCAGGGCAACTGGAACGCAGTACCGTTCCTGTGCGTGCTGTTTCCGTTGGCGTTCTTCCTGATCTTCGGTTCGCAGCTCGTCCTGCCGCCCGGGGTGTCGGTGGAACTGCCCTCGGCCAGCACGGGCGTCCGGCTGGATGCCTCGAAGCCGCGTCTGGTTCTGGCCCTCGACGCTCGCGGCCGGGTGTACTTCGACAACCTGTACGTGCCCCCGTCCGAGATCGTGAGCCGGCTCCGGGAGCGCAAGTCCCGCATGGCGGAGACGCCGGTGGTGCTGGTTCACGCGGATGTCGGGGTGCCGCATGGCGATGTGGTCCGGTTGGGGGACCTGGTGCGTCAGGCGGGACTCGACCGGATCTTCTTCGTGGCCCGCAGTCCGCAATGAACCCGGGCACGACATCGTCGGGTTGGTCCGTGACGCGGATGGGAATGCTGGCGGCGCTCCTGACCGGGGTGCAGTTCGCCGTCGTGGTGAATGTGGGGCGGGTGCCGGACGCGCCGCCGCGGGTGTTCACGGGGCAGGCGCAGACGATGTTGGTCCTGGAGGAAGGATTGGTGGAGCAGGTGTTTGCGGGCGTGCCTCGATCCCGCCTCGATGTGCTCGCCCAGGATCGGAACGACGCGTTCCAGGCGGTGGCGCTGGGTGCGTTGCCGAAGGCTCAATACCGCTTGGCGGAATGGCGCGAGCCAACGCGCTGGCTGACCAATCCGGTGGCGCTTCCGCCGGTTCGGGTGCCGTTGGTGACGGCGGCCAGTCGGGAACTGTCTGCTGCCCGACCGGCGCTTCCGGCATCGGAGGTCCGGGGACTGGTCTCGACGCAAACACTGCTGGAGGTGACGGGGAAGGCAGCGACGCGGGCCTGGAAGGTAGCTCCGGTGCTGGGACCCTGGACGGGTTCGGAGGTGCTGGGCGCAACGCGCCTGGATGTGGCGGTGAACCCGCAGGGATGGGTGGTGCTGATCCAGGTGGCGGAATCGAGCGGGTCCAAAGTGGCGGACGACGTCGCTAGGCAGGCGGTGCGCCAGTCGCTGTTCCATCCCGTGCCCGGGGCGAAGCGACGACCGGAGTTTGGTTCGACGAATCTCGACTGGGTCAGCGTGGCGGTCCAATGGAGCACGCAGCCGGCCTTGAGATAGGAAATGCCATGCGCGCGGAACACCTGATCTTCCTCTACGTCGTCCTCGGACTGGCGATCTTCGCCGGGTTGGCGCTGTTCGAGGAACGTCGTCGCCGGAGCTTCGAGCCCGCACGGGATCCCGACCAGGTCTTCCGATGCCAGCAATGCAGCCTGGTCTACACGGACGATCCCGAGGTGGAGCGCAGCCGGTGCCCGGCCTGCGGAAAGACCAATCACCCGTTCGAGTTCCGGTGAGGGAAGGGGGGCGCAGAGGCGCGGAGGAGGGACGGTTTCCCGCAGAGGCGCAGAGGCGCTGGGAAGAGGGAACGTGGTTCCCGTCGCTGCCATTGTTGTAGATCCAGCCGCAGTTCCTTCGCCCCGTCGCGGCTTCGCGCGAAACTCTTTCACCGCTGTGGAGACCTCGCGCGATGGCCGTGGGTCCGCACGAAATAGGCAACCGGGCCCCGGATGGGGCGACAGAGGTGCGGAGGAGGGACGGTTT
>CAIMMI010000139.1 GCA_903842505.1 uncultured Verrucomicrobiota bacterium | reverse complement strand
GCGACCTGATCGAAGCCCTCGCCCGGTAGCGGCAGAGTTTCAAGGACGGGAGTTTCAAGTTTCAAGAGAGCCAGCCCACCGCTGCGCGGGGTGGGGCGAGACTCTGTCGAGCCGTGTCGGAGTTTGAAGTTTTCAGATTCAAGTTTGAAGCACCCGACCGGCCTTGAAACTTGAATCTTGGAACTCCTCACCCGGCTCGTGAGGACACTCGCCCCACCAGAGCTTCCCCCTTTGCTACCGTTGCTACCGTCGTTGTAGACTCTCCTCTTTGTGCCCTCTGTGTTCCCTGTGGTAAAGATCTGCGCCATCTGCGCCGCTGCGCTTCTGGATGGGTAAGGCAAGGGACGTTCAACACAGCGGACACCGAGTTTTTTACAACCACGATAGCAACGACAGCGACGCCCGAAGGGGTGGGGTGGGCCAGATGGGGAGGGGCGAGACTCCGTCGAGCCGCGTCGGAGTTTGAAGTTTTCAGATTCAAGTTTGAAGCACCCGACCGGCCTTGAAACTTGAATCTTGAAACTTGGGACTCCCCAACGGCTCGTGAGGACACTCACCCCACCAGAGCTTCCCCCTTCGCTACCGTCGTTGTAAAAACCCTCTCTTCCGCCCCTCTGTGTGCCCTGTGTCCTCTGTGGTGAGCATCTGCGCCATCTGCGCCATCTGCGGATAGACCTCAGAAATTTCCACCCTCTGTGGACCCTTGTCGAAAGCGCCGGAAACCCCCATCCTGCGAACCTCCATGGAAGTCCGCACCCGAATCGAAACCCTGGTCCTGTCGGTGAACCACCGCAACGGTGGCACCTTGGCAGCCTTGGATTTTTCCCTCCGCCTTCTCGATCCGTCGCTTTCCATCGACTCCCTGGACCTGGCCGAAATCCTCGCCGATCTGGAGCGACACTACGGCCGATCCCCATTTGATTCCGCGACCCCGCCCCGCACCTGGCAAGAACTGGCCGTCGCCCTCGAACCCGTCGCCCGCCCATGAAATCCCTTGGCATCCTTGCCGCCCTGGTCGCCCTCGTCTGGGTATTTCCCAAGGCTTGGTACACCCGGACCGACACCACCCAGACCGTGCAATGGCTGGCCGAGCAGACTAACGCCCCGGGATGGACCTACATCCCGGTCGAGGTGGACAAGTCAGCGGAACGCCTGCTCGTTGCTGACCGCCTCATCAACGGAGAATTCCGCAAGGCAGACCGCAGCACCCAGCCCATCCGCGTG
This sequence comes from uncultured Verrucomicrobiota bacterium, assembly GCA_903842505.1. Taxonomy (GTDB): domain Bacteria; phylum Verrucomicrobiota; class Verrucomicrobiia; order Limisphaerales; family UBA9464; genus UBA6176. Next base: position 794 of record CAIMMI010000139.1, on the reverse strand, counting down.
TTTGGCGCCCGGCGCTTCAAGGAAGACCCCAAGGAAATCGGGCTCTTCGTTCACACACCCGACCGATGCTGGGTCCAATCGGGTTGGAACCTGGACGCTGTGACACCCGACTTCATCGAGGTCGAACTGCACGGACGCCGGATCGGATTCGAGCGGCGCATCTTCACCGTCCAGGGACAATCGGAACTCGTCTATTTCGCCGGGTTGGTGGGCGGACAGACCCTGCCCTACCGCCTGGACCACAATTATTCCGTGAGCAAACGGGTGGTTGAAGCCCGAGCCACCGACCGGATCACCAAGGCCAATCGATGGAATGACTCGGTCCTGTGGCGCCGGGTGATGGACTCCTTCCTCTCCCGTCGCCCACTTCTCGGACCCAAGCAATTCCTTCGCATCTCCACCCCGGTGTACGGCGGCAACGTCGCCGCGGCCGACCAACGCCTCCGCGAGATGCTCCCGATCTGGCTCAAGCCGGAGGACACCCAACCCGCGAACGTGACCACCGCCAAGGCCACTCCATGAGCAGCCGGATCAATCTCCAAACCATGACCCCGCGCTGGCCCACGCTGGGGCTTTTGCTGCTGCCATCCTGGTGTGCCGCCGGCTGGCTCATCTACCAGACCAGCTGGTACTGGTCCCACAAGCCCGACATGAGCTTCGGATGGATCGTGGTCCTGCTCTGCGGATTCCTGATCACCGAGGTCGCGCCGTCCTTGCCGACACCGCGATTGCGATGGTCCTTCCCGTCCGTCGTCCTCGCCGTGCTGGGTCTGGCTTCCCTGCTCCTCTTCCAG
>CAIMMI010000138.1 GCA_903842505.1 uncultured Verrucomicrobiota bacterium | reverse complement strand
GGGGTAAGGCGGCGTGGCGATGTCCTCATCGCCTTGGTCGACGCGGTCGAAGCCTGTCGGCTAATCTCCCGCGTCGATCCGGTAGAAGCGGTTCGGCTCCGTTCCCTGGAAAGAGAGGATCAGGTCGCCGTCGTCGATCACCGCCTCGCCAACGCCGATGGCCAGCTTCTGCCAGACCTGGAGATCTCCCGTTTCCTGCACGCCGAGGCGCAAGCGGAAGCGTCCGCTCTGCTCGTCCCGGACCAGCACGGACTTGCCCGGATACAATGCCCGGACCTGACCCTCGGCGAGTCGGTTCAACGCCGCGGCAATCGAGGGTTGGGACTGGAGCGGATTGAGCCCCAGCACAACAGCCAGGCCGTCGTCGATCCCATCGCCGGAGGTGTCCCGCTTCCTCGGTTGGGTGCCCCGGGTGAACTCCTCCAGGTTGGTCAATCCATCCCCATCGGAATCCTGGGTCGCGTCAGCCGCGAGCGCGGGATTCAGCCCGTTGGCGATCTCCCAGGAATCGGCGATCCCGTCGCCGTCGAGATCGGTGATTTTCACGGTGACCAGCGAGGAAGCCGAATTGCCTCGGTTTCCGTGGATATCCACCGGCGTGGCGATCAGGCGGTAGGTCTTTCCCTCCGCCAGGCCGGTGACGGGGGTTACCGATTGAAGGCTGACCTGGGTGGCGGGCGTTGGGGCATTGAAGATGGACGGTTGACCCACCGCCTGGCCGTCCAAGAGCCAGCGGAGTTCCACGCCCGCCAGAAGCAGAGGCGGTTCGATCGTTGGGTCGTTCTTCTCGATGACCCGGCTATAGGCCACCGACCAGTCTCCGTCGGCATTGCGGAACCGCACCGTCAGGAAGTGGATTCCTGAGGATAGGCTGGCCGTGGCCGCCGCCGGGATTTCCACCGTCCTTTGGGCGTCGCCAGCCAGCAGGAGGCCCGGAATCGGCGTGCCGTTTCCGGGCCGGGATCGGTGTCGAAGTAATACTCGGCCGCTGCCAGTTGCCCGTTTTCGACGGGTGCTGGGCCGACCCGCTCGAAGACACGGGTGTAGGCGAGCGACCAGTCGCCGGCGGCATTCCGAAACCGGACGGTCAGGAAGTGGGTGCCGAGCGGAAGTCCTGCGATTCGGACGGTCGGTACGTCGACCGTCATGCGAGCATCACTGCCAGGGGGATTGGCGGAGATGGAAGTCCCGTTACCCGGTCCCGGGTCGGTGTCGATATAATATTCGGCAGCGACGATGTCTGGTCCGGCGGCGTGCACCGACCAGGCGACGCCGCAAAGCAGCGACAGCGCCCAAAGGTGTCTGAGAAGCTTCATGGTTCCCGTATGGGGCAACGGGGTCTGGGGCAACGGGGTCAGTCCCGTATTAATGACAATTGAGGACTGACGCTCAGCATTGCCTGATGGCACGACCGCTTCGCATCCATGTTGTCGATGCTTGGTATCACGTGATGAGTCGTAGGAATGGCGGGGAGACCCTGTTCCGCCGGTACGACGATCGCCGGGCGTTCCTCGGATTTGTTTCTGAACTCCCAGAACGGGGTAACGGTCATGGGGATTGGGGACGGGGTGGTGGCGGTGGGCACGCGACATCTGTGGTGGCGGTTGGCGGAAGCCGCCGGGAACATGCCCTGGGTCAAGTACGGATCCCTGGCGCAGGGGTTACGGCGGCTTTGGCGACTGGCCGAGGAACGAGGAGAACTGAAGGAGTTCGTGGCTGGGATGTGGGATAAATGTAAATAATTGGTTCTGCTTCTAAAACCCCCTGTTTTTCAGCAGGGGTATTAACGCCCGATTTTCCGGGATCTTGCCAGCACACCGCGATTTGCCAGGGCCGGTCCCCTATCTTCCCCAGTCGCCTTGGCAG
>CAIMMI010000137.1 GCA_903842505.1 uncultured Verrucomicrobiota bacterium | reverse complement strand
GTGGACGGATCCGGACGGTGCATGGGGTCGGGTATGCGTGGGGCGGGGGAGTTTCCGGTTCCCAGTTGCCAGTTCCCAGAGGGTAGCAGACGACGTAAGGAGGCTGTGGAAAGTACGCCGGAGGCGTTGGAGCGGGTGGCGGATTGAGGGGCTGAATCCTGACTCGCCATCTCCTCATTGCGGCACTAGAGTCACGCTACGATGACGCTGTTTGATTCCATCGTGCGTGACCTGCGCAATCTGCCGGAGCCCAAGTTGGTGGAGGTCGCTCATTACCTGAGTCGCCTGCACCCCAGGAGCCACGAACAGCGCCGGACTGCCTTGCTCGCCACGGCTGGCTGCATGTCGGGCGAGGATGGCGAAGACTTCGAACGTGCTGTGAAGGAGGAAGCCGACCGGATCGATGGCGACACCTGGTAAAAGCATCCTGTTGGATACCTGCATTGTTGTTCGCCATTTCCGCGACTCCAACGCATGGGCGGGAAGGCTGGACTCATTCGAGGAGATATACCTGCCACAGGTGGCGTTGGCCGAGCTCTACGCTGGTGCTTACCGATCTTCACACCCCGAGAAGCATTTGCAGCAGATCGGGCGCTTCCTTGAGGCGGTTGAGGTTTTGGGGCCAGACGAATCCACACCCCTGATCTACGGACGGATCTCGGCCCAACTCGCCAAATCGGGCACACCCATCCCTCAAAACGACATTTGGATCGCCGCCACGGCACTTCAGTTTGGTCTACCGTTGGCCACGACGGACGCCCATTTCCGTCATGTGATCGGGCTCAACGTCCTGTCGTGGGAGGGTTGATGAGTTCCCGTTCGAAATAGCGGGTCCCACCCCGATTTCCCTATCTGGAAACGGGCGGTTGGAAACCGGGCGCATCATGACATTGTCCCCGCATGGAACGGGGTGGCGACGTCCTCGTCGCCGTTCCAAAGCCTTTCTCAGGGCGATGAGGACATCGCCTCCCCGAAACCATTTCCAAAGGGGGCAGTGTCAGAATGCGCCCCTAAAAACCGGAGACTCCCCCGCTGGCTTCAAACTTGAATCTTCAAACTTCACACTCCCACCCCCACGTTTTTCAAAAGCATGACAAGTGGTGGAGCGGGTCTTGGCACGCTGGGCGGCAGAAAGGACGAGGCATGAGGATGACGAAAAGCTTGGCGGTGTGGCTCGGGTGCGGGTGGCTGGCCCTAGCGCAGGTACCGGACCCGGTGCGCGAGGCGGTGGAGCGGGGACTGGCGGCGGAGGAGTCGGGAAAGGATATCGCCGGCGCGACGAAGGCCTACACCGATGCGGTCGCCACGGCCGACGCACGTCGGGCGACGCATGCGACGGCCCTGTTCCGGTTGGCGGAGGTGCAGCGGCGGCAGGGCAGGACCAATGAGGCGACGGAGTTGTACCGACGATTGCTCGTCGAGTTCCCGGACCAGAGCGAGATGGTGGCCGTGGCACGGCGGCATGCGGGAGCGTTCGCCGTGGCGTCCGGGGGGGACGGCGGTCCTCTGGCACTGCAAAGGCTGAGGATGCGCCAGCAGGATCTGTTGCAGGCCGAGCGGGACTTGGCGCAGGCGGAGGATCGGCTCGCCTACTTCGATAGCTTGGGGCGGGGACAGCATGCGCAGTGGCTGGCACGTGAAGTGCCCACTTCAGGAGCGAATGCGCTGTTGGAGAAGTTGGGATCGACCAAGCAGCAGCTTGCCAAGTTGGAAGCGAGCCTTGGTCCCGCGCATCCGGAACGCGTCGCAATGGAAAAGTTGGGCCAATCGCTTGAACGCGAGTTGGAGGCGACAATTACGCGGGAACGCCAGAATCTTGAGTCCGAGATCAACTTCCGGAAGGGGCGCCTGTCCGGACTCGGTGAGCAGGTGAAGAAGCTGGAGGCGGAGGCCTCCTCATTGAGTCCAGCCGGGCCAACCGTGGGACCGGCCAGCGAGGCCGAGCGCCTGCTCGAAGACGAAATCCGCGTGGCGGAGCAGCAGCTGTCGATCGAGCAACGGAAGTTCGAGGCGGGACGCGCAGGAGAGGAAGAGGTGCTGAAGGCGCGGCGTGAGTTGTTGAGCCTCAAGCGGCAGTTGGCGGAGAAGCGGCAGCGTCGGGACATCCTCGACCTCGTGCCCACGGGCGGGAGTTCCAAGGTGGAGACGCCCAAGCCCCCAACCGCGGCACCCGACCTGGAAGAGATGGAGATCGCCCGGTTACAGGGATTGTTCCGGAACAGTCCGGATCTCCTGAACCAGTCCGGGGCGGATGGGGCGCCGCTGGAGAAGGCGGCGCGGCAAGGTCACACCCGCGTTGTGGCCTACCTGCTCGGCGAGGGGATGCCGACGAGGTCAGAGGAATCGCTCCGCGGCGGTCTGAAGGTGGCGTCCGCGGCGGGTCGACTGGACGTGTGTCGCATGCTGCTTGATGCCGGGGCGGATCCGAATCGGGTGGATGCGGGTGGAGGACTGCCTCTCTTGCGGGCGGCCTATGCGGGGCATCGGGCGGTGGTGGAATTGCTGTTGGATCGGGGGGCGAAGGTCGATGGGAGCTTGCCGAAGGGTACCCAGGACATTGCCTCTGGAACCTTGATGTCCGCAGGCGGGACACCGCTTTTCGCAGCAGTCTATGGAAGGCGGATGGTCGTGATGGAACTCCTGCTGCAGCGCGGGGCTGATGTCAATGTGACGGACTCGAATGAAGCCACTCCGCTCGTCGAGGCGATCAAGAGAGGATGGGAAGATGGAGCGCTGCGACTCTTGGAGTCGGGAGCGGATCCGGAGCTGGGAAACGCGATCCACGCCGCTTGTGATTCCCTGCCTTCTGTCATTCGAAGACTGCTTGGGGCCGGTGCAGATCCCAACCGGGCAAGGACGTGGGCCTTTGATCCCCGTAAGGGAGGCTTCGGCTCGGATCTTTCTGCACCACTCAAACTCGCGGCAACCGTCGGTGCGCCCTTGGACAGCATCACGGCACTGCTGGAAGCGGGTGCGTTTGTGAATGTGGGTGACTGGCAAGGGTTGACGCCGCTCGACTACGCAAGATCTCCGGAAGTCCGCACGTTGTTGCAGGCTCGAGGGGGACGTTCGACCGCGCTTCCCCGGCCGGCGGGAGACTCATCTGGAACGTTCCCGAGTGTTTCGGCTGTCGTCAGCGGAGCGCTCGCAGCTCAGGTTCCTGGTCCTGATCCTGATTTGCCCAGACAACCGGGGCAGGAAGCTCCGCGACCGCTGCCACTGCGCCTGGCCCAGTTCCTACAGCAGATTGTATCGATCGAGACCAACAATACGGGCCTCGCTCCGGATCTGTCGCGCGTGGTGGTGACGAGAACCGAGACTGCGCCTCAACGACCTGGCGTTCCGTCTCCTCCCCCTGAGTGGGTCATCGATCCGGCAACCGGTGTGATGAGGCAGGCTGCGCCCAAGCCACCAACTGTCACCACCAACGACGTCGCCGCGATCCTGGCGGCCGGGAATCCATCGAAGGAGATCGAGATTCCGGTGGATGGGTTCACCCGGATCTATGTGCCGTTCAAGCCGCGGCCGAAGGTGGAGCGTCCGGTGCGGAAGCCGGCGTCGGTGGTCGCGCCCAAGGGAGCGGGATTGGTGACCGTGCTGGGCGCGGTGCAGCGTCCGGGCAACGTCGAGTTGGTCCCGGGCAAGCCGATGGATCTGGTGCAGGTGATCGCGGCGTCGGGCGGGCTGGCGCGAAACGGGGATCGCAAGCGCATCGTGTTGCGCCGGGGAGCTCAACTGATGGGAGTGGACCTCGACCATGCGATGTCGGAGCGCGTTCCGGTGGAGCCGGGGGACATCATCGAGGTCAAGGAGCGGGTGTTTTGAGGGGAGGAAGTTTCAAGTTTGAAGATTCAAGGCTGAAGTCCCTCCGCGTAGGGGCACGCGGCCGACAGTCCATGGATCCAATGTTCGGGTGCCGTCACACGTCTGTAGGCTGCGTGCCCTCACGCGGCGGATGAGGGAGCGCGCCGGGTGAGGGCACCCGGCCTTCAGTCAGGAACATCTGGTATCTGTCCCCCGAAACCAATCTGGGTGGGTGGAGTTGAAGCCTGTGTTGCGGTCTCCGACGTGGTGGGGATGCCGCAGCACCAAGGGTCCCGGGCGGGCGAAGGCATAGGCGCCCGCCCGGGATCCAGGGGGGGAGTTTCAAGTTTGAAGATTCAAGGCTGAAGTCCCACCGCGTAGGGGCATGCGGCCGACAGTCCATGGATCCAATGTCCGGGTGTCGTCACGCGTCTGTAGGCTGCGTGCCCTCACGCGGCGGATGATGGACAACGCCGGGTGAGGGCACCCGTCGATAAACGGAGCTGGCTTCAAACTTGAAACTGAAATCTTGAAACTCCCCAACAACTCCACTGTCGCGGCGGGGGCTGTCGGAGTCGTAGGGTTGCGGGATGCGTTTCGCGGAGCGGATGATTGGATTGGGTCTTGGACTGGCGGTGTCGGTGATGGCGTTGGGATCCCTGCGGGCGCAGGTGCCGATGCAGTCGGGGGACACGTTGGTCTTCCATGGCAATTCGATGGTCCAGCGGTTGCTCGAGCAGGGTGAGTTGCAGGGATTGGTCCAGCTATCGGATCCGACGCGGGAACTGCACTTCCGGAGCTTTGCCTGGACGGGCGACGAGGTTGGGCACCGGTTGCGGGCGGAGGGTTATGCCGACCACATGAAATCCCTGCTGGCCCTGTGGCCGGCGAAGGTGGTGGTGGTGGGATACGGAATGAACGAGGCGTTTGCCGGCGAGGCGGGGCTGGCCGACTTCCGAACCCAATTGACGGTGTTGCTGGACCAGTTGGCGCAGTTGCATCCGGGAGCGCGGGTCGTGTTGCTGTCGCCCACGGCGGTCGATGCCGGGGGACCGGGCCCGGACGCGGGGGCGCGCAACCGGGACATCGCCCTCTACGTGCGGGCCATCCAGAACGTGGCCCGGGGACGAGAGGCCTTGTTCGTGGATTTGTTTGCTGCGAGCCAGGCGGCCTATGCGAAGGCAACCGGTCCGCTCACGATCAACGGGCTTCACCTTAACGACGCCGGCAATCGGTTGATGGCGCGCGTGGTGGCTTCGGCGCTGGTGGGCCCGTCGGCGGTGGACAAGGTTCAGGACGGGCGCCTGAAGGAAGTCGCGGCCGCGGCGGGACAGTTGGCGCACTACGTCGAAGAGGTGGTCCGGCCCAAGAACGGGATCCTGTACTACGGCCAGCGGAAGCGTGCCGAGGAACGCGAGGCGGAGATCCCGCTGTACCTCCAGCGGATCGAGAAGGCGGACGCGTTGGTGCAGCAGGTGGTGAAGAGTCCAACGATGCGGTTCGCGGAGGCCCCTTTCATCGCGTTGGCGCCGCTGTCGGTGCCGGCGTCGGGAGGTTCGACGCACAGCGTGGGCATCGTGAAGTCGCCTGCGGAGATGCAGGCGGGCTTCCGGGTGGCGGATGGGTACGCGGTGAATCTGTTCGCGTCGGAGGAGCAGTTCCCCGAGTTGCGGGCACCGGTGCAGATCGCGTTCGACGAGCGGGGGCGGCTGTGGGTGGTGACGATGCCGAGCTTTCCGCACACCGTTCCGGGACAGCCGCAGGAGGACAAGCTGGTCGTTCTGGAGGATACGGATCACGACGGTCGTGCCGACCAGTTGACCGTGTTCGCGGAGGGATTCGATGCACTCGATGGGGTGGCGTTCACGGCGGACGGCGTCCTGGTTTCCGAACAGTCCCGGCACTGGCTCTTGCGGGACACGGACGGCGATGGGAAGGCGGACTCGAAGCGTGAGATGCTGCGGGGACTCGACCTGACGGACTCGCACCACGGCGGGATGATGGCCACGGATCCGGTGGGCGGCGTGTGGTTCTGCGATGGGGTGTTCCATCGATCGCAGTTGGAGACGCCGCACGGGGTCGTGCGCGGATTCGATGCGACGACGTATCGGTTGAATCCGCGGGACGGGCGGATCGAACCGGAGTGGCAGAGCATCACACCGAACCCGTGGAAGGTGACCTTCGACCGGACGGGCAACATCTTCCAGATGTACGGCGACGGGCTGCTGTTGGACGGGTTGCCGCTGACTTGGACGCCCCTTGGGATCTACCACCCGTTCGCGTATGCGACGACGATCGGTTACGGCAAGGGCAGCGCCGCGGCGAGCATCTCGAGTCCGAACTTCCCGGACGAATACCAGCAGGGCATGGCTTCGGCGGCGTGCATCGGGCCCTATGTGGTTTCGATCACGAAGTACGACTTTAGCCGGGGCATGGTGCGGGGAAGCGGAAGGTTGGATCTGGTGACGTCGACGAATGCCGCGTTTCGCCCGGTGGATGTTGAGTTTGGATTTGATGGTGCGTTGTACGTCTCCGATTTCAGCAGTGCGATCATCGGGCATGCGCAGCACCCGATGCGCGATGCCCGGTGGAATCATGTGAAGGGCCGTATCTGGCGGGTGGTGAACACGGCGAAGCCGGTCGTGAAGGACTGGCCGCAGATCCGTGGGGCAAAGACGACCGCGTTGCTCGAACTGCTGACGCATCCGCAGGACATCGTGCGGAAGCATGTGCGGCTGGAGTTGCGCCGGCACGGGACGGGAGTGCTTGCCGGTTTGGAGTCGTGGGTCTCGGCGCATGCGGAAGACGACCAGGCGATGCTGGAGGCGATCTTCGTGGCGGAGAGCTTTGGCGAGGTGCGCCCTGCGTGGCTGACCCGATTGATGCAGGCGAAGTCCTTCCACCATCGAGCCGCGGCGGTGCGGATGATCCGCTATCAGGCCGATCGCCTGCCGGACGTGGTGACCCGGTTGCAGGCGATGATCCTCGACGTGCATCCGCGGGTGCAGATGGAGGTGGTGGATGCCGTGGCGCACCTGCGTCCGCGGATGCCGGCCGTGGAGCATGTGCTGCATGGGGTGGGCGACGCGGCTCCGGATGTGAAGCGGATGGTGTCGGACTTGAAGTACGGAACGAAGTCGGTGCGCGGGCGGAGTGTGCCGGTGCTGAATGTTTCTCCGGCAACGCGACTGCCGCACTGGCAGTGGGTCGGACCCGATGGATTGGCTGCCCCCGTGCCATTTGATGCCGGGGTTGGAGGCGGGGCGGGACCAGGTGCTGGCGTGTATCTCACGTGGGTGAAGAGCGAGGCGGCGCAACCGGCGACGCTGTCGGTGAAGCATGGGTTCCTCGACATCGCCGTGAATGGGGAACCGTTGCTGTCGCAGGATTCGCAGTGGAGCAGTCACCAGGAAGTTCAATTGGCGCTGCAGCCGGGATTGAACCTGATCGAGCTGACCTTCCGGCAGATTGGCGGGCGCCCGCCGGCGGTGTTCCTGTTCGACCTGGTGGGCCAGCCATTGGCTGGAGCGCAGATAGCCGTCGATGGAGCTGGATTGGGCGCGATGGCGAAGGAATGGGCGGGGTTGAAGGCGTCAGCGGGCGACGCACTGGTCGTCCGGGCGGCACCCGGGTTGCAGTTCTCGCCGAAGGAGCTGCGGGCGAAGGTGGGTTCGAAGGTCCGGTTGATCTTCGAGAACCCGGATCTGATGACGCACAACTTCGTGCTCGTTGACGACGGCGCGGGGGACGAGGTGGGGGCGTTGGCGGATCGGATGGCGTCGGATCCGGACGGGATGGCGAAGGGCTATGTTCCGCAGTCGCCGAAGATCCTTCTGTCCACGCCCTTGGTGAACCCACGGGCAAAGCACGAGGTCGTGTTCGTGGTTCCGACGAAGCCGGGGCGGTATCCTTACCTGTGCACGTTTCCCGGGCATTGGCGACTCATGCGAGGTGTGTTGTTGGTGGAGTGATGGGGCGGGTGAACCGGCAGGTGTAACCTTTAGGCAATGCCATTGTAGACGGGGGAGTGAACGAACCCACCGACTACGACGGCGCCTGGAAGGAGACCTTGGAGCGGTTCCTGCCGCAGTTTCTGGCGCTGGCATTTCCGGCAGTGCACCGGGCCGTCGACTGGGCGAAGCCGGTGCGGTTTCTGGATACTGAGCTACAGGAGGTCGTCCGGGCGGCGGAGTCGGGTCTGATCCGGGCCGATAAGCTGGTGGAGGTGGAGCGGGTTGGGGGAGGCGAGGAATGGTTGTTGATCCACGCCGAGGTGCAGACGCAGTGGGAGGGCGAGTTCGCGGAGCGGATGTTTCATTACCATTGTCGGATCCGTGACCGCTTCCGGCGTCCGCTGGTCAGCCTGGCGGTGCTGGCGGACGAGCATCCGAATTGGCGTCCCGCCCGGTATGAGGTGGATGTGCTGGGATGCTCCATCCGATTCGATTTTCCGGTGTGCAAGCTGGCCGATCTGGAACTTCAACCGTGGCTGATGGCCGGGAACCCGGTTGCGCGCGTGATCGAGGCCCATCGTGTTGCCCAACGGACGGCCCGGGGTGGAATTGGGGGGAGCCGCCGCAAGGGGAAACTGAAACTGGTCCGATCCCTCCTGTGCTCGGGTGCAGCGATTGAGGAGGTGGCGGAGGTTCTTCGGCTGATGAACTGGCTGCTGGCGTTGCCAGAGGATGAGGAGTTAATTTTCCGTGAGGAACTGGGTCGGCTACAGAAGGAGACACGTATGCGGTACATCAGCACTTACGATCGTTTGGTCCGAGCCGAAGGCCTGGAGGAGGGCCGCAAGGAGGGTCGTCAGGAGGGTCGTCAGGAGGGACGGCGCACGGCGCTCCGGGAGGCCGTTGCGGAGGGATTCGCGGAGCGGTTTGGTGCGATGCCGGAAGGCGTTCGGAGCCGGTTGGAGTCCGTGGACGACGAGTCGGTGTTGCGGCGCCTGGTGCGGCAGGTGTGGGTTGCGGGGAGCGCGGGCGAGTTTGAGGCGGGGATGTGATGGCGGCGATGTCCGCGTCGCTCCGGGAAAAGACTCAAGAAGGCAACGAGGACGTTGCCACCCCGCTTGAGGCGGTGTCTTCTCGTTCGGTACCACCATGCGAGTCTGCCCTTCGATACAGCGGAAGCTTTGTCCATTGCTGCTTCGTGCGGCGATCGGGTTGATGGTCGGATCGTGGCTGGGTTGGGCGGAAGAAGTACAGACGGCGGACGGTAAGCAAGCTCCAGCCTCACCGGCATCTGAAGTTCATCCCTGGCGTCCCTTTGAGACGGTGAGGCGGCCGGCGGTTCCGGCGCATCGGAACGTTGGAGAGAATCCAGTGGATGTATTCCTCGAACAGGACCGTGCGGCGCGCGGGTTGGAGGCCCGACCGGAAGCCACCCGGGAAGTGCTTTTGCGCCGAGTCTTCATGGATCTGGTGGGATTGAATCCCACGCCTGCCGAGCGCAGGGCGTTTCTGGAAGACGATGCTCCGGGTGCCTATGAACGTCTGGTGGAGCGGTTGCTGGTGGATCCGAGGCATGGGGAGCGTTGGGGGCGGCACTGGATGGACGTCTGGCGTTACAGCGACTGGGCGGGGTGGGCGGATGGCAACCAGGTGCGGGATTCGAAGCCGCACATCTGGCGATGGCGCGATTGGATCGTGGAATCCCTGAACGAGGACAAGCCCTACGACCGCATGCTGGCGGAGATGGTCGCGGCGGATGAGATCGCGCCAGAAGATCCTGGTGCACTGCGTGCGACGGGGTTCCTGGTGAGGAACTACAAGATGCTCTCCCGGGAGCAATGGCTGGAAGACACGGTGAAGCACACTTTCCAGGGCTTCCTCGGGGTGACGGTGGGATGCGCAAAGTGCCATGACCACATGACGGACCCGATTTCCCAGCGCGAGTACTATGCGGCCCGGGCCATATTCGAGCCGCACCAGGTCCGCACGGACCGCATTCCCGGCCAATTGGACACGGGCAAGGATGGGTTGGCGCGGGCGTATGATTCGACCAACGCGCCAACGTATCTTTTGCTGCGCGGCGACGAGCGTCATCCCGTGACCAACGAAGTGGTGGCCCCCGCTGTGCCGACGGTGCTGGGTGGGCGTTTGGAAATCCAAACGAGGACGTTGCCGCGGTTGGCTGCACGTCCTGACGATCGCGAGTCGGTCCGGGCGGATATCCAGGCCGAGGCAGACCGAGCGGTGGCAGCGGCGCAGGCGGAGTTACGCAAGGTTCAGACGGAAACCAACGTGGTGGCCGGTCGCCTTGGCCAGGTGCAGTTGGCGTTGGATTTGGCCTTCAAGAAGCGCGATGCCACCGTTGCGGTGCTCGAGGTTGAACGTGCCCGGGAATCCGCCGCAGCCCGGGCTGCAGGCCTGGCGACCAACGCGGTTCTCCTCCAGCGCATGGAACGTGTGGCTTCGGCCCGGTTGCAGTGCCATGAGGCAGACCTCGCGGTCGCTGCGGCCGCGACCAACAAGCTGGACGAGGCGAAGAAGAAGCAACGCGACGCCTCGGCCCAGTGGAGTCAGGCTGTCGAGGTGCTGGCGAAACCGTTGGATGCGTCGTTTACGCCGCGGGTCGTCGAGGTCTTTCCGGAAGTGAGCACCGGTCGTCGCGCTGCGTTCGCCGTCTGGCTGGGGTCCCGATCCAATCCGCTGACGGCACGGGTTGCGGTGAACCATGTGTGGACCCGGCACTTTGGCCGCGGGTTGGTTCCGTCGGTCTCCAACTTCGGACGCAATGGTCGGCCCGCCTCGCATCCCGCGCTGCTGGATTGGCTGGCGGCGGAGTTCATGGATCCCCTTGTTGCCGGCCCTGGCGGGCGGCGCGAATCGCCGTGGTCCTTGCGTCATCTTCACCGGCTCCTCGTGACAAGCCGCGCCTATCGGATGGCGTCGACGCCGGATGACGAGAGCCTCCGGCGTGATCCGGACAACATTGAGCTGTGGCGGATGAGCTCGCGTCGATTGGAGGCGGAAGCGGTGCGCGACAATCTCCTGCACGTGGCGGGAGATCTGGATCCGGTGATGGGCGGGCCGGACATTGATCATCGGGAGGCACTGAAATCGCGCCGGCGATCGGTTTACCTGCGAAGTGCCTCCGAGAAGCAGGCGGAGTTCCTGCAGATCTTTGATGGACCGAGCGTGACGGAGTGCTACGAGCGTCGGCCGAGCGTGATCCCGCAGCAGGCGCTGGCCTTGGCGAACAGCGAGCTCGTCTTTCGGCAGGCGCGGAGCCTCGCTCCCAAGTTGATGGCGGAGTGTGGGGAGGATCGAGGCCGGATCGCGGAGTTGGCTTTTGTCCGGGTGCTGGGGCGTCGACCGACCGCGGCAGAGGCTCGGGAGTGCGACCAGTTTCTGACGATGCCGGCGCCGGCTTCTGCCTCGGCGACGGATAAGGCGAGACTGCGGACGGTGGAGAACCTGGTGCTCGTGCTCTTCAACCATTCTGATTTCGTAACCGTGCGATGAACAGTTCCCGAGAAACCCGTTGTGCCGGCGTGAGTCGGCGATCGTTCCTGTCCGACACCGGCATGGGGTTCACCGGATTGGCGTTGGGCGCGATGCTTTTTCGGGATGGGGTCGCCCGGGCGGAGGGCAAGGATTCTACGTTGTGGCAACCGCCGACCGGGTTCCCGCATCAGGCGCCTCGGGCCCGTTCGGTGATCTGGATCTTCCTCTGTGGTGGCGTGAGTCACATGGAGAGTTTTGATGTGAAGCCGGAGCTGAATCGCTTTGCGGGAAAGTCGATCTCGGACACGCCGTATGCCTCGGTGTTGAAGACGGAAGGCAAGGATGTCATCGGAGCCAATCCCGCGCACGGCAACCGGAAGGTCATCCTGCCTTTGCAGACGGGTTTTCGGACGTATGGCGAGTGCGGACTGGTGGTGGGTGATTGGTTCCGTCATGTCGGGCAATGCGCGGATGAACTGGCGGTCGTGCGATCGCTCTGGACGATCCACAACGATCACGGCGCGCAGTTGACGTGGCAGACGGGTCGGCATCCCCGGGAGTTGGAGCATCCGACGCTCGGGTCGTGGGTGGCGTACGGTCTGGGCACCTTGAACGAAAACCTGCCCGAGTACGTGGTTCTGGGTGTTCCAACCGGAGACTGCTGCGGAGGGGCATACACGCATGGTGCATCCTACCTGGGGCCGGAGAACGCGGGCGTACGGCTCGGGACAGATCCTCGGGATCCGCTGCCGTTCCTGCGTCCGGCGGAGGGTTCAATCACGGCGGAGGAACAGGTCTCGAACCTCAGTTTGCTAGGAAAGCTCAACCGGCTTGCGGGGATTGATTATCCGGACGACGCCAACCTCCGGGCTCGGATCAAGTCCTATGAACTGGCCTTCCAGATGCAGACGAGCGTCCCGGAGACTTTGCAGTTGGAGCGGGAGCCGGAGCACATCCGCAAGATGTATGGTTTGGATCAGGAGCACACGAAGGCGTTTGGCCAGCAGTGCCTGGTCGCGCGCCGACTCGTGGAGCGAGGCGTGCGATTCGTCCAGATCTTCCACGGCGGTGGCGGCGGCGGGGCGTGGGATGCCCACAGCGAGATCAAGTCGAACCACACTCAGTTGGCGGCGCAGGTGGACCAGCCGATCGCCGGGTTGCTGAAGGATCTCCGGCAGCGTGGAATGCTCGAGGACACGCTGGTGGTATTCGGGACGGAGTTTGGGCGATCACCCGGAGCCGAAGGAACGGGCAGGGATCATCATCCTCAGGCCTTCTCTGCGTGGCTGGCTGGCGGCGGCGTGCGTGGGGGAGTCCAGTATGGGCAGACCGACGAACTCGGATTCCACGCGGCCGACAATCGGCGATACGTGACGGACATCCACGCGACGGTACTGCACCAGTTGGGGTTGGACTCGCGTCGGTTGGAGGTCCCCGGGCGGAAGCGGGTAGACCTGGATCACGGCGACGTGATCCATGGGATCCTGGGCTGAGTCAGGAGCGACGTTACCTAGATACGGGTTGCCGAAGGGATGCAATGGCGGTTGTGTGGTCCCCATGTCCTTCGAAGTTCGGCGGGTCGAGGGTCCCGAGATCGCAGGCCTGCGGGCGCGACGTGTGGAACATCGCGTCCCGGCAGACCTTGCAGCGCGCAGGCTTTGCGCCGCGTAGCCACATGCTGCTCGGGGATGTTCGCCAGTGAGGCTGTCGAGGGTTTGGCGTGTCTCATTTCCGTGACTGCGAAACCGGTGCTGGCCGAAGGAACGAGCTTGGTTGAACGTTCGTGTGCCGGAAGCCGTCGAGGCGCGGCACGAACGGACATGGATACACGGCGTGAATTCCTGAAGCGGGCCGCGTTGATGGTGGCGGTCGTTCTCGTGTTGCTTCGCGGGTTTGTCTGCGCTGCCGATTTGCCGAAGCCGGTGAAGGTTTTCCTCTTCGCTGGCCAATCGAACATGGAGTGGGCGGATGCCCACCGGGACCGCATTGACCCGTATCCGGACTTTCGGGGCGCGGGCGCGGTGCAGTCGAACGTCCTGTTCGTGAGCCTGCCACGGGACGGCGAAGCCAAGGCAGCTTGGGGACCGATGGTGGCCGGGGAGCCCTTTGGGTCGGAGGTCACGTTTGCCAGGATGGTGGGTTCCCAGGAAGGAGGCGCGATCGCGATCATCAAGTCGGCGATCGGCGGAACGACGATGGCCTATGAGTGGAATCCGGAGGCGCCTGAGAACGGGCAGAAGCTGTACCCTCGGACTCTGCAGTTGGTGCGGGAGTCGATGGCGGAGGCGTATTTGAATCGACGGTAAGGAAGGGTGCTGGACGCGTTCACCGAAGCGGGTGGGGCGAGACTCCGTCGAGCCGCTCAAGCTGCGGCTCGTGAGGACACTCGCCCCACCGGTCGATGGTCTGGCTGCTCGCCATCGCCGATCCGGCATGGCATGGGAAGGGAGTGCTTCGCGTCATTGGAATCGGCAACCGCAGTCGCTGGCTGTGTGGGGTGCTGTTGTGTGCGGGACTCCTGAGGGCTTGGGGGGCTCCACCGACCTTCGTCGAGTGGAAGGCGGCCTGCGACAAGCTGCCGCCGAATCGCGTGCTCAACGGTCGGATGCCGCCCCGCAGCCTTCTACCCTTGCAGGACTTCGGGGAGATGGACCGGGTGCTGGACGAGTACTTTGTTCAGTCGACGAATGGCCCCTTGTCGAAGGCGGAATTGTGGCTCGGCAACGCGCCCCGGAAGGCAGCGTTCTTCGACGTGACGCGGTCGTGGTTCGTGACGAGCGGGTTTCCGTTTGAACCGTTCGCCCGGAAGCTCGTGCTCCCGGCAGACGCCAAGGTCTTTGTTGAGGGTGATCTGCATGGGGACATCCGGACGCTCCTCGCGGTGCTGGGACGGTTGCAGGAGCGTCGGTGGCTGGATGGGTTCCGGATCGTTGACCCGAACTTCCATATGGTGTTCCTGGGCGACTACACGGATCGGGGGCTCTACGGGGTTGAGGTCTTCTACACGCTGCTTCGGTTGAAGGTAGCGAACCCGGATCAGGTGCATCTCGGGCGTGGAAACCATGAAGATGCGAACCTGGCGGCGCGCTATGGATTCCTGTCTGAGGGACAGGCCAAGTACGGGGCTGGGTTCAAGGCGGAGAAGGTGCTTCGGGCGTACGATTTCCTGCCGGTCGTTTTGTACCTCGGTTGCGGGACGAACTTTGTCCAGGCGTGCCACGGAGGGATGGAGCCGGGCTTCGCGCCGGGCGGGTTGTTGGTGTCGGAGGGGACCAACCGGTTCCAGTTGTTGGGCACGTTGAAGCAGGCGGGCTTCCTCGCGGCGCACCCGCAGTGGTTGGGTACGACTCCGGAGGCTGGTGTCGCACGGGGTCAGTTCACCGATTTCGTACCGGCGTCGCCCACGTCGCCGAATGTGATCGGGTTCATGTGGAATGATTTCACGGTGTTCCGGGATGAGCCGGCCTTCGCGCACAATCCCGAGAGGGCCTACGTCTACGGCGAATCGGCGGTGGCCTACCTCCTTCGGACAGGGGGGCAGGGGGATGCCCGGTTGCGGGCGGTGATCCGGGCGCACCAACACTCCGGGATCTCGAACCCGATGATGCGCCGGTTGGTGGCGAGCCAGGGGCTTTTCCGGCATTGGCAGGAGACGAACTCACCGGCGGCGCGCGACGCGGAGCCTTCGGCGCTGATGGGACGGATCGAGGGAGGGGCCAGTCGGGCGTTGCCGGAAGGGTCGGTGTGGACGTTCAACGTTGGGCCGGACAGCGTGTACGGGTTGGGATGTGGGTTTTCGTTTGCGACCTATGGGGTGCTGACGCTCCGGCCCCGATTCGAGGATTGGAGGGTTGCGGTGGAGACGGTGGAGGTGCCGATCACGGTTGGTGGCGGTGGTACACGTCGGCCATGAATCGCCCGGCGACTACCGGGCGATTTCCACAACGCGAAGGAATCCGACGCTCTCTGCCGTCGGCACCGTGAACCCGATGAAGGAGGCTCCCTGAGGGATGCTGATTTCCCTCACCTGGATCCATCCGGTTCGGGCCAGTTCGCCATTGGCCTCGAGGCTATACTTCGCACCGGATCGCCCGTAGAGCATGAATGATGTGGTCGCCCCGTCGACGACCTGCAGCACGGGTTGGCCGGCAAACAAGGCGACGCTGCCCGCCTGATAGGCGGCCCGATCTTTCGTGGTCCCCGCGGTGGTTGTCATGCGCGCTTCCCTGGGTTGCAGGATTTGCACACCCGACTCAGCAGTTGGCTCTCCCTGGAATCCGAGCCGGATCAATCGGCGCGGCCCGGTGAATCCAGCGCCGGGATCCAGGGTAAGCGACACCCGGAGTCTGCCAGGCTCGATGTTGTCCAAGGTCGCCGTCTTCACCTCGATCGACGGACTCTGCAGGACGAAGTTCCCCAGCGACCCGGGCGGATATTCGATCACCCACTCCATGGCACGCAGCGGGACAACGGTGTCAATGGACAATGGAACGCTGGACGTTCCGCCGGCGGTGACATTGGTGGCTCCGATCTTCAGGACGGCGTCTGGCAGGGAATCGATGACGTCGACCGAGAAAGAGGTGGTCGCCGAAAGCGTCGGCACCCCAGCGTCCGTGCAACGGAGGGTGATGGTGTACGAATTGGGGCCGGCAGCGGCATTGGGACGCCACTGGAACGTACCTGTCACCGGATCAATCGAGGCCTCCGCCGGAGCGCCCGGATCGAGGCTGAAGGTGAGCGCGTCGCCATCTGGATCCACAGCCTTGGCCCGGAAGGTGATGAGGCGTCCTTCGGTGATCAGGTACGAATCCGGTGTGGTGAGGTTGGGCCTCCGATTGCTCGAAGGCGGCGCATTGGTCCAGACCGTGGTCAACACGCCGCTGCCGCCGTTGCCGGCAAGGTCCCGGACGTTTGTGAGATCCAGCGCCAGTGTGTAGACCCCGGTGCCGGCGGTGAGTGAGGCGAGTCCTTGGAGGGAGACGGTCTTCGCATCGATTCCAACGGTCCTGACCGTGGCGCCGAGCAGATTGGTGCCGCCATTGCGGGTCAGGCTGAATTGGAGTGGCGTCACGGAGGTGACGTCCATGGCTTCGTCGAACAGGACGGCCAGGTCGCTCACTGCTGTCGGACGCGGGTTGGGCGTCACCTCGGTGAACTGAGCACCCGGTGCCGTGCTGTCGGAATTCACCTCGATGCGGACGCTGGTGGAGACGTTGCCGGCGATATCGACGCAATAGGCGGCCAGTTGGCGGGGTCCGTTCGCGGGAACGAGGTAACTTGCCGTGAACGAAAGGCCCGTCCGTCTTGCCTCCCCCACGTCCCGCTGACTCGATTCGTCGCGGATCCGCACGGTCACATCATCCCGGGTGACGGTGCCGGCCAGATTCAGGAGACGGGTTGAGGTGATGCCGTCGGATGCCGAGACGCCGGTGTCGTTGACCAGCTTGAATGCCGTTGGAGCCGCGGGTTTGCCGAGGATCAACGACCACGAACTGGAGGCGCTTCCGGAGCCGGAGTGGCCGAGGGCATCCGACACCTGATTGGCGGACACGGTCAGGGTGTAGTTGCCGGCGATTCCAGACACCCAGTTGAAGCCGGTGATCAGGAAGCGGGTTTCGGTGAGCCGTTGCACCGTGACATCGGATGTCACGAGGTTGGTTCCGCCGTCCCGGGTGAGCGTGATGTCGGCGCGGTCAAAGCTGGATGCCATGATGGGCCGGCCGAAATCCACGTACAACGAAGGTACAACAATATTGCGGGGATTCGTCGCGACCGCTTCGACGGCGGTCACACGGGGGCCACCGATCAACGTCGTCCATTCCGTGACAGCCTGTCCCGCACCGGGCGAACCGGCGGGGGATTGGAAGCCCCTTCCATTCAGGGTGAATTGGTAGAATCCCTCAACGGCCGTGACGGACGAGAGCCCGGAAATCCGGAGTCGGGTCGGGCTGACCGCACTGACGGCTGGCGGGGTCGGGAACTGCACGGCGGCCTGGTCCCGGACCAACACCAACAACGACGGATCGAAATGTCCGGGATCCACCTCGGACGAGAACTGCAGATCAATGGCATCGACTGCCGTATCGCGGAGGGATGGACCGTCGAAAACCGCACTCTGGAGGACGGGGCGAAGCGTGCCCTTGATCCACGAGACCTCGCCGCCCTTCGCGAGTTGGGTTCCGGCATAGCTCAGGAGGCGTTGGGGATTCACGACGAAGCGGTAGGCGTTATCGACCGCGGTGACGGAAGCGAGTCCGGTGAGGCGGACCGTGGTGGGATTCACGACCACCGGCAGGAAGCCAACCGGCAACGGCACCCGGGTTCCCTCGACTTCCAGACGGAAGGCGTCCGGCACGAACGAATCGGTGTCCATCGGCTGATCGAAAACCAGTTCCACGGCGTCGACGGCTTGATTGACGTTGGGGACGACGTTGCTGCCGATCGACACCAGCGTCGGTGCGGGGGCATTGGCTGGGGCGTAGAGCAGCGTGTAACGGCCGGTGCCATTGAAATCGAGCAGGTGCAGGAGGTTCTCATAGCGGGCACCGGCGAGGGCGGCCGGGAAACTGCGGTTTGAGGTCCAGACATTGTCGCCGAGGCGGAGGACCTTGCCGTCACTGCGGGTCACGCGGACAAGGCGGTAGGCGGCGCCGGGATCCGGCATGCGCAGATAGCACCAACCCGACGGCATGTCGGCGGTGAGTTGAACGGAGAACGCACTGGGCGTCACCGCACGGTCCGTCGCGGTGCGACTGGCCAGTTGAACCGGCGCAACCGTACCGTCGCTGAGATAGAGCGTATCCGGCAGATTGTCCGGGTCCGGCACGTCGTTCGCGAGGAAGTCGGGCACGCCATCGGCGGGCGGT
>CAIMMI010000136.1 GCA_903842505.1 uncultured Verrucomicrobiota bacterium | reverse complement strand
ACCGAGGCCTTGGCCAACGCCTTCTCCGGCATGACGACATGCAGGAAGTGCTCGCCGCAGGTCGCCGTCGTGTAGAACACCTCGCCGTCCGGCGCGAAGTCAAAGCCCCACGTATTGCAGGAACCCGCCGCATACTGCTCGATCGCGCTGCCATCCGGCCGGAACCGGATGACGCCGGCCGTGATCCGGCCAAACTCCTTCTTTCCATCCAGCGATTTCGGCGAACCCGCGGAGTAACCGACCGCGCCGTAGATCCAGCCATCCATGCCCCAACGGAAATTGTTGATCACGGCATGGGTGTCGAAGGTGCCGAACCCGGTGAACAGGGTGGTCTTCTCGCTTCCCTCGACCATGTCGCAGACGCCGTCGCCGTTCTTGTCGCGCAACCAGAGGATGTCCGGTGCCTGCGCCACGATGACGCCGTCCTTGTGGAAGACGAGCGAGGTGACCAACTCCAGGCCGTCGGCGAAGACGTGCTTCTTGTCCATCACGCCGTCCTTGTTGGTGTCCTCGAGCCACGAGATGCGGTCGCGCGCCGGTCGGTCTTCCTTGTCGCCCGACGGCGTTGTCCCGGGGTTCTTCACGAACACCGGCGCCACGGGGCGGTCGTTCTTGTTGATCGTGCGGCCGCCCGGGTACTCGGGGGTCTCGGCGACCCACAGCTTCCCGGTGTGATCCCAGTCGAGCGAGATCGCCTTCTCCAGCAAAGGCTCCGCCGCCACCAGGCTGACCTCGAACTCCGGATGCGTATTGATCTTCGCCGCTGCCTTCTCCGGCAGGACCGGGCCGCCCTCGGGATACTTGACCGAGGCCAGTTCATCGGCCTTGCAGAATTCATCGACGTTGTCCCGCCGACCCGCCCAGGCAATCGCCCGGAGCACGAGGGCCTTGTAATGCGGCGACTGGAACGAAACGTATTCGTGGCCGGGAAGGCTCACGATCGACCGGTACGGCTTGCTGCCGCCGGGCCACGTCTTCTCGTAGGTCCAGATCTGCGGCGCGATCACGAACACGCTGTGGAAGCTGGTGGCCAGGACCTGCGCGTCCGGCGCCATGTCGAGGTCGTAGTAGATCTCGTCCTTCCAGTCGAAGTTCGAGAACCCGCGGACGACCGGGTGTTCGAGGTTCACGAAGTACACGCCGACTTCGCCCTCGTACCACTTGGTCTTCTTCTCCCCGTCCCACCGCCACGAACCACCCGTCACCTGCTTCGCCCAGTCATGCTGGTCGCCCGAGACAACGCCATCATGCAACACGACCAACCCGCCACCGCGCTGCAGGAACTTCTCGAAGTTCGTCCGGTTCTCCCCCGTGATCTTCATGCCGTCCGCGGCAAAGACGACCACGACGTCGGTCTTCTCCAACTGGGCGGCCGACGGGAACTCCATCGCACCGTCCACCTGAACGCCCCGTTGGCCCAGCAACTGGGTGTATTCGCCGAGGAATCGGGGATGATCGTGTTGGCCGGGCCCGTGGGTCTTCACCCCGGCACGGATGAAGACTCGGAGTGGATCGGCCGCATGGCTCGCCAGGGCCAGAAGCCCGGCAAACAGGAGACCGCAAAGGCGGAGTAACTTCGTCGTCATGGCAATGCTGTCAGGAAACCGTGTACCGCGACGCGGCCACGGCCAACCAAATTCACAGCCGTTCTTCGACGCGGGAACCGAACCACCTTGGCTTTGTGCCCCCATTGGGGCCATGCCGTCGCGGCACGGGTGCCTATCGGGAATCCACGTCCCCATCCAACGGCCCATAGGCCGCCACCAATTGCTCCGCCATCCGCTTTTCCCCGGCTGCCGCCCCGAACCACTGGTCGAGCATCAGGACGTTGAACCCCGTCCACACCCCGATCCCCAACGTGATCCCCAGCGCCGTCGACACGCCCAACAACGCCCACAATTGCCAGATCGCCCACCCCGACGCCGCCATCCACACCATCGAGAAGTGAAACGTGAACCAACTGAACGGCGTCCACTTCGTTCCCCAGATCAACCCGCTCAGCTTCCGCGCCTCATGCGGATAGAAGTACTCCGCCTCCAATTCGCTCGCGACCAGCATCCGGCTACCGAGCAACCGGTTGATCCGCGCCTCGAGCGCCCGGGCGTGGATCCGCGCAAAGTCGCAGTTGTAGAGGAAGAACGACGACGTCACCCCCGTCGTCACCAACCCGACCGGAATCAGCACCAGCGAGATCACCGAGTTGTCCCGCAACGCCCAGATCACTCCCGCCGAACTCAGCACCAGCAACGTGAAGAACTTCCGGTTGTACGCGTACTGCATCGCCCGCATCCGCTCCAACTGCCGCGTCAGGGCGTCATATTTCATCCGGTCAGCCTCCGTCATGCCGCAGACCTTACTTGCGGTCGCCACACCTCACAAGGCACCGGGTGCTGGGGAGTCCCAGGTACCAAGTCCCAAGTCCCAAGTCCCAAGTCCCAAGTCCCAAGTCCCAGGTACCAAGTCCCAAGTTTCAAGTTTCAAGATTCAAGTTTCAAGGCCCGCTGCGCGGTCCGTCGAGCCGGGTGTAAAGTTACGAGAGGCCTTCTCCGGTTCGAGTACGAGTACCGCCCTGCGGGCTGAGTACGAGTACGAGTACGAAGCGAGCCCGGCTTGAATCTGAAAACTTCGAACTCGGCAACGCCCCCCTCTGCGTCCCTGCGCCCCTGCGGGAGACTTCCCAACCCCACGAGCCGGGTGCGAAGTTCCCGGTCGCCAGTTTCCAGATACCAGCTCGACGGAGTCTCGCTCCACCCCACGAGCCGCTGGGGAGTCCCAAGTTTCAAGGCTCCGGGGCGTACTCGTACTCGTACTCGTACTCGAGCCAATGAAGCCTCTCAGCAGACGAGAATCCTTCTCCCGATCGAGTACGAGTACCGCCCTGCGGGCTGAGTACGAGTACGAGTACGAAGCGAACCCGGCTTGAATCTGAAAACTTCGACCTCGGCAACGCCCCGCTACTTCCCGGATTCGCCCGATTTCTCCACCAGGTTCCGTTCCAGCCTTTTCCTCATCTCCAGATGCACTTCGTTGGTCACCAGCGTGAGGTTGGTCCGCGCGGACGCGAAATCACCCGTCCGGATGTTCCACCGGGCCAGATGCAGGAAGATGCCATTCCGATCCTCCTCGTTGTCGGCCAATGCCAGTGCCTCCAGCCAACCGGCCCGGGCCGCCTCCGCCAGCTTCAGTTCCGCGAGGCGCTTGCCCTCGGAGGTATCCGCGGGCGCGGGCTTCACGCCGTAGTACGTCTGGGCGTAGTCGAAGGCATACCGGAAGTTGTGCGGCCGCAATCGACGCACCTCCCGGTACGTCGCCAGCGCCCGGTTGAACACCTGCTGCTCGTCGCACCGGTAATACTCCATCGCATCCTTCCGGAAGAGGAACACGACCGTCGCCAGATTGTACCGGTAGACCGGCTCGTACGGGTTGAGCTCGACCGCCTTCTCGTAAGCGGGAAACGCCTTCTGGATCGGTCCCACATGCCCGTAAAGGTTGGCCAGGTTGTTCCAGACCGCCGGATCTTTCGGACTGATCTCCGACGCCTTCTCCAATTGGGCGATCGCGTCCTCCTCGTTCCCCGATTCCGCGAGAAAGCTCGCGAACGCATTCCGGGCCGGTGCGTACGTCGGATGTTTCGCAAGCAGGGCCTCGTACTGCTTCTGGATCTCCTCGTTCTTGACCTCGATCCGTCTGCGGAACGCCAACTCCGACTCCGCCCGCGGATCGGTCGGATCCATCGCCCGACGCTCCGTGATCCAGCGGTTGATCTCGGCATCCGCCGCGTCGTCCGCCTCCATCACCTTCTGCAGTTCGACGTAGCGCGGATCCGACGTGTCCGGCTTGGACACGAACGCGGATGGCGGGACACCCACCTTCCCCACGACGTAATTGGACATCGCGGCCGGTGAATTGGTGGCCAGCAGGACACTGAGGGCGCCGACGAGCAGGTCGCTCATGAGGGTCAGACTAGGCGACTCCCCGTTCCGTTCCACGGGAATTTCAATCCGCCCCGCCCGTAACCTCAGCAACTCCCCCGGCGTCATCGATGTTGAACCACTCAAGAGGAACACCACATGAAGAAGCAGATCCTGATGGGACTCGCCTCGCTGATGCTGATCGGCACGGCCGGCATCCGGGCAGCAGAAAACAAGGAATCGGCCCCGAAGCCGCCCGCCGGCGAACAGGCTGATCGGAAGAAGCCCGCCCCGGAGAACCTGACTCCCGAGGAACGTGCCAAGCGCCGCAAGGAAGCCATCGAGAAGCGGGATGCCCGTCTGAAGGAACTCCGCGACAAGAAAGCCGCTGGCACGTTGAACGACGTGGAGAAGCGCCAACTGGAACGCCTGGAGCAACAGGCGGACCGTGCCAAGCGGGCGAAGTCCGAGGGCGGCCCGGCACGGCCCAGGAAGTCGAAGCAACCCGAAACCCCGGCCCAGCCGGCCCAATAGGTTTCCCTCTCACCGCGTCGCGTCGAACGGGCCATAACCCTCACCGGGTTGTGGCCCCTTTCCTTGGTCCGGGTTACCTTCCCGGCCCGGCCCAATTGCCGTCCTCGCCGCCCTGCCATGGAATCCTCCGACGCCGAAGTCATCGCCGCCATCCGGGCCGGGGATGCCGCGCTGTTCGAGGAACTCGTCCGGCGCTACCAATCGCGCCTGTTTGCGACGGCCCGGCGGTACGCCCGGCGCGAGGTCGAGGTCGAGGATATCGTCCAGCAGATCCTCATCCGGGTCTTCCAGAACCTCGACTCCTGGCGCGGGGACGCACCGTTCGAACATTGGATCATGCGGATCGCGGTCCGGGTCTGCTACGACGCGCTCCGCGCCCACCAGCGAAACCGGGAACAACCCATCACCGAACTCTCCACGGAGGAATCCGACTGGCTCGAGAACCACGCCACCATTCCCGAAAACTCCAGCATCGACTCGGATGCCGCCCGGAGCCTCGTTACCCGCGCCTTCGAACAGCTGGCGCCCGCGTCGCGCCTCATCCTGACCCTCCTGGAAATCGAAGACCGCCCGGTCAAGGAGATCGCCGAACTCACCGGATGGTCCGTTCCGCTCGTCAAGGTCCGTGCGTTCCGCGCCCGAGCCGAAATGCGACGCGTGCTCTCGCGGATGGGACTCGAAAAGTATCTTTGACCCATGCACCCCCTCCCTGTAACCCAATCCACCGGCAACCCGTCTGCCCCTGCGTTGACATGAAACTCGAAGGCCTCCGGCAAAAGCTCATCCAGGTCGCCCGGCACCAACCGGTGTCGGACTGCGTCCCGTATGCCTTTGAACAAAGGGTCCTCCACGCCCTCCGGGCGTTGCCTCCGCGGGATCCGGCCCTGGCCTGGGTTGCTGGACTGTGGCGCGCCGCCCTCTGCTCCCTCGCCATCGCCACCGTCGCTGGAGGAATCCATCTCACGCAACCGGACGATCCCACCGCCCCCGTCGAAGCCGTCGCGGACTCGGACCTTCTGGAAGTCGCCACGCTCGGGGACCTTCCCGGGTTCGAGGCGCCCTTGCCCGATACCCTCCGACCATGATCCCGGCTGCCACCCTCCAGATCACGGGCGCTGCGCTGCTCATCTTCGCCGCGGGTGTCATCACGGGTTCCTTCACAACCACCGCCTTCCGCGCCCATCGGAATCCGCGCCCGCCGCGTACCCAGGCCATCGCGCCCGCCACACCGGGCGCACCCGCTTCGGCCACCGCCCCCCAACCCGCTCCTGCCCCAGCCAGCCTCTCCGGCTCCCCAACCAATCGCCGGGCCGAGCGCGTCCTCGGCAAACCTCCCGGCTGGCAGCGGCTCGAAGCCCTCCGCCGGCTCGAGGACCAGATCCAACTCACCCCCGAACAACGCGACCGCATCCGCGACCTCATCCGCGAAAGCGAACAACGCATCCGCTCCGATTGGGAACCCGTCGTCCCCCGCATCCAGGCCGAACTCCGCGAGCTCCGGAAACGCATT
>CAIMMI010000135.1 GCA_903842505.1 uncultured Verrucomicrobiota bacterium | reverse complement strand
GGGGCAGTGCCAGGATCCGCCCGAACGGCGGGGGTGCCAGCCTGTGAACTTGCCGCGGACCGCTCCGTCGGGTTGGGTTGCTGCGCGGGCCAGATCCACTGATTCGCCACCGACTGGATGACACCACCACCGATCCTTCAACGCGCCCTGTTGCTGCAGCAGCAGGACCGGCACGACCTCGCCGAACGGGAATTCCGGCAGCATCTGGCCTCCGAGCCCACGGACGGATATGCGCACGCGGCGTTGGCGAACTCGCTGCTGGAGCTCGAACGGTTGGATGAAGCCGAAGCGGAGGCCCACGAGGCCATCGGGCATGCGCCGGATCTCGCCTATGCGCACTACGTCCTGGCCCGGGTGATGTCCGCACGGAATCGTGCCCTGGAGGCGATTGCGGCCATCCTCGAGGCGATCCGACTGGAACCGCAGGATGCGGATTACCACGGCCTGTTTTCGGCGATCCAGTTCGACCGGGGTCGGTGGGCGGACGCGTTGGCGGCGGCGGAGAAGGGGTTGCAGTGCGATCCGGAACATGTGGCCTGCAACAACCTCCGGGCGATGGCGCTGGTGAAGCTGGGGAGGAAGGCCGAGGCCGGGGCCACGATCACGAGCACCCTGGCGAGGCATCCGGACAATGCGTTCTCGCATGCCAATCAGGGCTGGACGTTGATGGAGCAGGGGAAGCGGAAGGAGGCGATGGAGCACTTCCGGGAGAGCCTGCGGTTGGATCCGACGAACGACTGGGCGCGGGCGGGATTGGTGGAGGCGATCAAGGCTGGAAATCCGCTCTACGCCGTGATGCTCCGGTACTTCCTGTGGATGCAGAAGCTGCCGCCCGGCGTGCAGTGGGGCCTGCTTATGGGCGGGTACTTTGGCAACCGGTTGCTGGGAGGATTGTCAGGCTCGCATCCGGAGTGGGCGCCGTGGATCACGCCATTGCGGATTGCTTACATCTCCTTCGCGCTGCTGACCTGGCTGGCGAGTCCGCTGTTCAACCTGACCTTGTTCCTGCATCCGGTGGGGAGGCACGCCCTGGATTCGGACCAGCGCTGGCAGGCGCGCGGGGTCGGGACCTGTCTTGGGGGGGCGCTGTTGGGACTGGGCCTGTGGCTGGGTACGGGAAGGTCCACGGAGTACCTGCTGGTGGCTCTGGTGTTCGGGTTGCTGGCCGTGCCGGTGTCGGCGGTCTTCAGTTGTGCGGTTGGATGGCCGCGTTGGGTGATGGCGGGGATTGCGCTGGTGCTGTTCGGACTTGGGGTCTTCGGACTCGGGGTTGGTTTCATCGATCTTCCGCGTGGGTCCGCCCTGATGGGATTGGGGATCGGATCGCTCAACCTGTTCCTGATGGGAGCGCTGCTGTCGCAGTGGGCGGCCAACTTCCTGGTGTCGGTCCGGCCGAAGCGGTAGTGGGTGGAGAGGGGCAGGATTTCAGCCTGAAAACGGCAGTTCATCGATCCGCAGATGGTGCCGATTGCGCAGATGGACAGGCAGAAATGCAGAGGTCCGATGCCGGCCAAAACCTCACCTTGCGGGTGCAAGGCACATTCGATCCCAGTTCCTCATTAGCTGCGTTATCTGCTCCATCTGCGGATACAACCACTGCTTTCGGGTTCAGCCCCGACCTGAGGAAAGAAAAAGGCCGTCCCGGTGGAACCGGGACGGCCTGTGAGAGCGGGAAGTGAGCCGGGGGCTTACTTCGTCTTTGCGGCCTTCTTGGCGGGCTTCTTGGCGGGCTTGGTAGCCGCGGCGGCCTTGCGCTTCTCCTCGATGGCAGCCTGGGCGGCGGCGAGGCGGGCGACGGGCACGCGGTACGGCGAGCAGCTGACGTAGGTCAGGCCGACGCGATGGCAGAACTTGACGGAGTCGGGGTCGCCACCGTGTTCACCGCAGATGCCGAGCTTGATGCCAGGCCGGGTCTTGTTGCCCTTCTCGGCAGCGATCTGGACGAGTTGGCCAACGCCGGTCTGGTCGATCGAGGCGAACGGGTTCTTCTTCACGATCTCGTTCTCGGTGTAGGCACCGAGGAAGGAGCCGGAGTCGTCCCGCGACATGCCGAGGCAGGTCTGGGTGAGGTCGTTGGTGCCGAAGCTGAAGAACTCAGCCGTCTGGGCGATCTCGTCGGCGGTGAGGGCACCGCGGGGGATCTCGATCATGGTGCCGACGGAGTAGGAGATCTTGGTCTTCTTCTCCTTCTGCACCTGGGCGGCGACCTCGTGGACGATGGCGACCTGCAGGTCGAGTTCCTTCTTGAACCCGACGAGCGGGATCATGATCTCGGGCTTCGCCTTGAAGCCGGCCTTGGTGGCATCGGCAGCGGCCTCGAGCACGGCGCGGGCCTGCATGCGGGTGATCTCGGGGTACTTGATGCCGAGACGGCAGCCGCGGAACCCGAGCATCGGGTTGAACTCATGGAGCTCATGGACGCGGGCCATGATCTTCTCGACGGCGATCCCCAGCTTCCGGGAGAGATCCATCTGCTGCTCCTTGGAGTGCGGGAGGAACTCGTGGAGGGGAGGATCGAGGAAGCGGATGGTGGCCGGGAATCCCTTCAGGGCCTTGAAGATCCCGAAGAAGTCATCGCGCTGGTAGGGCAGGAGCTTCGCCAGGGCGGCCTCGCGGGCGGCGAGGGAGTCGGCGAGGATCATCTCGCGCATGGCGTCGATGCGGTCGCCCTCGAAGAACATGTGTTCCGTGCGGGTGAGACCGATGCCCTCGGCGCCGAAGGCGATGGCCTGGGCGGTCTGCTCGGGGGTGTCCGCGTTGGTGCGGACGGACATGCGGGTGGCCTTTTTGCACCAGGCCATCAGCTGCACGTAGTTCTTGAACTTCTCGGTCTTCTGGGAGGCGGCGTCGCCGTTGAGGAGGCCGGTGATGATCTCGGACGGAGCGGTCTTGATCTGGCCGGCGTAGACGAGGCCCGAGGTGCCGTCGATGGAGAGGAAGTCACCTTCCTTGAAGGTCTGGCCATCGATGGTGACCGTCTTGCTATCGTAATCGACGCCGACGCCAGCGGCGCCGCAAACGCAGACCTTGCCCATCTGACGGGCAACGAGTGCGGCGTGGGAGGAGACACCGCCACGGGCGGTCAGGATGCCCTCGGCGGCGATCATGCCGCGGAGATCCTCAGGGGAAGTCTCGATGCGGACCAGGAGGACCTTCTCGCCCTTGTCGGCGGCGATCACGGCGCGCTCGGCATTGAAGTAGATCTTGCCGGTGGCAGCGCCGGGGCCGGCGGGAAGGCCGGTGGCGATGACCTTGGCCTTCTTGACCTCGCTGAGGTCGAAGATGGGGGCGAGGAGCTGCTCGAGCTGGTCGGCGGGGTTGCGGAGGATGGCCGTTTCCCAGTCGATGAGCTTCTCCTTGACCATGTCGGCGGCGAACTTCAGCGCGGCGGCAGCGGTGCGCTTGCCGTTGCGCGTCTGGAGCATGAACAACTTGCCTTCCTGGATGGTGAACTCGACGTCCTGGACGTCCTTGAAGTGCTTCTCGAGCGTCTTGCGGACGGTGAGGAGCTCGGCATAGGACTTCGGCATCACGTCCTTGAGCTTGATGACGGGCTCGGGGGTGCGGACGCCGGCGACGACGTCTTCGCCCTGGGCGTTGACGAGGAATTCGCCGTAGAACTCGTTCGTGCCGTTGGCCGGGTTCCGGGTGAAGGCCACGCCGGAACCGGAGGAGTCACCGGTGTTGCCGAACACCATCGCCTGCACGTTGACGGCCGTTCCCCACTCGGCGGGGATGTTGTACTTGCGGCGATAGACGATCGCGCGGTCGTTCATCCAGGAGTTGAACACGGCACCGGCGGCGCCGCGGAGCTGGTCCCAGGGGTTGTTGGGGAACACCTTTCCGGTGCGCTCCTTCACGAGGGCCTTGAAGCGGGCAACGAGTTCCTGCTGGTCCTCGGCGGTGAGCTTCGAGTCCTCGATGTCCGCGTGATACTTCTCATGCTTGAAGTTGTGGATGACGGTTTCGAAGGGCTCGTGGTCTTCGCCTTCGCGCTTCTGGACGCCGAGGACGACGTCGCCGTACATCTGGATGAAGCGGCGGTAGCAATCCCACGCGAAGCGGGCGTTGCTGGTGGCCTTCTCGAGGGCGACGACGGTGTCGTCATTGAGGCCGAGGTTGAGGATCGTGTCCATCATGCCGGGCATGGAGTCCCGTGCGCCGGAGCGGACGGCGACGAGCAGGGGCATGCCGGTCTTGTTGCCGAAGCGGGTCCCCATGATCTTCTCCATGTTGGCGACGCCGGCCTCGATCTGGGCCTGGAGTTCCTTGGGGTAGGTCCGCTTGTTGGCGTAGAAATAGGTGCAGACCTCGGTGGTGATGGTGAATCCCGGAGGAACCGGGAGGCCGATGCGGGTCATCTCGGCGAGATTGGCGCCCTTGCCGCCCAGGAGGGCCTTCATGGAGCCATCGCCATCGGCCTTCTTGTTGCCAAACGTGTAGACGTACTTCGGAGCTTTTGCCATACGATCAGGTTAACAGGTACAGGTGAAATCGGCGGAAACTCGCCGGAAAAGTGAAGGCGGAGGTTATCGTGATGGGATTCTGAGTCAATTGGGGAAAGGTGGAGCAAAACGCCGATTGACACTTGGGGCTGTGTTTGGTTCCTTCTGCGCTCTTTCTTTCGAGACGAGGAATTATGTACGCAGTTCTGCAAACGGGCGGTAAACAATATCGGGTGGAGGCAGGTGACCTTCTTGAAATCGAACTGGTCGCTGCCGAGCCTGGCCAGCCCTATGTGTTCGACCAGGTTCTCCTGGTGAGCAATGAGGGCAAGGTTTCCGTGGGAACGCCCACGGTTGCCGGAGCCAAGGTCGTGGCCGACGTGGTCGAGCACATCCGCGGCGAGAAGAAGATCGCCTTCAAGTTCCGTCGCCGTAAGGGCTACCACCGCACGGTGGGCCATCGGCAGGAGCTCACGGTGGTCAAGGTCAAGGAGATCAACGCCTGATCCGGACGGATCGAGCGGATTTTCAAAGACAAAGCATTCAAATCCAAGAAACCCCTTTTTGATTCAGGCTTATGGCTCACAAGAAAGGTCAAGGCAGTTCCCGCAACGGTCGCGATAGCGTCAGCAAGCGACTTGGCGTCAAGGCGTTCGGCAGCGAGATCGTGACCGCAGGTTCGATCATCGTCCGTCAGCGCGGCGCGAAGTTCACGGCGGGCACCAACGTCGGTGTTGGTCGCGACTGGACGTTGTTCGCGCTCATCGATGGTCGCGTGAAGTTCGACAAGGAGGGCAGCCGTGTGAACGTGCTTCCCGAGGTGGCTGCGGCTGCTTCGAACTGATCCTTGCCGGCAGCATCCGCGACCCTCGGGCCGCGGTTCAGCCCGGCAATTCCATTTTCCGGGCGAGGCCTCCGGCCTCGCCCTTTTGTTTTTTCCCGGGTCCTCCACACTTCCCCTCATGTTCGTCGACGAAGTCAAAATCTTTGCCCGTGCCGGCCACGGCGGGCGCGGTGCGATCGCCTTCCGCCGGGAAGCCTACATTCCCAAGGGCGGGCCTGATGGCGGCAACGGTGGTCTGGGTGGCGATGTGATCCTGGAGGCGTCGCACGACCTCAACAACCTGATCGAACAGTTCTTCAACCCGCGTCTGGTCGCCGCCAGTGGCCAGAACGGCATGGGCAAGGGCATGGACGGGAAGGCTGGCAAGGATCTGATCATCAAGGTGCCTTGCGGCACGCTGGTTTGGTTGCTGAAGGACACGACCCCCAAGGTCGAGCCGACGGCGAAGCGGGGCGGCAAGGATCATCCCGTCGATCCAGCGCAGTTGCAGGCGGAGGCCGAGGACGAGGCCGCGGAGGCGGCCGGCGAACCCAGTGAAGATGAACCCGAAGAGCGCACGCAAAAGATCCGGGCTTCGACGGGGCAGCGATCTCTGATCCGGACCAGTGGCGGCGTTCAGGCCCTCGAAATCGATCTGGAGTCGGACGACGATGGGGGCGGTGTTGAGGATGACTCGAAGGGGGAGTTGGTTTGCGATCTGACGGAGAACGGCCAGCGGTTTGTGCTCTGCAAGGGCGGGCGCGGCGGGTTGGGCAACCGGAACTTTGCCACGAGCCGACATCAGTCGCCCCGGTTTGCGCAGCCCGGCGAATCCGGGACCGAGGGACACTACCAACTCGAGTTGCGGATGATGGCGGATGTCGGGTTGGTGGGATATCCGAACGCCGGCAAGTCCACCTTGCTGACGGCGATCTCGCATGCCCGGCCCAAGATCGCGGCCTATCCCTTCACGACGCTGACACCGCAGGTGGGGATCCTGGAGTATCCGGATTATGCGCGGTTGGTGATCTGCGACGTGCCCGGTCTGATCGAAGGGGCCCATGAAAACGTCGGGCTCGGCCATGCCTTCCTCCGGCACATCAGCCGATGCAAGGTGCTGGTCATCCTGCTGGACATGGCGGGCACGGACGGGCGGTTGCCGTGGGACGACTACAAGCACCTGCTGTACGAGTTGGAGGCCTATGACCCCGGCCTGCTGGATCGTCCGCGGATCGTGGTGGGCAACAAGATGGATGAGCCCCATTCGGACGCGAACCTCAAGTCGTTCAAGCGCCGCGTGAAAAAGACGCCGGTGCTGCCCATTTCAGCGGCGTTTGACGAGGGGTTGCCCAAGTTCAAGCAGATGATCCGGGATGCGGTGGAAGAGGCGGGTGGAATCCTGTTGCGGTGATTGGGGAGCGGCCCGCGTCCTGACGTCCGCGGCTACGGTGCGGGGAGGAAGGCGGCCCGCGTCCTGACGTCCGCGGCTACAGTGCGGGGATGAAGGTGACCCGCGTCCTGACGTCCGCGGCTACAGTGTGCGGAGGAAGGCGACCTGCGTCCTGACGTCCGCGGCGACGATTGAGAACGGGGTTTTCCTTCGGGGCATTTCCATGGCACCCATAGGGGCATGAAGTATCGCCGCTTTGGTCGTACCGGCATCGAGATGCCGGTTTTTTCGTGTGGGGGGATGCGTTATCAGCAGTCGTGGTCGGACCTGCCGTGGTCCGAAGTGAAGAAGGACGGGCAGGCGAACCTCGAGGCAACGATCCACCGCTCGGTCGAACTGGGCATCCATCACATCGAGACGGCGCGCGGGTATGGTTCGTCCGAGATGCAGTTGGCTCCGGTGCTGAAGCAGTTTTCGCGGGAGAAACTGGTGGTGCAGACGAAGGTCATGCCGAAGCCGACGGCGAAGGAGTTCCTGGAGACCTTCGAGACGTCGATGCGGTATCTGGAGTTGGAATACGTCGACCTGCTCTCGATCCACGGCGTCAACTACGCGGGGCATCTGGACGAGACACTGCGGAAGGGTGGATGCCTGGAGGTTTGTCGGCAGCTGCAGCGGGAAGGTCGGGTCCGTCACGTCGGGTTCAGCACGCACGCGACGCCCGATGTCATCTCGGCGGCGATCCGGAGTGACGAGTTCGATTACGTGAACCTGCATTGGTACTTCGTGAACGACCTGAATCGCCCGTGCATCGCTGAGGCGGCGCAGCGGGATATGGGGGTGTTCATCATCAGCCCGAACGACAAGGGGGGGAAACTCTACCTCGAACTGCCGAAGTTGCGGCCGTTGTGTGCGCCGCTGACTCCGATGCAGTTCAATGACCTTTACTGCCTGGCCCGTCCGGAGGTTCATACGCTGTCGGTGGGGGCGGCCCGGCCGTCGGATTTCGACGAGCACGTGGCGGCTCTGGAGCATTACGACACGGCAGCAGCAGCGGTGGGGCCGATCGAGCGGCGGTTGAAGGCGGAGTTGGATCGGGTCCACGGAACGGAATGGTGCCGACGCTGGTGGGCTGGTTTGCCGGAGTACTTCGAGGTTCCGGGCGAGGTGAATGTCGTCGAGATCCTGCGGATCTGGACCTATGCGAAGGCCTTCGGGCTGACGGACTGGGCGAAGTTCCGGTACAACATGCTGGGCCACGCGGACCATTGGTTCCCGGGTGAGCACGTGGCGAAGCTCGACTGGTCCAGGGTGGATGGCGTGCTGAAGGCGAGTCCGTTCGCGGCCCGGATTCCGGACATCCTGCGGGAGGCGCATGAGCTCTACTTCGACGCGCCGGTCAAGCGCCTGAGCCAGAGCTGAGGTTCACCGCGGAGGGACGGTTTACAACGGAGCAGCGGAAGGGATGTGGAGATTCGGTGGGGGCTCCCGAAGCTGCTTGAGGTGAAAACTTGGACTTGGAACCGGGAACCGGACGCGACCACCCTGCGGGCGTGAAACGAAGCTGGATCCTGGCGGTGCTGGCCTGCGTGGGGGTGGCGGTCTCGGGTTGCAACCAGCCCGGCGGAAAGGCGCCCTCCGCAGCGTCGGTGACGTCTGCGCCGACGGTTCCCACTGTTCCTCCACCCGCGCCCGCACCTGCGCCTGCGCCTGGGGCGGCAACTGCGCCAGCGCCGGCCAAGGCCGAGCCCGAGGTAATCTTCCACCTCAGCCGCGCCCAGACCAACCTCCCGATGGTGAAGCTCTATCTCGGGCCGCGCGAACTGGAGGCGGAACTGTGTACGACGGTCTCGCAGGTGGCGACCGGGCTGATGTTCCGCAAGGGCATCGGAACGAACGAAGCCATGTTCTTCGCGTTCGCGACGGGTCAGGATCGGGCGTTCTACATGAAGAACGTGGATTTCCCGATTGCCGCGGCCTACATCGATTCGGACGGCATCATCCAGGAGGTCGTCCAGTTGAAGGCGCGGGACGTCTCGCCGGTGCCCTCGAAGTCCGACCGGATCCAGTTCGTCCTGGAGACGGCGCCGGACTGGTTCACGCGGAACGGCGTGGGGCCGGGAACGCTGGTGACGATGCCCGAAGGAGAACTGCGGGCGAACTTGGTGCGACGTGCACGGATTCCCTGACGGGTGCGGTTGATGATCCCATGCGAGTCGCCATTGCACAGCTGAACCTCACCGTCGGAGACATCGCGGCCAACGAGCGTCGGATCCTCGAGGCCTATCGCCGCGGCGTGGATGCGGCGGCGGACATCGTCGTGTGCCCGGAGTTGGCCCTCACTGGGTATCCGCCGCGGGACCTGCTCCTTCGTCCGGCTTTCATCCGGGCCAACCGCGAGGCGCTCGAACGTCTGGCGGTTGCGACCGGGTCCACGGGGCTGCTGGTCGGGTTTGTCGAAGAGAATCCGGTTCGACCAGGCCGGCCGGTGTTCAATTCCGTCGCGCTGCTGCAGGACGGTCGGATCGTGGCGATCCGGCAAAAGACCCTGCTGCCGACGTACGACGTGTTCGACGAAGACCGGTACTTCGAACCCGCGACGCGCAACGTGCCGGTCGAGTTCAACGGCCGCCGGATTGGCATCACGATCTGTGAGGACGTCTGGAACGACGCCGATCTCTGGCCCGAGCGCCGGTATCGGCCGGATCCGGCCGGGGAACTGGCCGCGGCGGGGGCGGAAGTCCTGTTCAACCTCTCGGCTTCTCCGTGGCATCTGGGCAAGGAACGCACCCGCCACAGCCTGCTGAACCGACTGGCCAAGCGGACCGGTCGGCCGGTCGTCTACTGCAATCTGGTCGGGGGCAATGACGAGTTGGTCTTCGATGGGCAATCGGTCGTGTTCGATGGCGCAGGCCGGCTGTTGGGTCAGGCCGAGGCGTTCGAAGAGGACTTCCGGGTGCTCGACGTCTCGATGACCGGAGGCCAGACGCCGCGCGTGTATGCCACCGAAGAACTGGTGCATCGGGCCCTCGTGTTGGGAACCCGCGATTACCTCCACAAGTGCGGGTTCCGGTCGGCGGTGCTCGGTTTGAGCGGTGGAATCGATTCGGCGTTGGTCGCGTGCCTTGCGGCGTCCGCGCTGGGCACCGAGAACGTGCGGGGCATCTCCCTTCCTTCGCAGTATTCCTCGCAGGGCAGTCTCGACGATGCCCGGTCCCTCGCGGAAGCGTTGGGAATCCGCTACGACGTGGTCCCGATCCAGCCGCCGTTTGAATCGGTGAAGGGCCAGATGCGCGACGTGTTCGCTGGGCGCGCGGAAGACGTGGCCGAGGAAAACATCCAGGCGCGGTTGCGCGGCGTGATCCTGATGGCGATGTCGAACAAGTTCGGGTCGCTGCTGTTGACGACCGGGAACAAGAGCGAGTTGGCCGTGGGCTATTGCACCTTGTACGGCGACATGTGCGGCGGGTTGGCCGTGATCAGCGACGTGCCCAAGACGCTCGTGTACCGGCTTTCGCGTTGGATCAACGACGATGCCATCCGTCGTGGGGTCACGCCTCCGATTCCCGAGGCGACCTTGACCAAGGCTCCCAGCGCGGAATTGCGTCCGAACCAGACGGATCAGGACAGCCTGCCTTCGTATGACATCCTCGACGCGATCCTCGAGATGTATGTCGTCGACCAGAAGTCGCCGGCGGAGATCCGCGCGGCGGGCTTTGCGGAGGCGGACGTGACGCGGGTGGTGAAGCTCATCGATGGTTCGGAGTACAAGCGCCGTCAGGCCGCGCCCGGGCTCAAGGTGACGACCAAGGCCTTCGGCGTCGGGCGCCGGATCCCGGTGGCGCAGCGTTGGCGGGAGGTTTGAGCCTGAGATTGGCAGTTGGGAGGTCCACAGGTTACACAGATTTCACCGATGGACTGGGACAACGCACCCTCCGCCTCGTTGTTTCCATATCACCCGCGGGGTGAAACCACAGCCGTTCTCAACCGGCTTCCAATCCGTGCAATCGGTGAAATCTGTGGATCCTACTACTCCTTCCAGGATCCCTTTTCTCCGGTGAGCCTTCGCGGGGTGGACAGCCTCGGGCGGGTTGCCTTTACTCCCCGTCACTGATGAGCGCTGAGACGTCCCCTCTTTCCGCGGCCGCCACCCACGCGCGGTCGTATCGCACGCATGCCGGGCTGCCGTCGTTGGCGGGGCTCGCGAGCTTCCCGCAGGCGGTCGAGCCGGGCTTGTCGGTCGAGGAATCCGTCCGGCGTCTGAAGGTTCATCACTACGCCTGGAAGCGCGTCCATCAGGTCCTGCTGGCGCGGTTGACCTCCGAGCCCATCTACGAATTGAAGATGGCCTTCTCCCTGCATGCGCACATCGCGGCGGAACATGTCGCGGCGATCCGCGCGCGGGTGGGCGAGATGCGCGAGCCGCCCCTGGGGCTGGATCGGATTCCGCATCCGGGGCTGGAGCTTCTCTTCGACGAGATCCGTCAGGCTCCGACGACCGAAGAGTTCCTGATCGGCCTTTATGAGTTGGTCCTGCCCGCTCTTCAGGACGCGATGCAGCGGCATCGTCGCGAGGCGCATCCGGTGGCGGATCAGCCGACAATCCGGATGCTGCGCTTCGCGCTGCTGGAAGCCGAAGACCTGATCGACTACGGCGGACGTGCGGTATCGGCACTGGTGGGCGCGGAAGCCCGTGCGGCGGCGGTGCCCGGCGTGGCGGTGTTGGTGCAGTCGCTGGTGGCTGCGGGTGGATTGGATGGGGTGGCACCGAAAGGGGAGTTGCCCGCGCGACGACATTCGGCCGTACCGTTCCGGTACGACGGCGTGCCGCGTCGGGACGTGCGCTTCCCGGATCCGTACAACATGGGCGTGAATGCCGAGGTCTTCCTGTACGACCCGGCGATGCCGGCGGATGGGAAGGTGCTCATGATGTACTACAAGCGGCTTCGGGAGATCGACGTGCCGGAGATGATGGCCAGCATCATCGCGGAGACGCCGGACAAGCCGTGGGGCTACTACCGCGACATGACGCGGCAGCTGTGGGACGAAGCCCGGCACGCGATGCTGGGCGAGGTCGGATTCGTGGCCGCCGGGGTGGACTGGCCGGAGCACGTCCGGGTGAACTTCACGTGGTCGCTCGGGCTCAACACCCAGCTGACGCCGAAGGAGCGGCACGCCGTCCTGTATTTCATCGAGCAGGGGCTCATGCCGAAGACGGGCAAGCGGCACGAATGGGAGGTGGCCATCTCCTCCCGCAATCCGCTCGCGGCGACGATCCAGGACTTCGACTGGGCCGACGAGGTCCTCCATGCGCGCGTGGGGCGCGATTGGTACGTGAGCGACATGCCGAGTCCGCACGAGGCCGTGGCCTACGGGGATCGGTGCTGGAGCAAGGTGCTGATGGGTTGGGAGCAGTGGCGTCAGTCCGGGCTGACGGGCCACGCGAATTGGTGGACCGGTCTGTACCACGAACACTGCGAGCGGAACGGGATCACCC
The DNA here is from genome assembly GCA_903842505.1 of uncultured Verrucomicrobiota bacterium. GTDB lineage: Bacteria > Verrucomicrobiota > Verrucomicrobiia > Limisphaerales > UBA9464 > UBA6176. The sequence goes on along the minus strand of CAIMMI010000135.1, from coordinate 3,489 downwards.
CGGATCCCCGGGCCGCCGCCTTCGATGTGAGCTACCAGTCCGTACGCGCGGACCTGAGGGATCTGTCGGCTTCGGCGTGAGTCCCGGACGGGGCGGCGACGTCCCTGTCACCTTGGGCGGATTCGAGCGGGGAGGATCTCACGCGGAGCCGCGGAGCCGCGGAGCCGCGGAGGGAGAGGTTTGTTCGAGGGTTGTTGTTCGAGGGTTGCGTTGTCCGGGCGCCATCCTGTCCATCCTGTCATACTGTCCAATTGATCTGCTCCTGTCCCCGTGCCCGAGCAATGCCTGTCCTTGCAGGTCGAAGGTGGTGAGGGAGAGGATTGAGGCATGTCGCGATTTCAGAGCGTCTGTGTCTACTGCGGGTCCGGGTTTGGGGATCGACCCGAGTATCGGGAGGCGGCGTTTGGAATCGGGGTGTTGCTGGCCCAGCGGGGAATCCGGGTGGTCTATGGCGGAGCCCAGGTGGGATTGATGGGGACGGTGGCGGACGGGGCGTTGTCGGTTGGCGGGAAGGTGGTGGGTGTGATCCCGCGTGTTCTGGTGGAGCGCGAGATCCAGCACCCGGGGGTAACGGACCTGCGGGTGGTGGAGTCCATGCACATCCGGAAGCAGATGATGGTGGACCTGAGCGATGCGTTCATCGCTTTGCCCGGCGGCTTCGGGACGATGGACGAGTTGTTCGAGACCCTGACCTGGCTGCAGTTGGGGGTTCATTCCAAGCCGCTGGGCTTGCTGAACGTGTCGGGTTTCTACGACGGGTTGGTGGCGTTTGTCCGACAGATGACCGGGACCGGATTCGTCCGGCCGCAGCATGCGGCATCGCTGCTGGTGGAGTCGGATCCGGTCCGCCTGCTGGAACGGATGGAGGCGTTTGAGCCGCCGGCGCTGGGGAAGTGGATCGAGGCGATGGCGGCGGAGGTGCGGTGAGGGGTGGTGGTGGGGGAAGAGGGCGCCTCCTGACGTCGACGACTACGGGGAGGGGAAGAGGGCGCCTCCTGACGTCGACGACTACGGGGAGGGGAAGAGGGCGCCTCCTGACGTCGACGACGACGGGGAGGGGAGAGGGCGCCTCCTGACGTCGACGACTACGGGGCGCTACTCGGATTGGTTGAGGACCTTGAGGGCTTTCCGGGGATTGGAGGGGCGGAGGATGAGGAGTCCGTTGCGGGCCCTGGGACTGGTGGCGCAGTAGGCGTACTCGATGTTGATGTCGGCGTCGCCGAGGCGTCGGGCGATGGAGGCGAGGCCGCCGGGGCGGTTGTCGCCATGGATCATGAGGACATCGCTCTCGACGACGAGGGCGTTGCGTTCCTCGAAGAGTTCCAGGGCGCGGCGGGGATCGCTGACGACCATGCGCACGACACTGTGGTCGACGGTGTCGCTGGTGGAGATGGCGTAGATGTTGATGCGGGCCTCGGCGAGGGCTTCGCAGACGCGAGCGAGCGAGCCAGGCTTGTTGTCGAGGAACAGGGCCAGTTGTGTCGTCAACTCCATGAGGTGATTGGATACTGGCGCGGTGGTGGATGGCGAGGATGGACACGCGGGGGACAAGATCTTCCGCAGAGGCGCGGAGGGGAGGGGCTTGTCGTACTCGAACTCGTACTCGTACTCGTACTCGTACTCGCGCTCGTGCTGATCGTTGGGCTCGAAGTGCTCCCACCGGCTGTGGGTCGAGTACGAGTACGAGTACCGCCCTTCGGGCTGAGTACGAGTACGAGGGCAAGGGATGGTGTTCCTTTCACCTTGGCGACTGAACCGTGTAGCCTTTGGCCTCATGAATCCTCCAACAGAGTCCCTGGATGTTCCCGAGTGGCTGCGGCCGGCGATGGGAGTCATCGGGGAGCATCTGCCGGAGGATTGCGTGCGGGAGATGGGGCGTCAGATGCTGGGCGGATTCACCAAGCGGGCGGCGATCCTGGCGCAATGGCGGCGGTTGATCTCGGGCAATGTCCGTTTGTCGCCGGATCTGGTGGTGACCCTGAGGTTGTCGATGGCCCCTTGCCGGGTTCTGGTGCAGTTGGATCCGGCGATGATCCCGACCTGGATCGATGCGCTGATGTCGGCCGTGGGACCTGAGGCGACCGTCGTGAGCCTGTGGTTGGATCCGCGTCCGACGGTTTCCGCGCTGGCGAAGCCGGAACTCCTGACCCGGGTCATCGTAAAGGCCGACGATCGGGAGGCGGCGTGGCGGCGGTTCGTGTCGATGGGCTTCCTGGAGCCGATGGGGATGGAACGGGTGAGCCCGGTTGCGGCTCCGTCATCGGCACCGGCAGTCGGAGCGTTGGCCGCGAACGATTCGGTGGACCTCGAGAAGCATCGGAAGTGGTTGAAGGACGCCCGCAGCCAATTGGCGACGGAGGTTCAGGCGCACCAGAAGACGGTTCGGGAAATGAGGGAGCAATCGGCGGCCCGGGAGGCGGCGTTGGTGGCAGAGCGGGATGCCGTGAAGAAGGAACTTCAGGAGTTGCGGTCGGGGTACGTGACGAAGGTTCAGCAGGAGGTGAAGGCGGCGTTGGATGCGCAGGTCCGACCGTGGCTGGCGCGAGCGGTGGCGACCGAGGCGGCTTCCGATTCGTCCGCACCGGAGTTCGATCGGATCGCGGGTGAGCTGCGGGGTGCGCTCGAGCGTCAGCGTCAGGCGGATCGGCATCAGGGGAACCGCGCGATGCTGCGTCGGGAGTTGGAGGTTCTGGCGGAGTTGAAGGCGCAGGCCCAGATGGCGGCTGGGGAGGCGGTTCAACCTTTGGGCGAATGGGCGGCACTGTTGCGTCGGGCGGAGGCGGCCATCGTGCGGCGTCGGGAGTTGTTGGGGGACTTGCCGGCCGAGGCGCCCGAGTGGATGACCGATCTGCAGGCGCAACTGGCGTTGGCCACGACCCCCGCGGCGGTGGACTCGGTGTTGGGCCGTGTGGAGGCATTGGCAGGGGCTGCCTTGCTGACGCCACCGGTGCTCGGGTGGTTCCGGGATCGGGCGGCCGTGCGGAAGTCCGCGGTCAGCGATCCCTTGCGGCGGGGGGCGAGCGTGGTTGTGGTCCGGATCGGGGACGTGCTGCGGGGGGCTGCAGCCGGGGTGATCCTGATTGATGCCTACAACTGGATCGGGGCGGCGGGAGAGGTATTGGGCGTGAGTTCGGATCCGGCTCGGTTCGTGGATTCGCTGCGCCGGTTGCATCCGCTGTTGGGTCGCATCGCAGCGCGGGCTTCGAAGGCGCAGGTGCAGGTGGTGGCGGACGGGCATGACTCGAACCAGCGGACGCTGGCGTCGAATCTGAGGATTGTCTGGTCCGGTGGCGAAGGACGGAACCGTGCGGATGCGGTCTTGATCGGGCACTTGAGGCACCTGCGGCGCGGGGCGGAGACGCCGACGGTATTCGTGGTGACGAACGATCAGGAGATCCGGACGGAAGCGACGGCGCTGGGGGCGATGATCGAGGACAGCCTCGGGTTTGCGCGCCGGGTGCAGGCGGTGCTGGGCGAGGGCGCGTGATT
>CAIMMI010000134.1 GCA_903842505.1 uncultured Verrucomicrobiota bacterium | reverse complement strand
GGCGACGGCCTTTTCGCCGGGTTACCCCGTGCAGTTTGCGGATGTGTCCTTCGGGTTCGCGACGCCGACGTCGACGGTGCCGTGGTACCTGCCGAGAACAACGCCGGGAAAGCCTAACCTGAGTGAGGGTGAACGGCCCGGGCCGGCGTTGGCGGAGGCGACGCAGGAACCGCCGCAGGCGGTGCGACCGGGTGAACCGGTCCGTGTCTCGGTCCGGGCGATCGCAAACGGGGCGGCGATGGCTCAGGTGCGGGTGATCCACCGGGTGATGTTCGGCGCGGAAAAGGTGGTCGGGTTGAACGATGCCGGCGCCGAAGGCGACACAAAGGCGGGGGACGGAGTTTGGACCGGGACGATCCCGACGGATGGTGCGGCAGCCGGGGACATGGTGCGGTGGCGGTTCGAAGCGGTGGATGCCGCGGGTTCGACCAATCGTTGGCCGCTGTTTCGGGATCGGGAGCGGAGCTCGCAGTATCTGGGGACGGTGGTGCAGGCCGCGGCGGTGACGAGTGCGTTGCCGGTGTTCCAGTTGTTCGTGGAACCGGGTTCGATTGGCGGAATGGAATCCGATGCGGGGGCGCGGGCCTGCGTGTGGCACGACGGGGAGTTCTACGACCACATCCGGATCAAGGTCCGGGGCAACACGACGGCGGGTTTTCCGAAGAAGTCGCATCGGCTGGAGTTCAACGCGGATCATCCGTTGCGGCACGGTGCGGGAGGTGGACGGATCCGGAACACGTCGTTGATGGCGGAGTGGGGGGACCCGAGTTATCTGCGTCAGCACCTGTCCTTCTGGTTGATGGCGCAGGCAGGAGTGCCGGCGCCGTTCCATGAACCGGTCCGGGTGCAGCTGAATGGGAAGTTCTTCCAGTTGGCCATGCATTCGCAGGTGCTGGGGGAGGAACTGCTGGAGCGGACGGGACTCGATCCGGACGGGGCGTTGTACAAGGCCGTGGGGACGGTGACGCCCGACATGAACAGTTCGGGTGGGATGGAGAAGAAGACGCGGCGTCAGGAGGATTTCTCTGACTACCTCGCGTTTACGCGGGCGTTGGGCGGGGGCGGTGCGGGTTCGGCACGGGCCACCGAACTGTTCGATCGGTGCGATGTGCCGGGCGTGATCAATTACATGGCGGTGGCGCGATTGACCCAGGAGGACGACGACATCTGGGCGAACCTGTCGCTGTACCGGGACTCGGATGGATCCGGGCGTTGGAGGCCGGTGGCGTTCGATATGAACGTGTCGTGGGGGTTGAGTTTTGGGGCAGGCGGGATCCTGGCGAATCGCGACGACTTCCGGAGCCATCCGTTCTGGGGCGCTTCGGACATCGGGAGCAACCAGGGCCACAACGAGCTTTACGATGCGATCGTGCGCACGCCCGCGACACGGCAGATGCTGGTGCGTCGGATTCGGACGTTGATGGATCGCCATTGGCAACCGCCGGGAACGCCGGAGTCGGATCGGGTGCTGGAGCGGCACATCGCGGGGATGTTGAAGAAGATGGCGCCGGAGGCGGCGTTGGACCGGGCGATCTGGGGCGAGTCGTGGAATGCGGCGGAAGGAGCGACGCCGGAACGTTCAATGGAACTGGGCGTGCGGGATCTTCAGCGGCAGTTCATCGATCTGCGTCGGGTTCACTTCTACGTGACGCATTGCGAGACCAATGAGGCTCGCCGGGTTGGCGTGGGGACGCGGTTGAGCGCGGGAATTCCCGGGCCGCAGCCAGCGGAATGCGTGGTTCGGATCGCCGCCACCGGTCTGGGCGAAACACCGCGCGGGGACTGGATCCGACTGACGAACACGCATCCGTTCGCGGTGGATGTCTCGGGGTGGAAGCTGGGTGGAGACGTTAAGTTTACGCTTCCGGCTGGGATGGTGATTCCGGCGCAAGGCCAGGCGATCGTGGCGGCGAGCGAGTCGGGTTTCCTGGCGCGGACGAACAGTCCGATGCGTGGGGAACGGTGGTTGGTGGTGGGTGGCTACAAGGGAAGCCTGCGGAAGGCGCGCCGCGTGGAGTTGGTCGATGCCGGGGGCCGCGTGGTCGATCCGTGGAAAGCACCTGCGAAGCCTTGATCGGGGTCTCCGGAGAGAATCTGGGAGGGGTTAGACCGGTGGGACGAGACCGTCGAGCCGCTTCTGTAGGCCGCGTGCCCCCACGCGGCGCGAACGTCCCATCCGCCGGGTGAGGGCACCCGGCCTACGGGCGAAGAGTGCCCTCACGCGGCGCGAACGTCACATCCGCCGGGTGAGGGCACCCGGCCTACGGGCGAAGC
>CAIMMI010000133.1 GCA_903842505.1 uncultured Verrucomicrobiota bacterium | reverse complement strand
GGCTCCAACAGGCCCCCGGCACACTCTGCCGGGGGCTTTTTCATGCCTCCATCTCCCGCTCCATCCGCATCAGCAGCGCCCGCCGGACCAGAAAGATCCCAGCCGCGATCAACACCACCACCATTCCCAGCACCGCCAAACCCCTTCACCGCCCGCCCCGGATCCGAAAGTACCGAACCTCCTCCTGCATTTCCGGCAGCCAGTTGGAGATGTGTTGCCGGGAGCCTGCAAATGGCAACCAGTCCACCAGATTGGTACTCGACTCAACCTCGACCCCGGCGAGGTCGCTCCCGCGCAATTCGAATCCCCAGCCCCCCAACCGATATCGCCAACCGACCGACGGACGGATCGGCGTTTCCTCCCTGGAGATCTCCACCACCGAGGCCAATCCCCGAGGCCGAAACACGCGCAGGGACCGGACCGAAGCCAAAGACGCCCCCTCCAGCACCAGTCGATGCACCCCATCGGGCAGGCCCGACACCAAGGTGACTGTCGCCTCATCGCCCACCCCTCGAGGCGCCCGCGGACGGAACTCGTCTACACCCACCCAGTCCGACTTCCACTCGATCCGGTAGTCCTTCGGAAGCCCGATTCCGGCCGAGTTCAATGCATAGCCGAGCAACCAGGACCAGATCGGGATCACAACCCGACCCGAGTTGGAGACAAAATGGGTCTGGCTCGTCCCCACACCGTCGAATCCCGTCTTCGAACCATCCACGCGAAACTCGATCCGGCTGTTGTTCTCGGACAACCCCAGTATCGAGACCGTCCAGGTCTCCGCCAGACGGGGCGCCACGGAATCCACACTGGTCAGCGCCGGCCAGGGTTGGCCAGGCACGGGAGTGGTCCTGCCAAAGCTCCGGATCGAAGCGAGTTCCGACGGCTTGCCACCGTCCACCGTCAACCGGATGGATTCCGCTGCCTCCGCATCGGTAACCGCGTCCAACCGGCTCCCGGTAAAATCCACGACAAGACGTTGCAAGAGGCGGCTCGGATCCCGCCGCCATGTCCATGCCCGGACCCCGTCGGTGGCCCAGGGATCGACATCGGGCGGGGGCGTGGCCGGGATAAGATAGGCAAGAACCGCCGCCGCCATCAGGTGGTTGCCCTCCTCATTGGGATGCGTCGCGTCCGCCAGAAGCTGGCCGGCCGTCCGGCCACGGGCCCGACAATACGACTTCCAGTAATCCCGGACCGCCGCCACACAGCATCCCGTGCGTTCTGCCTGGCGCGGGATGGCCACGTAGTTCCGGTACGCCCACGAAAGCGGGTTGGTTCCCATCAACTGCTCGGCATTGGACACCTCCGCCAGTTCACCATCCGTCAACGGATGATCCATCTGGACCAGGACGTCCGCCGTCGTCTGCCAACGCAACCGCTCCAGCAATCTACCCATCTCCGCTTCGTACCCGTATGCGTGAAGGAGGATCAGGTCGGGCTGCAACGGCACCACGTCCTGCTCGCACGTGTACATCAACCGATCCGCTATGAACCCGGAGATCGCCAGGTTCTGGATTTCAAACCTCGCGTGCGGATACGCAGCCTTCAACCGATCCGACACCTCCTGCCACCACGGATAGATCGTGATCGACTGCCCGTAGAAGATCACCCGCACCACCGGGTGATTGGTGGGATTGGCGGACCTCAGCAGCGAGAGGGTCCGACTCAGCCGTCCCAGTTGGACCGGGTCCGGTTGGAAGTCCGGCAACGGCTGGAATCCCTGCGCAAGCAACCGAAACGAGGCGACCCCGAGCAGAAGCAAGAGGATGACCGTGAAACGGCATGGAAGCGGGCTTGGACGGCAAGTCGGCGACACCCACCACTCCTTCCATCATCCCCCGTGCCCCGGCAAGCCCGCACTCACCAAACCATACCCTGCGGCTTGAACCCTTTTGCGGGAATCCAGAGGATCCCCCACGCACCGCATGACTCCAGCCTCCGCCCGCGAACGCCACACGGATCTCTCGCTCCAGATCCAGCAGCACGACCGCGCCTACTACATCGACGCGCGGCCCACCATCAGCGATCCCGAGTACGATCGGCTCTACCGGGAACTCGTCGACCTCGAGACGGCCCATCCCGACCTGCGCACCGCAGACTCTCCCACCCAGCGCGTCGGTGGCCAACCCCTCGCCGGCTTCACGCAGGTGGCACACTCCGTGCCGATGATGAGCCTCGACAACACCTACTCCTCCGAGGAGGTACAGGCCTTCCTCGCCCGAGCCCAGAAGCCACTCGGCGACGCCCAACTCCGATGGACCATCGAGCCGAAGATCGACGGCATCGCCGTCTCGCTCCGCTACGAGCACGGGCACTTCACGATCGGTGCCACCCGCGGCGACGGGACGCTTGGCGATGACATCACCGCCAATCTCCGGACGATCCGGAACCTCCCGCTCCGCCTCACGCCGGCGGAGGGGATTCCGGTGCCCGAACTGCTGGAGGTCCGCGGCGAGGTGTTCATGAGCCTGACCGCCTTCCAGAAGCTCAACGCCGAACGGGCCGCCGCGGGCGAGGAACTCTTCGCCAATCCCCGCAATTCCACCGCAGGTTCCCTCAAGCAACTGGATCCCAGGCTCGTTGCCAAGCGCCCGATGCAGGTTGTCGTCTACGGCATCGGGGCTGTCACGGCCCCCGAAGTCCCCACCCGCCAGGCAGACCTCCTCGCCTGGTTCCGGTCCCTTGGCCTTCCCACACCGGAACGCCTCTGGGTCGCCCACTCACCGGATGAGGTCGTCCAGGCCATCGCCGAACTCGACACCGTCCGCCGCTCCTTCGCCTACGAGACCGACGGCGCCGTCGTCAAACTCGACGACCTCGCACTCCGCGAGCGACTCGGCACCACCTCGAAGGCACCGAAGTGGGCCATGGCCTACAAGTACGCGCCCGAGCAGGCCGAGACCCGTCTCCGCGCCATCACCATCCAGGTCGGCCGGACCGGCGCCCTGACTCCCGTCGCCGAACTCGAACCCGTCTTCCTCTCCGGTTCCACGGTCAGCCGCGCCACGCTCCACAACGAAGAGGAACTCCGTCGAAAGGACATCCGCGTCGGGGACGTCGTCGTCATCGAGAAGGCCGGCGAAGTCATTCCCGCCGTCGTCCGCGTCGTTCCCGAACGCCGAACCGGCGCCGAGGTCGCGTTCGAGTTCCCGCGCTCCTGCCCGGAATGCAGCACCGCCGCCCAACGCGAGAAAACCACCAGCGGCGAAGGCGCCGTCTGGCGCTGCACGAATCCCCATTGCCCGGCCCAGATCCGAGGCCGACTCGAACACTGGTGCGGCCGCGCCGCCATGGACGTCGAGGGCGGCGGTGAGATCACCGTCCAACAACTCGTGTCCGCCGGCCTCGTCCGCGACGTCGCCGACCTCTATCAACTCGCAGCCCCGGCCATCGCCGGACTGGAACGCATGGGCGAGAAGTCCGCCGCCAACTTCGTCGCCGGTATCGACGCCTCCCGCTCCCGCGAACTGCGTCGGCTCCTCTTCGGGCTCGGCATCCTCCACGTCGGCGCCGGCACGGCCAAGGCCCTCGCACGACATTTCCCGGACCTCGACGCCCTCGCCGCCGCCTCGCCCGAGGAACTGATGAAGGCCGAGGACATCGGCGAGGTCATTGCCTCGTCCGTCCACGCCTGGTTCCGCGACGAAGCCAACCGCCTGCTCATCGAACGTCTCCGGACAGCCGGCCTGACGTTCACCTCCGCCACCTACCGTCCCCCAACCGCCGTCGCGGGTGGTCCATTCGCCGGCAAGACCTTCGTCCTCACCGGAACCCTTCCCACCCTCAAACGGGAGGAAGCCGCCGCCCGCATCGAAGCACTCGGGGGCAAGGTCTCGTCCAGCGTCAGCAAGAAGACCGACTACCTCCTCGCCGGCGAGGAAGCGGGCTCGAAGCTCGACAAGGCCCGCACCCTTGGCATCGCGATCCTCGACGAACCCACCTTCCTTCAGATGGCTTCGTCCACCGAACCGCAGGGTTAGCTGCTACTCCTTCGTGTCCGCAGGCATCGCCGGCACCACGGCTTCCACCCGAAGCCCGGTCGGCTCCGCCGGCTCCACGGTCAACTCGCCCCCGCACTGGCGGGCCCGTGCACGCATGCCCACCATCCCCAGGCTGGGCCGCCCCGGAACAGCACCCGGATCGGGCCCCAATCCCACGCCGTCGTCCACGATGCTCAGTCGGATGTTTCCCTCCGCCTCCACCAACCGGATCCGAACGTTGCCGGCCTTCGAATGCCGCGCGACGTTGGTCAACGCTTCCTGCGCAATCCGGTAAAGGTGCGTCTCCGTCTCATCGGCAAATCGTCCACGGCACTCGGTCTCGACATCCACCCGGATCCGCGTCCGTTGCGCGAACCGTTCCGCCAACCACCGCAACCCCGCATCCAGCCCGAAATCGTCCAGGATCACCGGCCGCAACAACTGGGACAGTTCCCGGACGTTGGCGATCGACTCATCGACCAGATGCAGGCAGTCCGCCCGCAGCGATTCCGGATCCAGCACCGACTCCTTGGTGAGGTTCGAACGGAGCACCGCCAGCGACTGGCCCAACTCGTCGTGCAACTCGTGCGAGAAACGCCGGGCAGCCTGTTCCTGCGACTGCAACATGTGCCACGAGACCCGGTCCAACTCATCCGACTGCCACTGGATGCGGTGAATGCTCTTCCGGGCGAACCCGATCGTCACCACGGCGCACACGGCCGCCAGCAGGTCCTTCTCCGTGCTGTCCTTCAACAGGTATCCCTTCGCACCTGCCCGCAGCATCTCGCGCACATAGACCGAATCCTTCTGCATCGACAGCGCCAGCACCCTCGCCCGCGGAACCACCTTCAGAAGCTGGCGGGCCGCCTCGATCCCGTTCAACTCCGGCATCGTCACATCCATCACCACCACATCCGGCATCAACCGCTCCGCCATCTCAACCGCCTCACGCCCATTCGATGCCTCGCCGACCACTTCCATGTCCGACTGCGCCGCCAGGATCATCCGGAACCCATTCCGGACCACCCCATGATCATCCGCCAGGAGGATGCGTGTCGGTCGAACTGCCATAGCCTCCTTCAGACCCACTTCCAACGCCGACGTAAAGCGGCACCTCGACCCACCGGAGACGCCGGCTCCGCGCACCGTGCCCCCCTCTGATTTGCATCCGGATGTCGCATATGCGACATGCCATTGCAAAAGCTGCCCCTCCCGCACCCCTCCGTGCCCCAACCGCGTGAGCCTCGAGATTGCGCTTCAATCCAGCCACGGGAAGCCCGCCCTCGGCCTGCCCGGGTCACGGGACGCGGTGAATCGTCCCGTGGAGATTCCGTTCGATGACGGATCCATCCGGGGCACGGAGCGTCATCCGGAGTTCGTAGCACTGCGTCGGGCCCAGTCCGGGCGCGGAGATCTCGAGCGTCCGTCCATCCGGGCCAACGCCAGCCGACTTCACCTCCACGGCATGCTGATCCACATGATTCGATCCATAGCGGGCGCTGCGCTTCAAGGACCACACCTGGATCTGGAAGGCGCCCGCAACGACCGAAGCCGGATCAACCGCCTCACTCAACCGAACCCTCAGTCCACCCGCCCGAGCCTCGACCGCCAACGGGACATGGGCGGGGCGTGCGGTCCGTCGGATCCGATGAAACCCTCCCGGTGCGGTGGCGTTCCCCGCCCAGGCAAACATGCCGCAGGTGTACAGGGCGCCATCCTTGCCGAAGCGACCGCGCATGATCCCGGTGGCGAATGCGGGCAAGGGCAACTCAGAGACGCTTCCCTGCCACGCGCCGCCGACCTCCTCGTGCGTAACGGCGAAGGCCCGCCCTGTTCCATAGCTCAGGTTCAGCAGCAAGCCTCCCAGCGATCCCCAAGCATTCGTTGGCACCCGCACCAACTCCGCCGGACTCCGGTCCTTGTCATTGGTGATCCACACCAGCGGCGGTTCCATGGCTGAGTCCGAAGGATCGGTCACGTCGGTATAGCCGAAAAGGTTTCCGTAGAATCCGCCGGGCTTCACCCGGTTGATCCGGTTTTTTGGCGTCCAGAATCCCTCCTGGTCCGTCACCCAGAACGAGCCGTCCGCCTCCAGCGACACGCCGTTCGCCGCGCGGAATCCCGTCGCCAGGATGTCGGTGCGGCTTCCATCCGGACTCACGCGCAACAACGTGCCGTGATGCGGCACCACCGCCGCGAGTGCGTGCCGACCCGATTTCGCATAATAGAAATTCCCTGCCGCATCGGTCTGCAGCCCCATGGCGAACTCGTGAAAATGTTCGGTGACCTGATGGTCCGAGTTGAAGCAATCAACCCAGTCCACCTCGCCATCGCCATTGAGGTCGACCAATCGGGCCAACTGATCCCGGCAGGTCACGAACAGTTCCCCGTTCCGGAACTTCACGCCCAGCGGCTGGAACAACCCGCTCGCGATCCGCCGCCACTTCAACTCGGCCGGTGCCGGTTCGAGCAATCCATCGACCCGCCACACATCCCCGTTCCACGTGGCCACCACCGCGCCGCGTCCATCCGGCGTGAAATCGAATCCGCCCGGCCGCATCCAACTGCCCCACGGATTCTCCACCGGCAGCGGGAAGTCATCCGTCTCGAACGCGCCGCCCCGTTGCCCGGGCCTGGATCGGGTCGTGAGTTCGCCGGTCCACCGGCGTGGTCCACCGCGCGTTGCTGGCGAAAGATCCAACGGATCCGACACCGTCGAAGCCAGCGCCTCCAGCGAAGCGGCATCGGCTCGGGATACAAACAACCGGGACTGCGCCCCCGCCGGCAATTCAGCGACCCAGAACCCCGCATCCTTCATCAACCGTCCGGCTCCGCGAAGAACCACCCGGACCGATTCCGGCGCGACGCGCAACCGGACGACGCCCTTGCCATCCCCCACGTTCAAGGTGCGGAGGAAGACCGGGGTCGTCCCGTAGGCGAGCCAACCCGGCGATTCCAACACGCGGATGCTGTTCACCTCGGTGGCGACGACCACGCGATCGCCACCGGGATACACTCCCAGGTGCCGGGACCACGCCCGCGGCATGGGACCGTAAGGACGACCGTCCCGTCCTGCGGGCCGCGGGTCCGACCATTGTCCCTCCGGCCCGGCCCAGCCTGGACCGACGGGATTCACCACGTGAGCGTCCCCGGTGAGGTGGGTATGCGTCCCGTGACTGCCATCGAAAGCGATGCCTTTCCAATCCACGAACGAACCGGTCGTCGACGCGGCCACCCGGCCCGTGTCGAGATCGTAGACCATCCACGCCTGACCGGCGCTGACCCCGCCGGGGCCCGCATCGAGACGCACGGCGAGACCCTTTTGAGCGATGTTCCCGGGGGCGACCTCGTAGGTCCAGAACAGCGCTGGCCCAAAGTCCATCCGCTGGTACTCCGGCAGTGAGCGATCCTCCTTCTCCCGTTCCGCCCGCGCCCGACCGCGTGGCAACCCGGCCAGGTAAGCCGGCGTCATCTCCACCCACTGCGAAGGATTGTGCGATCGCAGGAAGGTCTCCCGGATGTATTGGATCACAGCGTACTTCTGCGCCGTCGTGTACTGCCCCTGCGGCACCATCTGCCCATACCCCTTCGTCAACGTGACGAACATCGAGTAGGGATCCGAACCGTTCTTGAACTTGCCTTCGGCGAACCGAAGCGCCGTCGGAAGCGAGCCTGCCTGATCCCGGGTTCCGTGGCAGACCACGCACAGCGTCGAATAGATCCGCCGGCCTTCCGCCAAGGTCCGCTCGTTCCAGCCCTGCACCAATTCCACATGGTCCGTCCGCTCGAGGGGCTGCACCCAGGACTCCTTCACGGTCGAACCGGAATCCGCCACCACCACCGGCCGCCCATCGCCCGACGCCGGTGCGTGGACGAAGTCCGCGCGAACGTCCGCCGCGAGGGTCCCGCTCGACCAACCGGTCACCTCGGTTTCCGGAAATGCCCGCTGCCAGAAGCGCAGTTCCTCAACGCTTCCCGACCGCAATTCCCCTCCGAAATCCGTGACCGCCCGTCCCACCTTGAACACGGAACCCTCCCGGTCCGGACGCCCGAAACCGTTCTGCTCTGCCACCCGCTTTCCGTCGAGCCAGAGCCGCAACCGCCCCCCGGCCTGCGCCATCACGACCACATGGGTGCGACCATCATCGACACGATCGCCGCCGGACATGGCCCCCAGCCACCCGATGTCGAAGACCAACCGTCCGTCCCGGATGAACAAGGCCTTGGAATCCGGCGCCCACTTGCCCACCGGAGGGCAAAGGGCAAACAACGTCCCGTCCCCGCCCGACCGGAATCGAACCACCGCCGTGTAGTCGGCATCCAACCGAAGCCGTGCCTCCGGGAACTCCCTTGCCCCCGACCGAGCCAAGGCGGGCATCTCCTCGGGGCCACGCGCCAGAATTCCACCCGACCACACCCTCAGCACGGGGGCACCCGAAGCCGGGTGCTCGACGGCCACGTCATGCCCACCGGCCCCGACCAACGGCACCACCAGATCCGGAGACAACCGGACCTGACCACCCGCCGAACCCTCGATCTCGACGTGCACCCGATAATCCCGCGGCCAGGACGCCGTCGTCTCCAACGGGAAGGAGTCCCTCGGCCCTGCAGCCAACGCCGAACCCAGGACGAACATTCCCCACCACGCCGCCACCGATGCGCTTCTCATGTCTGGAATCAGGGTTTCGAACGGCAACGGCTCACCAAGGTGTATCCCGGGGAATGGCCTGCTTCCCCATGGGCTGCTTCTGTTCCGGTTCGAGGACCGAATCGATCAGGCCCAGCAAGGCATTCCGCCCCTGTCTTTCCGCCGAGGAACACACGAAAATCTCCGGCGAACCCTCGGTCCACTCCGCCAACCGCGCCTTGATGGCGTCGATCACGCCCTGCAGAGCCGGCTGCGAGACCTTGTCGACCTTGGTGAACACCAGCGCAAAGGGAACCTCGTGATCCACCAACCATTCCAGGAACTCGAGGTCGTTGTCCTGCGGTGGCAGGGACGAATCGATCAGCACGAAGACGCATTGCAGGTTCGGCCGGTGCTCCAGGTAGTCCATCACGGACTTGCTGAACCGCCCCCGTTCCTGACGCTTCACCCGCGCGTACCCGTACCCCGGCATGTCCACCAATCGCCAGCGCCCGTTGATCGTGAAGAAATTCAGGTGCTTCGTGTGCCCCGGCGTCGGGGATACCCGCGCCAGGTCGCGCTTTCCCACCAGCAGGTTCAGCAGCGACGACTTCCCGACATTGGAGCGCCCCGCAAACGCGAACTCCGGCATGCTCTCGTCCGGACAGGAGTCCAGATCTGGCGCGCTGCCCGTAAAAATGGCCGTCGATGTGTTCATGCTCAGTAACCCTCGAACCCCAACCTGACAGAAATGGCGACCCGCTACACGCCGGGAGTTCAGGGTTTTCATCGCCGTCATTGGCATTCAGTCCAACCGCCGCTATCAATAGCCCCATCAACGCATGGCTACTCCGGCTGATCATCGCATTCCCGTCACGGTCCTGACCGGCTTCCTCGGCGCAGGAAAGACCACCCTCCTCAACCGCATCCTCACCGCCAATCACGGCAAGCGCATCGCCGTCATCGAGAACGAATTCGGCGAAATCGGCATCGACAACGCCCTCGTCATCAATGCCGACGAGGAGATCTTCGAGATGAACAACGGGTGCCTCTGCTGCACCGTGCGCGGCGACCTGATCCGCATCCTCGGCCAACTCCTCAAGCGCCGCGACAAGTTCGACTACATCCTCGTCGAAACCACCGGCCTGGCGGATCCCGGCCCCGTCGCCCAGACCTTCTTCACGGACGAGGAACTCAAGGCCGCCTTCCGCCTCGACGGCATCGTCACCGTCGTCGACGCCAAGCACATCTCCCTCCACATCGATGACGCCCCCGAGGCCAAGGAACAGGTCGCCTTCGCCGACCGCATCCTCCTCAACAAGATCGACCTCGTCACCCCCGCCGAACTCCAGCACCTCGAATCCCGCATCCGCGGCATCAATCGGGTCGCCCAGATCCACCACACCACCCAGAGCGACCTCAGCGTCGACAAGGTCATCAACATCCACGCCTTCGACCTCGACCATAAGCTCTCCCTCGAACCCGGCTTCCTCGACAAGGCCTTCCCCTTCGAGTGGTCCGGTGCCTACCACCTCGACGCCGGCGAACACATCCTCCGCCTCGAGGCCGGACCCGATCCCGTCATGGGTATCGTCCTCCTCCAACTCGATGCCCACGATCACAGGGACTGCGGGCATGACCACGGCCACGATCACGGCCATGACCCCAAGGATCACGGTCATGCTCACGATCACGACCACGATCACAAGGACTGCGGCCACGACCACAGTCACGATCACGATCATGGTCACGACCATGACCATGGGGATGGCGAGCATTGCCACGGCGGGTTGCACGACGCCCTCCACCACGCCGAGGACGACGCCGCGGCCATCTTCGAGCAGCAGGCGTTCTCCGTCCGCCCGGGCGGCCTCATCAAGCCCGGTCGCACCCTCCACAAGCTGGTGCTTGGGTCGGACACAACCGACTTCCGGGTGTCGATTCCGGCGCACGGCAACTACGCGCTGTTCACCCAGCACGGTCTCGACGAATTCGAAGGGGCGCTGCTGAAGGGCGGCGTGAAGATCGAACCCGGCCACACCCACGAACACGGCGGCCACGCCCACGACCACACGCACGACGAGACGGTCACGAGCGTCGGCATCGAGGAGAAGCGCGAACTGGACCCGAAGAAGCTCAACGCCTGGCTCTCCGAACTTCTTCAGACCAAGGGTCAGGACATCTTCCGCATGAAGGGCATCCTCCACCTCAAGGGCACCCAGACCCGATTCGTCTTCCAGGGCGTCCACATGCTCTTTGAAGGCAAGGCCGACCGGCCTTGGGGTCCGACCGAAGATCGCAAATCGCAGCTCGTCTTCATCGGACGCAACCTGGATCGCGAAGCCTTGAACGTCGGGTTCCGCCGTTGCCTCGCCTGACGGATTGCTTCACGCCACCTGCGCCCTGCCATGCCGGTTCCACTTCGGTCCGCCGATCACCTCCTCAATGTCCCGGACGCCGTTGTCGCCCTTTCCTGGGCGCCGGATTCGTCGCGGGCCGTCATCGCCGGAGCTGGCGGCCAGCTCTGGATCATCGGTCAGGACGGGCAGATCCTCGAAACCCTGCCCGGGCACGCCGACGGAACCTTCCGCGCTGCGTGGCAGCCGGGTGGTTCGTTGATCGCCTCGGTCGGTCAGGATGGCCACGTGCGTTTCTGGGCTCCGGGCGGAGGCTCCGTGCCGCCCGCATTCAAGGCGGGGGCCGGCTGGGTCGAGGAGCTGTCCTGGTCGCCTTCGGGCGAGTGGCTGGCCGTGGGTGCCGGTCGCGTCGTTCACCTGTGGCACCGTGAACGCGGCTGGGTCCATCGCATTGCCGACCATCCGAGCACGGTCTCCGGCTTCGCCTGGCGTGCCGATTCCAAGGTCCTGGCTGCCGCAGCCTATGGGGGAGTGCGCCTCTACGACCTCGCGACGGCCCAACTCCTCGGTGAACTTCCGTGGAAGACCTCCATGGTCTCCCTCGCGTGGTCGAGCGACAGCAAGTGGGTGGTTGCGGGCACGCAGGAACTCGCCATCCAGGTCTGGCCCTACCCGTTCGAGACCGGCCAGGAACTCGCCATGTCCGGCTACGCCGCCAAGGTCCGGGAACTCGCGTGGCACTACTCCGGGCGTTACCTCGCCACGGGCGGTGGCAACGAAGCCATGGTCTGGGACTGCGGCGGCAAGGGGCCCGCTGGCTCATCCCCGCGCATCCTGGAAGGTCACACCGGCCGCATCACCGCGCTGGCCTACCAGAACAAGGGACACGTCCTCGCCTCGGGTGGACTCGACTCCAGCCTCTTCTTCTGGAACGCCGGCAAGTCCTCGACGGCCATCCGCCAGATCCGGCTCAACTCGGCCGTCACGACCCTGGCAGCGTCGCCCAACGACCAGTGGATCCTCGCCGGTTGCCACAACGGCGACCTCGCCCTGGTCCGGTTTCCCACCTGACGGAACCGCCCACCCCGCCCACCCAGCCTACAGCGGCCGCGTCCGCGGCCACTCCAGTTCAAACCCCTGGTTCCGCAACCGCTGCTGGAAATCCCCCAGCAGCTTGCCGTCGTTCCGGACCTTCCGGGGCACCTGCTTCCGATCCACACAGAACGCCGCCAACGCACCCGCCGCCTCCCCGATGTTCCACTCGACCGGATGCAACCGGTAGCACCCGTTGGTCAGGTGCGTCACACCGAGGTTCTTGCACCCCGCCAGAAGGTTCTCCACCCGCTTGGGAATCAGCGCCCCCAACGGGATCTGGAACGGCAGCGAACCCAGGTCCACGTAGTTCCGACCGGATGTCGACGGATGCAGGTCGATCCGGTATGCCCCCACGCCCACCGAGTCGGCAAAGTTCTCCGCCGTCACCTCCTCCCTCGATTTGCCCGTCGCCTTCATGCGGGTGTCCGTGCCCACGTGCAGTTCCGTTACGGTCACCTCCGCCTGGATCCGGCGCGCCTCCCGGATATACACCGCCTTCGCCAGACCATCCGGCCCATCCGTGACGTCGTCCCGCAATCGCAACCCCTTCCATCCCGTGCCGCCATCCGGGCGCGGTGCCTCCGTCTGCATCCAGTACAGCAGGCACAGGCTCACCTGACGCGCGTCCTTCAACCGCTCCTGCCGCTGCGCCTCGGTCACCCCGGGGCCAATCAACGGCGCCAGCCAGTAATCGTTCTGCGGCCAGTTCACCACCGTCACGCCGCTCCGGTATGTGCCCGGCACGAACAAACCGGCATCGGCAATCCGCCGGTACGACCAGAGGTTCAATCCGGCCATCTTCATCAACGGATCAAATCCGATCCGTCGCTTTCCCAGGCTGATCGGATCCGAACAATCCCACGACAGCAGCTTGCCGGACCACGCCGGCTTCAACGGGGGAACGTAAGCATTCCAGAAGTCCCAACGCTCCGGCCTCGAAATCACGTGATCCTCGCCCTCCAGATGATCCATGGCGAAGCACCACGTCACGGCCTGCTGATCCATCGGATCCCCCACCTCCGGCGCGTTCGGTTCGCCCGTGTCCTTCCGCGATTCCGCCCCGATGACGTGTTCCACCTGAGCCATCGGCAACACGTCTCCCAACTCGGTTGCGTCGACGAAGTATTTCCCCACCAGGACAACCCGGCCCGCCTCGGCCGATTCCACGGTGACCGTCCGAACCCGGTCGCCCTCCACGTCCGCCGCAACCGGTCGCGTTCGCAGCAGGACCTTCAATCGGCCTGAAGCGACATGCGGCGCCAGCATCTGTTGCAACACCGCCAGCGCCACCCTCGGCTCATGGCACAATCGCGACACCCAGCCATTGCCCGGGTTCAACCTCGGGTTCGACCGGGCCTCACCCTGCAGCGGGAAATGGTCCCGGTAATACTGCCGAACCCCATCCCGGAACTGCCGGTAACTGCGGGTACACCCAAACGACTCGATCCACGGATGCTCGTCCGGCGGTACGGACTGCGAGGTCAACTGCCCCCCGATCCAATCCGTCTCTTCCGTCAGGATCACCCGGAGCCCGGCGCGACAGGCCGCCAGCGCCGCCGCGCATCCACCCACGCCACCCCCGACAACAACCAGGTCCGCCTCCCGTTCACGACCACCCTCCGCCGCCCGGGAGAACCCTCCCGCCGCCCACCAACCCGCAGCCACCAGGCCGCCCCGCACAAAGTCGCGCCGTTGCATCCCCAACTGTTGCCGCGCTCCTCTCCGTTGTCACCCCTTGCCGACACCCGCGTCTTCCCTCAACGCCCCCCGTCCATGAGCAATCCCATGTCGCATATGGGACATCCGTTTGCTCGTCGACCGCCCCGAGATCCGGCTTCCCTCCCGGCCGATCCGCGTCCCATCCTCCGGAAATCCGTCCAAGCCGCGCGGCGCCGACGTGACCTCACCTTGCGTTTCCATCCACCAACGGCGCGCCCGGCGCGTTTTGTCGGCTCTGCCGGCCGCTTCCTTCTGGCCTGGCTGACCCTCGCCTTCCTCGCCGGCCAACTCCTCGCCCGCCCGTCGCCCCCGCGCTACCAACTCGATCCGCTCTGCCTCGCCCCCCAATCCCTGCCCGTGCCGCTCGACCCGGGCAATCCGCCCCCGTCGAACCGGCGCATGGCCGAGCGTCTCGCCTGGTTCCGGGACAACCTGGAACCCGACGGCATCGCGTTCCGGAGCGACCGGCTCGTTCCGCGCCTGCAGATGGCCTGGGACTCCACGCCGGAGGGGCCGGACCGATTCCAGATCGGACTGCAACTCGCCCTGCACCAGGCCCAGCTTGGCCGGCCGGATTCTGCCCTCAACACCTATGACGCGATGGCCGAGATGCTCGCGGGCTCCGGGGCCGAGTTGCCCGCGAAGGTCGGCTCCCAGATCCGCATGCGCCGCGCCGTCGCCTTCCTCCGAATGGGCGAACAGGAGAACTGCATCGCGCGGCACGGCCCGGAATCCTGCCTGTTCCCGCTCTCGTCCGCGGCCTACCACCTCCTGCCGCGCGGATCCCTCGGGGCGATCGACGTCCTCACCCAGCACCTCCAGTCCACCACCAACGACCTGTCCGCACGCTGGCTCCTCAACATCGCCTACATGACCGTCGGGCAGTATCCCGACAAGGTACCGCCCCAATGGCTGGTTCCTCCCGACGTGTTCCGGTCGGATCATCCCATGCCGCGGTTCCCCGACGTTGCCGGCCAACTCGGTCTGGACATCAACGACCTGGGCGGCGGGACGATTGTCGATGACTTCGACAACGACGGTCTCCTCGACGTCTTCGCCTCCTCCTGGGGCCTCGACGGGCAGATCCGGTTCTTCCGCAATCGGGGTGGCGGCCGTTTCACCGACCGCACCAGCGAGGCCGGATTGGTCGGCATCACGTCGGGGCTGAACATCCTGCAGACCGACTTCAACAACGACGGCTGGCTCGATGTCTGGATCACCCGCGGAGCCTGGTTTGGCCGGCACGGCCGTATTCCCAGTTCCCTTCTCCGGAACAACGGGGACGGCACCTTCACCGATGTCACCGAGGCCGCCGGACTCCTGACCCAGCATCCGTCCCAGACCAGCCGTTGGTTCGACTTCGATGGCGACGGCTGGCTCGACCTGTTCAAGGGCAACGAGACCATGAATCCGAGCGAACCGGATCCGTGTGAACTCTTCCGCAACAACCACGACGGCACGTTCACCGAGTGCGCCGCGGCCGTCGGCCTGCAGGTCGTCCAGTTCGTCAAGGGCGTTGCCTGTGGCGACTTCGACAATGACGGTCGGCCCGACCTTTATCTTTCCTGCCGGAACGCGCCGAACCTCCTGTTCCATAACGACGGTCCCGCCGGGCCCGGCCCTTCCACCAACCAGTGGCGGTTCTCCAACGTCACCGAACGGGCCCGCGTCTCCGACCCGGTCTTCAGCTTCCCCACCTGGTTCTTCGACTACGACAACGACGGCTGGGAAGACCTCTTCGTCTCCGGCTACGGCATCAACAACGTCGGCGATATCGCCGCCGATTACCTCGGCCTTCCAACGCCCGCCGCACTCCCCCGACTCTACCGCAACAACCACGACGGCTCCTTCAGCAACGTCACCGCCGCCGTCCGGCTCAATCGAGTCTGCCACACCATGGGCTGCAATTTCGGCGATCTCGACAACGACGGCTGGCTCGACTTCTACCTCGCCACCGGTGACCCGGACCTCGCCACCCTCGTGCCCAACCGGATGTTCCGAAACCACCTCGGCACCCAATTCCAGGACGTCTCCACCGCCACCGGCACCGGCCACCTGCAGAAGGGCCACGGCGTCGCCTTTGCCGACATCGACAACGACGGCGACCAGGACGTCTACGTCGTCATGGGCGGCGCCTTCCCCGGGGACCGCGCGCACAACTGCCTTTTCCAGAATCCCGGATCCTCCAACCGCTGGGTCCACCTCACCCTCGTCGGCACCCGCGCCAATCGTCCTGCCATCGGCGCCCGCATCCACGTGAATCTCCAGACGCCCGAAGGCCCCCGGACGCTGCACCGCACCGTTGGCTCGGGCGGAAGCTTCGGTGCGAATCCCCTCCGTCAGGAGATTGGCCTTGGCAACGCCACCGTGATCACGTCGGTGCAGGTTGAATGGCCCGGCTCCGGCACCCGCCAGACCTTCACCGGGCTCCAACCGGGCAAGCGTTACCGCATTACCGAAGATCAGCCGGAGGCGGAGGTCCTCACGCCGCGCTGACTCCGTCCCCCAAAACACCGACGGCATCACTCAACCGCCGCAGCGAGGGGTGGGGCGAGATCGCCTGGCACCCTCCGGGTGAGCGCCATCTGCGGATAGATCAACTGCCGGTTTCAGGTTCAACGGCTCGACGGAGTCTCGCCCCACCGGTTTCGGAGGCAGTGTCGAGATGCGCCCATCCTCCGCATCCGCCCCATTTCCCCCTTCATTCCGCGACCGTCGACGCTAGTTTGCATTCCATGCGTCACCTCCCCTTCTGGATCCTGTCATTCCTGCTCCTGGGGAACTGGACGATCCAGGCGGCGGTGCTCGTCAGCGTCGACGACGAATGGCGCTACACGAACTCGATCGTCCTCGCTCCCGATGCCCCCTGGACCCAGGCGAACTTCCCGGACGCAACCTGGCCCTCGGGGCGCTCCGGCTTCGGCGCCACGCACTACGGCGAACAGACCTGGTTCTCCAACCTCCCCGGTAACTGGAGCAACATGGCCTTCCGTCGGAAGTTCGTCCTGCCCACCTCCAACGGACTCGGCACCCTGATCCTCCGCATCGACTACCGCGACGCCTTCGTTGCGCACCTCAACGGCCGCGAGGTCGCCCGCCGCGGATTCACCGTCCCTGCCGATGCCCCGGTTCCCCTCAATGCCTTTCCGCTGCCCCGCTCCGCTGGCAACCCCGAGGAAATCCGCCTTGGAAACGCCGCGGAACTGCTCGTCCCCGGCACCAATGTCCTCGCCATCCAGGTGCACTCGGACAGCGACCTGGATCGGCCCGCACTCGTGCCGGAACTGATCACCGACTTCCTCCGCGGCCCGTACCTCCAGATCACGGGATCGAATGCGATGACGATCCTCTGGCGTTCCGCTGCCGCCCATCCTGCCCAACTCCGCTTCGGCGCGTCCACCCACCCGCCGGTGCTGGTCGACCTCCCGGCCGGCACCAACCATGCCTGGACCCTCCGCGACCTCGTTCCCGGCCAACGCTACTTCTACTCGGTCGCCACGCTCCCGCCTGGTGAAGCCCCCATCCAGTCCGAGGAATTCTCCTTCAAGGCCCTTCCCGAACGCGGCCCACTCCACGTCGTCGTGATCGGTGATTCCGGTGCGGGAACCTCCAGCCAGTTCGCCATCGCCCGGGCGATTGCGGCCGCCGAACCGGACCTGGTCCTCCACGCCGGCGACATCATCTACCCCTACTTCAACGAGACCCTGACCGACACCCGGTTGCTCAGCGTTTATCGACGCCAGATGGCCTCGTTCCCGTTCGCGTTCGCCTGGGGCAATCATGACCTGATGTACGGCACCGGCCCCATGCGTGCCGTCGTCCGCACTCCCACGAATCCAACGCCTCCCGAAGTTCACCTCGCCGAGGGCACCACTCCCGACTCCTACTATTCCTTCGACGCCGGCGAGATCCACGTGGCCGTCGTCTTCCAACCCGTCCTCAGCCAGTACACGCTCCGCACGAACTCTGCCCAATACGCTTGGCTCGACGCCGATCTCGCCGCCTCCACGAAGCCCTGGAAGATCGTCCTCGCCCACCACCCCATCGCCACCTCCGGCGGCCACCGCTTCACCGACTACAACGCCAACGGCCTGCCCGACTGGCAGGAGTTCAATGCGGTCCTGGCTCCCCTCGCCCAGAAGCACGGCGTCCAGCTTTACCTCTCGGGCCACGACCACGTCTACGAACGCTTCCTCCCCCAACAGGGGCTCCACGCCCTCATCACCGGCGGCGGTGGAACGCCCCTCTACTTCCTCCGCGCCTACGACGCGATCTCCGCCCAACTCCACATCACCCACCACTTCACCCGACTGCAGTTCGACCGCGACACGCTCCGTGTCCGAGGCGTGTTCGCCAACGGCAACCCCTTCGACGGATTCAACGTCCAGCGCACCCCGCCTTCGCCCCAGCCGCACTTCGCCACCTGGTCCACCCCGCAGGTCGAAACCAACGCCCCCACCAACGGCGACGGCAACCTCTCCGGCCAGATCTACGACCTCTACAACGCCCCGGAACTCCGCCCGCTCACCGGCCGCTTCGCCAACCTCGGCCGCGCCCGGGTTGCCCTCGACAAGACCCACCTCCACCTCGGACTCGAGTTCGTCATGGTCCCGGCGGACACCGATGTCTGCCTCTTCCTGGAGGTCCCCGGTCTCCCCGGTGTTCCCACCCTCGCCGGGCTCGGCAACGGCATCCCCGATCCCAACGGCGAAGGCGCCGATGCCCTCGACTCTTTCGAGAACCTGGCTTTCGGAACCTTCCGCCCTTCGATCGCCGCCGTCCTCGGCGACGAATTCGCCGATGGAACCGCCCGCGCCTTCCGCCGCCCCGGCCACGTCTCCGGCCTCGGTCAGGGCGTCTTCCGACTCGAACCCGGCCTTCCCTCCGTGCCTGGCGTCCGCATCCAGCAGTTCAATCGTTCCCCGCAGGACAACGTCGCCCCTCCCGAACAGAACGCCGACTTCATCGAGGTTTCCATTCCCCGTTCGCAACTCGGCGCCCTCGCGCCCGGAGGAACCGTCCGCCTTGGAATCCTCGCCGCCGGAGCTCCCGATCCTGCCCGCCAGACCCGCCGGATCGACAACGGTTACCTCGGCTCCGCCTTCACCTCCGACGGCCACGGCCCGGCCATCCTCGAAGGCCTCGTCATCCAACTACCCCAGGATCCCGACTCCGACAACGACGGCCTCACCGCGTCCGAGGAAGCGAACCTCGGAACGGATCCGAACAATCCAGACACCGACGGCGATGGCCTTCCGGACGGCTGGGAAGTCTCCCTGAACCTGAAACCCGGGGTCGCCGCAGGACCCGACGGTGCCGACGGCGATCCCGACAACGACGGATTCTCCAATCGCGTCGAGTTCGAGTGGGGATCCAGCCCTCGCGATCCGC
This sequence comes from uncultured Verrucomicrobiota bacterium, assembly GCA_903842505.1. Lineage (GTDB taxonomy): Bacteria > Verrucomicrobiota > Verrucomicrobiia > Limisphaerales > UBA9464 > UBA6176. Next base: position 10,042 of record CAIMMI010000133.1, on the reverse strand, counting down.
TCCGGCCGGTGTTCCAGATCGAAGCCCGTCGCCTCACCCACGGCCAGGTCTCGCTCCGTTGGCCCGCCTCCCTTCGACCCGTCGACCTCCAGCAGGCGTCGAGCCTGCAGGGCCCCTGGTCCAGCATCCCCGGATTCCCCCGTACCTCCCAGGGGACCCGCGACGAAGTCACCTTGCCCGCCGCCTCCGGATCGACCTTCTTCCGCGCCCAACGGCCTTGAACCCGGCCCGCATGGCGAAGCCGGGAGTCCCATCCGGAACCCTGCCGCGCGAGGGCCTTCGCTGCCCCTTGGAACTTCAGACTGGAATCTTCGAACTTTCGAACTTCCCCACCCAACTTCCCCCTTGCACCCGGCGCGCACCCCGGCACCCTGCGGCCCGTTTCGAATATGCAGTACAAGATCGCACGAAGGGCCGCGTCCCTGTCCCCCTCCCTCACCCTCGCCATCGATTCGAAGGCGAAGCAGATGAAGGCCGAAGGACACGACGTGGTGGGTTTCGGAGCCGGTGAACCGGACTTCGACACACCGCAACACATCAAGGACGCCGCCGCGAAGGCCCTGGCCGCCGGCTTCACCAAATACACTCCTTCGAGCGGCATTCCCGAACTGCGCCAGGCCATCGCCGACAAGTTCCAGCGCGAGAACGGCCTGACCTACAAGCCCTCGCAGGTCATCGTTTCCTGCGGCGGAAAACACTCCTGCTTCAACGTCATCCTCGCCACCTGCGAGGAGGGCGACGAAGTCATCATCCCGGCGCCTTACTGGCTGTCGTATCCGGAGATGGTGAAGCTCGCCGCGGCGACGCCCGTGATCCTGCCGACCTCGGACAAGACCGAGTTCAAGGTCACCCCCGAGCAACTCAGGGCCGCCATCACGCCGCGCACCCGCCTCTTCATCCTCAACTCCCCCTCGAATCCGACCGGCACCGTCTACACGCCGGAAGAGATCAAGGCGCTCGGCGACATCTGCGTCGAGAACGGCGTGCTCATCATGAGCGACGAGATCTACGAGCACCTGCTCTATGATGGCGCCACCCATCGCTCCGTCGCCTCGTTCTCCAAGGCCCACTACGACCACACCATCATCGTCCACGGCTTCGCCAAGGCCTGGTCAATGACGGGTTGGCGCCTCGGGTTCCTCGCCGCTCCCGAACCCATCGCCAAGGCCATCGACGCCCTCCAGTCCCACAGCACGTCGAACCCCACGAGCTTCGCTCAGAAGGGTGCCGTCGAAGCCCTGAACGGTTCGCAGGCCCACCTGCCCACCTGGCTCGCCGAGTACGCCAAGCGCCGCACCGAGGCCTGGCAGCGCCTCAACGCCATGCCCGGCGTCACCTGCGTCAATTCCAAGGGCGCCTTCTACCTGTTCCCAAACATCAGCGGCACCGGCCTGAAGTCCGATGAATTCTGCCGCCGCCTCCTCGAGACCGAGAAGGTCGCCGCCGTTCCCGGCATCGCCTTCGGAGCCGACGACTACATCCGGATCTCCTACGCCACGAGCCTCGCGAACATCGTGAAGGGCCTCGAGCGCATGGATCGGTTCGTCCGTTCCCTCAAGGCCTGATCCCCGTCGCCTGTGCCGCGCCTGGACCAAGTGCTCGTCGAGCGGGGCCTCTGCCCCACCCGGAGCAAGGCTCAGGCCGCCATCCTTGCGGGTCAGGTGCTCGTCAACGGGCACCCGGCTGGCAAGCCCGGCGACAACATCAAGCCGGACACCCGGATCGAACTCGCCGCCCCCGAACGCTTCGTCTCGCGGGGCGGCCACAAGCTCGAGCACGCCCTCGTCCATTTCCAGGTCCCCGTCCAGGGCACCCGCGCCATCGACCTCGGCGCGTCCACCGGCGGCTTCACCGACTGCCTCCTCCAGCACGGCGCCGTCTCGGTCCACGCGGTGGACGTCGGACACGGCCAACTCGCCTGGAAACTCCGCCAGGATCCGCGCGTCGTCGTCCTCGAACGGACCAACGCCCGGGAACTCACCCCCGCCCATTTCAGCGCCGGCGCCACGCCCTTCGACGTCGTCGTCGTCGACTGCTCCTTCATCAGCCTTCGCCGCATCCTGCCGCCCGTTCCCGCCCTCCTGCGTCCCGGCGGCCACGTCGTCGCCCTGATCAAACCCCAGTTCGAAGCCGGCAAGGCCGAAGCCGACCGGGGCGCCGGCGTCATTTCCGATCCTGCCGTCCACGCCCGCGTCCTTGCTGAACTCGAGGCCTTCGTCCGCGCCGAACTGCCGACTTTGCGCTGGCACGGCCACGTGGAATCCCCCTTGCTTGGCCCCGCCGGTAACCGCGAGTTCCTCGCTCACCTCACCGCCAACGCTTGAAAGCCCACGCCGAATCCATCCGCCGCGTCGGCCTCGTCGCCAACCCAGAGAAGATCCGCACCGCCGCCCTCGTGCGAAAGGCGGCCCGAGCCCTCCGCACCCTCGAGTGCACGGTCGTCACCGACCCGGACACGGCCCGTCTCTGCGGCAATTCCCTCCCCGCTGCCGATTCCCTCGACACCGTCGTCCGCAACGTCGACCTGCTCCTCGTCTTCGGCGGCGACGGCACCATGCTCCGCATCGCCCGCCAGGTCGCCGGCCTGCCCGTTCCCATCCTCGGCGTCAATGTCGGCAACCTCGGCTTCCTCACCTCGATCCCGCCCGAGAAACTCACCGAATCCCTCCGCCGCATCCTCGCCGGGAAGTTCTCCTTCGACGAACGCGCCCTCCTCGAAGCCACTGTCCAACGCGGCCCCGAATCTTCCGTCCAGATCGCCCTCAACGACTTCGTCCTCAGCCGCGGCGCCTCTTCCCGCCTCATTGAGATCGAGGTCTCCGTCAACGGCGAACCCCTCACCCGCTATCGCTGCGACGGTTTCATCGCCTCGTCCCCCACCGGTTCCACCGCCTATTCCCTCGCCGCCGGCGGATCCATCGTCAGCCCCGATGCCGAGGTCCTCACCCTCACCCCCATCTGCCCCCACACGCTCTCCATCCGCCCCATCGTCGTCAGCCTCGCCTCCACCGTCTGCGTCCAACTCCTCAGCTCCCGCCTCGTCGCCACCCTCGCCGCCGACGGCCAGCAGCAGACCGAACTCAGCGCCGGCGACACCGTCACCATCCGCCGTTCCCCGCGCTCCGTCCGACTCCTCCGTCCAAACGACGCCAGCTTTTTTTCGACCCTCCGGCAGAAATTTGGTTGGAGCGGAGGCAAGGTGTGAGCTTGTCACCGTCCAGATTTCTGAGAAGAGGTTGAGCACCCACTGGATCGGATGCACCGCATCCCTCCTCCGGGCCTTGTTTCCATGGTGCGTCTCAAAGAAATTGCGTCAGCGGCCGGCGTGTCCGTCATGACCGTCTCCAAGGCCCTCCGCGACAAGCCGGACCTCGCTCCAGCCACCAAGGCGCGCATCCGCGCCCTGGCAGACCAGATGGGGTACGTCCCGGACCTTTCCGCCTCGGGTCTCCGCAACCGCACCTCCCGACTGTTCGGCCTGATCATCCCCGCCACCACGGACCCGATCTTCGCCCGCGTCCAGATGGCCATCGAACAGAACGCCCAGGAACTCGGCTACGACCTCCTCTTCGCCCAGTCCCTCGGCAAACCCGAACGCGAGGAGGCCGCCCTCCGCCGCATGCTCGCCCGACGCGTCGACGGCCTGTTCGTCTCCCCCGTCTACCGCCTCGCCCAACAATCCCCCCTGTTCGAGGATCTCCGGAGTCGGGCCGTTCCCACCCTGATCCTCGGCCACCCGGCTCCTTTCTGCGCCGGCTTTCCCTACGTCGAAACCGACGATACCAGCGCCTCCGCCGCCGCCACCCGACACCTCATCGAACTCGGCCACACCCGGATCGCCTACTTCGCTGGCCCCATGGTGTCCCCCGCCTGTACCGAGCGCCTCGAGGGGTACCGGCGGGCCCTGCGCGATGCCAACCTTCCCCAGGACGACCGCCTGATCTTCAACGCCGGATCCACCGTCGAGGAAGGCGCCGCCGCGGCTCTCCAGTTCATCCAGGAAAGCCCTGGCGCCACCGCCATCCAGGCCGCCTCGGACCTCGTCGCCATCGGCGCTGCCAACGCCCTCCTCAATCAGGGCGTCCGCATTCCCCAGGACCTTTCGGTCGTCGGCTTCGGAAACATCCTGACCTCCGAGTTTTTCCGCGTTCCCCTCACCACCATCCGCCAACCCAAGCTCCGCCTGGGCTCCGTTGCCATGGACCTGATGATGACGCTCCTCCGCCATGAACCGGTGAAGTCCCGCCGCCTCAGCGCCGAACTCGTCATCCGCGCCAGCTCCGGTCCTCCCCCGGTGGGAAGTTTGAAGTCCGAAGTTTGAAGCTTCAAGGCCCGGAGGGCCGGCAGACGATAGCCCACGGCGTCAGCCGTGGGACCCTGCGCTGAACACAACGAGCCCCGGACGGGGCGACAGATTCCCTCCTCCCCCCCTTCGTACTCGTACTCGTACTCAGCCCGCAGGGCGGTACTCGTACTCGAACCCCGACAATCACCCTCCTCCGCTCAGTAGCCCCATCGGCGCGAGTACGAGTACGAGTACGAGTACGCCCCCAACCCCACTCCCACACCACAGTCCCTCTGCGCCACTGCGCCCCTGCGGTAGTTCCTCCTCACCCTGACTCCCCCCAGCGTGCCCTCGATCCCCTCAGGCCAGGAGGGCCGACAGACGATAGCCCACGGCGTCAGCCGTGGGACCCTGCGTTGAAAACAACGAGCCCCGGACGGGGCGACAGATTCCCTTCTCCCTCCCTTCGTACTCGTACTCGTACTCAGCCCGCAGGGCGGTACTCGTACTCGATCCCCGAAAATCCCCCTCCTCTCAGCAACCCCATCGGCCCGATTTCGAGTACGATTTCGAGTATGAGTTCGAGTATAAGTTCGAGTACGAGTCCGCCCCCTCGACCCGCCGAGGAGTCACCGGCCTTGAATCTTGAAACTTGAATCTTGAATCTTGAAACCCGGACTCGGCCGCCCCTCCTTCCCCTCATGCTCCCGGAATCTCCAAAGGCCTGAGTACGAGGATTCCCGGTATGCCCCGCGTGGCATTGGGCGTCAAAACGGGAAACAAGTCTGGCAAACACCCATAAGGACGTTAGGCTGACAACGTCCCTGCCTGTCGGCACTCGTTGTCTGCGGAACTTGGGATTGAGCCCAAGACCTTCATGCCGGATCAACCGACCTCGCTTTCCCCACGGGTGCCCAATACCCATCGAAGCCACCGCCTGCTTGCAGCCGGCGTCCTCGTCGCCTGCCTCCTCATCACATTCGCCGCCTGGGCCATGGTCCGACGCGAGGTCGAGCGTGCTGGACAACAGCGCTTCGACTCCCTCACCGGACTCGTCCGAAACGGGATCCGCGAACCCGTCCGCGACCCCCAGCGTGTGCTTGAAAGTCTCCCCGGCCGCATCGGGTCGAGTGACCCGGTCGTCCGGGATCGGTGGGGCGAATCCCTTGCCACCACCGTCCTGGGCGTCGGCACGCTTTTCAGCCTGCTTGCGGCCACGCTGACCTGGTCCCTCGGGATCACCCGCAGCCGCGGCCGCGCGATCCAGCTCGCCGATAACCTGAACGACGACCTTCGCCGTCAGATCCTGGCCCTTGCCGCCGAGGCCAAGGCACGTCGCGCTGCCGAAATGCGGCTCCAGACCTTCGTTGAACATACCCCTGCCGCCGTCGCCATGCTCGACCGGGAGATGCGTTACCTCGCCACCAGCCGACGTTGGCTTTCCGAATACCGGATCCAGGCCGACAACCTCGTCGGCTGCTGCCTCCACGAGGTGTTCCCCAACAACTCCGCCCCGTGGCAGGCGGTCTACGAACGATGCCTCGCTGGCGCCACCGAGACCTCGCACGGCGATCGCTGGCGTCCGCCCGGTTGGGAGGAGGACCAGATCGTCCGATGGGAGATCCGCCCTTGGTTCGACGCTTCCGGCGCCGTGGGCGGCCTCATGATGTTCACCCAGGACATCACCGCCGAACATCACCGCGAACAGGAATTGAACCGACTCCGGGAAGTGGCCAACGACGCCAGTCGCGCCAAGAGCGACTTCCTCGCCACCATGAGCCACGAGATCCGCACGCCGATGAACGCCGTGGTCGGATTCACCCACCTGCTCTTCAATACGCCGCTCAACGACGAACAACGCGACTTCGTCCAGGCCATCCACTCGTCGGGACAGAACATGCTCACCCTCGTCGGCGACATTCTCGACTACTCCAGCATCGAGGCCGGACGCATCAACCTCGAATCCATCCCGTACGACCTCGCCGAAACCGCCGCCGAGTGCGTCGAACTCCTCCATTCGCAAGCCGAACTCAAGGGACTGCTCCTCACACTTTCCATCCATCCCTCCGCCCGTCCCCACCTCATCGGCGATCCCAGCCGGGTTCGTCAGGTCCTTCTCAACCTCCTCGGCAACGCCATCAAGTTCACGCACCAAGGCCACGTCACCGTCCGCATCACCTCCCACCCTCTCCCCAGCGAGACGGCCCCGGCCGAAGTGCGCATCGAGGTCTCCGACACCGGCATTGGAATCCCCGAAGACAAGCTCAGCCGGCTCTTCCACAGGTTCAGCCAGGCGGAAACCTCAACCTCACGGAAGTTCGGTGGCAGCGGCCTCGGCCTCGCCATCAGCCGCCAGTTGGTGGAACTCATGGGCGGCCACATCCGCGTCCACAGCGTTTCCGGGGTGGGTTCGACCTTCGACTTTACCCTCCCTGTCCTGGCCACCGAACCCAATCCGGCCGAATTGCCCCCGCTCACCCTTTCCGCCCCCAGGGGCGGACGCGTGCTCATCGTCGACAGCCACCCGCCCGAAGCCGACGCGCTTGGAGTCGCGCTCGACCACTGGAAAATCCCGCACTCCCGATGCAACGACCTTGCCTCTGCGATCCAGATCCTGCGCGCCGCCCACAAGGACTCCTCAAGGTACCAGACCGTGTTCATCGCCAACGAGGCCATCCTGCCCTGCCTTGAACTCGTCCCCGTCCTCCTGCGCGAATCCGCCCGGGTTGTCCTCATCCTCCCTGGATCCCTCCGATCCGATTCCAAGCGCCGTCTTTCAATCGGCTTCGCCCACGTCCTCATCCGTCCCATCGTCCGCCTCGCCCGGATCCGTGCCGCCTTGGAACGACGACCCGTAACCGCTCCGGCCACGCCTGCCCGCCCGGTCATCGAACCCATCGAAAACACCCGGCTATCTCCGAAACGCCGGGTTCTCCTCGTCGAGGACCTGATCGTCAACCAGAAGCTCGCCATCCGTGTCCTCGAACGCCTCGAGTGCCAGGTCACCGTGGCACGCGATGGACTCGAAGCCGTTGCCATCGCTGCAGACCAGGATTTCGATGTCATCCTGATGGACTGCCAACTGCCCGAGATGGACGGGTACGATGCCACCCGCCGGATCCGGGCGCTGGAAGCCCAACGCGGTCGCGCCCCCGGATCCCTGCCCATCATTGCACTCACCGCGTCCGCACTGCCCGAGGACCGCGCCCGTTGCGTCGAGGCCGGGATGAATGACGTGATGATCAAGCCGGTCCGCATGGCGGACCTCAAACAGACCCTGGATCACTGGTGCTCCATTGCCGTCACGAATTGAACGTGGAAACGGCGGTTGGATCCACAGATTACAGGGATTGCACGGATTGAAGGCCGGTTGAGAAGGCCTGTTGTTTCACCCCACGGGTGACCCGGAAAGAGCGATGCCGTCAGGGCCCGCGTCCCGGTCGATCGGTGAAATCAGTGGATTGCCCAACTGCCGTTTTCAGGTTGCCCCTAACGTTTCCGTCCCCGGCCTCCACTCCCACCGCGGCCATAACCGCCACGCCCGCGCTTCGCCTCCATCGCCACATGCGCTGCCGGTGCCTTCAAGGCTCCCCCTCCGGCCCGCGACTTGAGCTCCCGGATCTGGTCCCTCAACAAGGCCGCCTTCTCGAACTCGAGATTCTCCGCCGCCGCCACCATCTCCTGCTCCAGGTCCCGGAGTGTCTCGGCGTAGTCGAACTGTTCCACGGACTCATTCAGGACCGACGCCACAGCCTCGCGCCCCTGCGGCTGCGAACTCAGCCCCGCCTCCACGGCCCGGCTCACCCCGCGCGGCACGATCCCATGCTCGCGGTTGTGCGCGAGTTGCCGCCCGCGCCGATACTCCGAAACCGCCAGGAACTTCTGGATGCTCTGCGTCCGAACATCCGCATAAAGGATCACCCGTCCGTTCAGGTGTCGCGCCGCCCGACCCGCCGTCTGGATCAGGCTGGTCGCGCTTCGCAAGTACCCCTCCTTGTCGGCGTCCAGGATTGCCACCAAGGCGACCTCCGGCAGGTCCAGCCCTTCGCGCAGGAGGTTGATTCCCACGAGCACATCAAACTCCCCCCGGCGCAAAGCCCTCAGGATCTCCACCCGCTCAATCGCATCGATCTCACTATGCAGGTATCGCACCAGAACCCCGAGATCCCGAAGGTAGTCCGTCAACTCCTCCGCCGTGCGCTTGGTCAACGTCGTCACCAGGACCCGCTCCTTGCCATCCGCCGCCTTCCGGATTTCTTCCAGCAGATCGTCCACCTGCCCAGTCAACGGCCGGATCTCCACCGCCGGATCGACCAATCCCGTCGGACGCACGATCTGCTCCGCGATGTTCGTCGTCCCCGCCCACCCCAACTCGATCGGCCCCGGGGTCGCGCTCACATACAGGGCCTGGCCCGGCACCGCCCGGAATTCGTCAAAGTTCAGCGGCCGGTTGTCCAACGCCGATGGCAGCCGGAAACCGTGATCGACGAGTACCTTCTTCCGGGCCGCGTCCCCCGCATACATCCCGCCGATCTGCGGCAGCGTCGCGTGCGATTCATCCACCACCAACAGGAAGTCCGCCGGAAAGAAGTCCAGCAACACGCCCGGACGCGCCCCCGGCGTTCGACCGGCGATATGACGGGAGTAGTTCTCGACGCCCGAACAGAATCCCAACTCCTGCAACTGCTCGAGGTCGAACTCCGTCCGCATCTTGATCCGCTGCGCCTCGAGCAGCTTCCCTTGCTTCTCGAACCACGCGATCCGATCCGTCAGTTCCTCACGGATCGCCAGGATCGCCCGGTTGATCTTCTCCTGCGGCGTCGCGAACTGCTTGCTCGGAAAAACGTTCAGCGCCGTCATCACCTCGAGCGTCTCGCCCGTCAACGGCTCGAATCGGGTGAACCGCTCGATCTCATCGCCGAAGAACTCGATCCGGACGGCATCCTCCGTATAGGCCGGATGCAACTCGACGACATCCCCCCGCGCCCGGAACTTGCCCCGGCTCAACTCGTAGTCGTTGCGCGTGTATTGGAGCTCGACCAACCGGGAGAGAAGCTGGTCCCGCGTCACCGCCTGCCCGACCCGCAACGGGATCACCATGGACTCGTAGTCCTCCCGGCTTCCGATGCCGTAGATGCACGACACGCTGGCCACCACCAGCACGTCCCGACGCGTCAGCAGGCTGTTCATCGTGCTCAACCGGAGCCGCTCGATCTCCTCGTTGATCGAACTGTCCTTCTCGATGAACGTGTCGGTTCTCGGGATGTAGGCCTCCGGTTGGTAGAAATCGAAGTAGCTGACGAAGTACTCGACCGCGTTGTTGGGGAAGAAGTGCTTGAACTCGGAGTAGAGCTGCGCCGCCAACGTCTTGTTGTGGGAGATCACCAGGGTCGGCCGATTCAACCGTGCGACCACATTCGCTGTTGTGAAGGTCTTGCCGGACCCGGTGACGCCCAGCAACACCTGATGCCGGATCCCGGCCTCCAAACCCGCCGCTAGCTTCTCGATCGCCGCCGGTTGGTCACCGGCAGGCGAGTACTCGGAAACCAACTCAAATCGCTCCGACATCGTGGAGCCACCCTAACCCGGAATCCCGGGCGGCACGCGCTCATTTTCCGCACCCGTAGCCGCCGACGTGAGGAGGCGGGCCTTCCTCCGAGCCTCCTGACGTCGTCTCCCACCCGTAGCCGCCGACGTGAGGAGGCGGGCCTTCCTCCGAGCCTCCTGACGTCGTCTCCTACCCGTAGCCGCCGACGT
>CAIMMI010000132.1 GCA_903842505.1 uncultured Verrucomicrobiota bacterium | reverse complement strand
CCACCGTCAGGCGCCGCATCAATTCCGCTTCCCGGAAGTTCGTCCGCCACAGCTGCGACAGACTCAGGAAGAACCGCTGCTCCGGCGTGAACCCATCCAGGTTCTTGCGCTTCGACGGATCCCGCGCCAACGCCCGCTGCAACGCCTCATACGCGATGCTCGTCCCGCCCAGGTCCGCGATATTCTCACCCAACGTCAGCCGCCCGTTCACCTTCTTCCCCGGCAACGGCTCGTAAGCCCCGTACTGGTCCACCAGCTTCTGCGAACGTACCTGGAACTCCTTCGCGTCCGCCTCGGTCCACCAGTCGTTCAGGTTGCCATCCGCGTCATACTGCCGACCCGAGTCGTCGTAGCCGTGCGTGATCTCGTGCCCGATCACCACGCCGATCGCGCCGTAGTTGATCGCATCGTCTGCCTCCAGATCGAAAAACGGTGGCTGAAGGATCCCGGCCGGGAAGACGATCTCGTTCTGCAACGGGCTGAAATACGCGTTCACCGTCTGCGGCGTCATCCGCCACTCGCTCCGGTCCACCGCCTTTCCCAGCCGCGCTGCCTGCCGACGCGACTCGAATTGCGACGCCCGCTGGATGTTCCCGAGGTAGTCGCCTTCCGTTACCGGGAAGGCGTATTCCCGGAACTTCTCCGGGTGCCCGATCTTCTGCGTGAACCGATCGAACTTCACCAAACCCTTCTGCCGCGTTGCCTCCGACATCCACTCGAGCTTCGACAACCGGTCCCGGAACACGGCCTTCACGTCCGCCACCAGCGCCGCCATCCGCACCCGCGCCGCCGCGGGGAAATGCCGTTCCACGTAAAGCTGACCGAGCGCCTCCCCAATCGACCCGTCCACCCCCTTCGCCGACCGTTGCCAACGCGGCTCCGGCTGCGGCTGCCCGCTCAGGACCGTGCCGTAAAAGGCGAAGTTCGCCTCCTCAACCTCCCGATGCAGGAACGACGCCGTCGACCGCAACAGGTGCCAGCGCAGATACGTCTTCCAGTCCTCCAACGGCCTCGACACGAGCAACCCGTCCAGTGCCGCAAAGAAGTTCGTCTGCCCGACATTGACCTCCTTCACCCCACCCACTCCCGATGCCTTCAGGAACGGCTTCCACGGGATGTGCGGGTACCGTGACTCCAGTTCCGACAACGTCAGGCGGTTGTAGTTCGCGTTCGGGTCCCGCAGGTCCACCCGCGACTTCCCCGCCTTCGCCAACTCGGTTTCCAATTCCAGGATCACCCCAGCCCGCGCCGCCGCCACCTCCGCCGGATCGCCCAGCAACCCCAGCATCTTCGTGACGTGCTCCCGGTACGCCGTCCGCTGCTTCGCGAATCCCTCGGCCAGATAGTAGTCCCGGTCCGGCAAACCCAACCCGCCCTGACCGATCTTCAACTGGTAGACGCTGCTGTTCCGCGCATCGGGGATCACACCGCCGCCAAACAACGCTCCCACCCCGCGCTCCTGCAGGTCCGCCAGCAGCCGGAAGTAGCCCTCCAGGTTCCGCACCGATCCGATCTTCGCCAGGTCCTTCTCGATCGGACGGAACCGCAGCCGTTCGATCCGGTTGGTGTCCATCGCCGACCGATAGAAGTTCCCCACGATCTTCGCCGGCTTCCCGGGGATCCGCCCGGCCGCCGTCTCCTCCAGCAACTCCCGGATCAGCTTCCAGTTCCGGTCCTGCAACTCGTCGAACCCGCTCCAACGCGCCTTGTCCGACGGCACCGGATTCTCCTTCACCCAGTTGCCCGCCGCGAACCGGTAGAAGTCCACCGACGGATCCACCGAACGATCGAGGTAGGACGTCGAAAATCGGGGAACCTTGGGCGCGCCTGCGGCCGCAGTCGCTTCCGCCGCCAGGGAACTGCCTGCCACCATCCAGGTCAGGCAGGCGATGCACATCTCACGTACCATGGGCCAAAGCCTAGCGCCCACGTGCGGCACGTTCCCAGTTTCAAGATCAGGTTTTGGAGCGGTCCAGTGGGGTGCATCCGCATGTCGCCCATGCGACACGCCACTGCAAACGCAGCCCGGACGCTCCCCCGGAAAGACCAAAGGCTCCTCCCCGCGAGCGGGAAGGAGCCTTCGGAACAAGCCGGCAACCGGAGGTCGCCCGGCCGATTACTTCATGCGATCGAAGTTCTTCTTCAGGATCTGCCAGGGCTCGAGGCCGGCGACCTTCGCCTGATGATCCGCGATGATCTGGCCCTCATTGGCATTCTTGGTCGGACGGGTGGTCTTGTAGATCACGCCGAACTTGCCCGGGCTCAGGTCCTCGGCCAGGCGGTACGAGGCGTACTCGTCCGTGACGTCATGTTCCTTGGGAACCTCGGCGAAGACGCCACCCTTGCGGGGATTGGCATTGTCGAATGCACCCGGATAGAACTCAACGCACTCGCTGAGGATCTGGACGAAGCTGAATCCGTCGTGGTCCATCGCCTGTTCCATCATGGCCAGGACGTGGTTCGGGTTCGTGCTGCTCGATCGGGCCACGAACGTCGCACCGGCGCAGATCGCCTGCTTGATCGGGTTCACCGGGCGATCCTTGGAACCCCACGCGTCGGTCTTGGACTTGTAGCCCAGGGGCGACGTCGGGGAGGTCTGGTTCTTGGTGAGGCCGTAGACGTTGTTGTCCATGACCACGTAGGTGAGCTTCACGTTCTTGCGGGCGGTGTGCGTGAAGTGGTTGCCACCGATCGAGAACGCATCGCCATCGCCACCGAACACGAACACGTGCAGGTCCGGGCGGCTCAGGGAAACGCCGGAGGCGAACGGAAGCGCACGGCCGTGGATGAAGTGGGCACCGTGCGCCTGGACGAAGTACGGGAAGCGCGACGAGCAGCCGATGCCGGCAACCGTCGTGATCTTCTCGTGATGCATGCGGCGCTTCTCGATCAGCTTGAAGTACAGCGCCAGCACGGAGAAGTCGCCGCAGCCCGGGCACCAGGTCGGATGATCCGCGGACACTTCCTTCTTCGTCAGCGGTTTGCGGTCCGCCTCGGTCAGCGGCGCCACCGGCGTCGCATTGGTGTTGATGCCGCGCGGAAGCACGGCGAACGGAAAGGCCATCTCGCTCATAGTCGTATCAAAAAGGGATTCCGGTTGATCGGTATCTCAGGCCGTCAGCGCCGCGATCCGGTCGAGGATCTCGCGGACCTTCCAGGTCAGGCCGTCGCACTTGGTGATGCCTCGGATCTTGCGATCCGGGTACCGCGCCCGCAGCAGGCCACCGAACTGGCCGATGCCGTTCAGTCCCTCGTCGTTCAGTTCCACCACAAACACGTTGGAGAAGCCCTCGAAGATCTTGTCGAGGTCGTTGGGCAGCGGGCTGATGTACTTGATGTGGAGCGCGGACACCGCCTTGCCTGCGGCGCGTGCGGCCTTCACGGCCTCCTGGGTCGGCCCCTGCGCCGAACCCCAGCTCACCAGCAGCACTTGTCCCTCAGCGGGACCGTAGACCACCGGCGTCGGCAGCTCCGCGGCCAGCTTCTTCAGCTTGTTGCGGCGCTTCGCCGTCATCTGGATGTGCAGCTTCGGCGAACCCGTCGGGTGACCAAGCTCATCATGTTCCAGGCCGGTCACCACCGGATACTTGCCGCTCGCCACCCGCGTGCCGGGCGCGATGTGCCGCGTCACGCCGTCCGGCGCGGAAAGGTCGTAAGGCTTGTGCTCGGTCACCGCCGAGAAGTCCGGCGAGATATCCTGCACGATCTTCTGCAAATCGGGTTCCTTGAAGGCTTCGATCCGCGTCGCGATGCCTTGGTCAGTCACCAGGATCACCGGCGTGCTGTACTTGCGCGCGATGTTCACCGCCTCGATCGCCGAGTAGAAGCAGTCCTCGACCGTGGAGGGCGCGATCACGACGCGCGGACTGTCACCATGGCCGCCGTAGACCGCGATATTCAGGTCGGACTGCTCGATGTTCGTCGGCATGCCGGTCGAAGGCCCGCCGCGCTGCACGTCCACCACCACCAGCGGCATCTCCGCCATCACCGCCCAGCCGATGGCCTCGGTCTTGAGGGCGATGCCGGGACCGGAAGAACCCGTCACGGCCACCCGGCCACCCCAACTCGCACCGATCGCCATCGACACCGACGCGATCTCGTCCTCGCACTGCTGGAACTGGCCGCCGTACTTCGGAAGCTCCCGGCGCAACAGCTCCATGATGTCCGACCACGGCGTAATCGGGTAACCGGCACCGAACCGCACGCCGGCCGCGATCAGGCCGTACCCGAGCGCCTCGTTGCCGCTCATGACGACCTGCGCCTGGCCAACGTTCTCACCGGGCTTGAACTGGAACAGCTCCGGAGCCGTCGCCAACGTGTAGTTGTATCCGGCATTGAAGGCGTTCAACGCGGTCTCCGCGATCTTCGGGTCCTTGCCCGTGAAACGCTCCTGCAGCAGCCGGTGCAGCTTCGGCACGTTCAGGTCGAACATCCGCGCCAGCAACCCGAGCGCGTACACGTTCTTGCCCTTGTCACGCCCCGTGCCACCGATGGCCTCGACCGTCAACGACGAGATCGGCACGCCGACGTGCCGGTACTTGGTCAGGTTCTCGACGGGGATCGCCTCGGGCTTCAGGTGGTCCGAGTCGTAGATCACGATGCCACCCTTGCGGAGCGAGTTCAGGTGGGCGGTGTAGCTGTGGTCGTAGAAAGCCAGCAGCATGTCCGCATCATCACCGGCCGAGAGGACCTCTCCCGACCCGATGCGCACCTGGAAGATCGACGGACCACCGGAGATGGTCGACGGAATCGTCATGAACGTCATGACCTCCTGCTCGCTCCGGCCGGCGAGGCGGGCCAGGAACCCGCCAATGGCCTGGATGCCATCCTGGGAATTGCCCGCGATCCGGATCACAGCCTCGGAAATCTTCGAGACCGTGGGTTGGCCACCCGCGGAGGTAGCTTCAGCTGCGTCACTCATCGATGATCCTGTCAAAAATATTGCCGTAGAGCGACCGGGTCAGACGGACCAACCCAGCCATTTCCAAGGCGAAGTGTTCAGTCGAGCATCCTACCGGGACGCTCCTCCGGGTCAAGAAAGCGGGTGGATCACCGACACTTAAGCAAACCCGAGGCAGGATTAGCGATCGCCGCCACCCTGAATCCCATCACCCCTCAGCTGCCGGCGCCACGCCAGCACCGACCTCATCATCGCCCGGGCCATCATCAGCCATTGCCACAACGGCAGGTACAGGAACACCTGCACGTTCCGAACCCCGCGCGGATGAAACAGCATGTAATAGGTGTAAACCACCGCTCCCAGCACCGCCGCCGTCACCGCCCAGAACCGCAGCAACCGCCCCTCCGGCAGGGTGCGACCCACCCATCCGGCCGCTACCGCCAGCATGAACGGCAGCAACGACCATGGCAGCAGCAACCCATACACCGGCGAACCCTGGTGCCCCGGCGCCGCCACCAACGTCATGTAGATCCCCGGCACCAACCCACCCAGCAGGCACGCAAACAACGTCCCTACGAACACCGGCGGCAACTGATGCGCCGCGACCCGTGCGCCGGCGTCCTCTGGTTGATCTTCCATCCCGCCACCCTACCCGATCCCAGCCGGATCCCCAAGTCCTGCCTCGTCACCTGGCCCCGTAGGAGTCGACGTCAGGAGGCTGTCGCAAGCCCCGCCTCGTGACCTCGGCGGCCACCCCTCCAACGGTAGCCGACGACGTCAGGAGGCGGGCATTGTTCTGGCGACTGGGACCTCTCCCTGACCCCGCCTCTTACTTCCCCTCCTGATACACCGCCACCATTTCTTCCACCGGCCGCCCGCGGAGATACATCCACTGCACCCGAGCCATCCGCCACCACGTCCGCAGCGTCCCCTGCTGCCCGAACCGCCGGCCGGACGTACGCACGACCTGCGGCAGCAGCACCAACCTTCCCACCTTCCGAAGGCGGCGGCTCAGTTCCAGATCCTCCATCAAGGCCCATGGCGGCATGCCCCCGCACCGATCCAGCGCGCTCCTCCGAACGAACATCGCCTGATCCCCGTACAGGCACCCCGTCAGCCGGAAGTACAGTGCGGACCGCATCACGGCTCCAAAACGCAGGAGCGACGGACCGTCCCGAAAATCCTTCCGGAATCCCCCTCCCACGACCTCGGGAGCCAGGACCAATCGTCGCTGGATCGCCGCGAAGGCATCCGGCGGAACCCAGGTATCCGCATGCAGGAGCACGACGACCTCCCCGGACGTGGCCTCGATGCCGGCCTCCAACTGGCGTCCACGGCCAGCGGTGCCGGTGATCACCCGCACGGGCAGACCACCGGCCGCAGCCGCCCGTTCGAGCGTGGAATCCGTGCTCCCGCCGTCACTGACGACGACCTCGACCGCGTGTCCAACGGCGGCGCGAGAGACGGACTCCAGCGTGGATGGCAGCGCGATAGCCTCGTTCAGGGTGGGGATGACCACGCTGAACCTCATGGCGTCAGACGGCGAAATGGACCGCTTCAGAGCCGAACAATCTTCTCCAGCTCGCGATAGCGGGCCTGGATGTCGTCCTTGGTCACCTGGGTCGTGACCGTCAGGCCGAAGCCTTCGCAGCAGAACGACGCCACCACGGCGCCATGAACCATCGCGCGACGGAGGTTGTCGTCGATGCTGCCCTTGCGCTGGCTGGCGAGGTAGCCCATCAGGCCGCCCACGAACGAATCACCCGCACCGGTGGGATCCACGACCTTCTTGAGCGGGTAGGCCGGCGCGACGAACAGGCCCTTCGGCCCGGACAGGATCGAGCCGTGTTCACCCTTCTTGATGATGACGTACTTGGGTCCGAGCTTGTGGATCCTGGGGAGGGCGGTGACGACGTTGTCCTCCTCGGTCAACTGGCGCGCCTCGGAATCATTCAGGACGAGGCAGTCCACCCGCTTGAGCAGGCGATGCACCTCGGGCAGCGCGATGTTCAGCCAGAGGTCCATCGTGTCGGCGACGACGAACTTCGACTTCGTGACCTGGTCGAGGACGCGGTGCTGGACCTGGGGCGAGATGTTCGCAAGGAGGACGTAGGGCGTGGTCTCGTAGTCGCCTGGGATCGCCGGCTGCCAGGTTTCAATGACGCCGAGGACCGTCTCGAGGGTCCGGCGGTTGTTCATGTTGACCTCGTATTCGCCGGACCAGTGGAAGGTCTTGCCGTCCTTCACGCGCTCGAGGCCCTTCAGGCAGAGGCCGTGCTTCTCATAAAGCTTGATGTACTTCGCCGGGAAGTCGCCCCCGACCACTCCGACGAGCTTGGTGGGCGCGAAGAACGACGACGCCACCGCGGCGTGACTCGCCGAACCACCCAGCAGCCGCGGGTT
>CAIMMI010000131.1 GCA_903842505.1 uncultured Verrucomicrobiota bacterium | reverse complement strand
GACTGCCTCCTGACGTCGGCAGCTACGGACGGCGAGGGAACTGGAGACTGCCTCCTGACGTCGGCAGCTACGGACGGCGAGGGAACTGGAGACTGCCTCCTGACGTCGGCAGCTACGGACGGCGAGGGAACTGGGGACTGCCTCCTGACGTCGGCAGCTACGGGTGCTTGGGATGGGGAGGGCGTGGTCATGGGTCAGGTTCCGGAGCGGAGCGATTCGAGATAGGAGACGAGGTCGGAGAATTCCTCCGGGGAGAGGCCGCCTTCGAGGCCTTCGGGCATGAGCGACTGCGAGGTCTGCCGCCGGTTGCGGATGCGGTCCTTGGGGATGGCGACGGGTTCGCCCGTGGCGGGTTGCAGGGTGATGGCGTCCGAGGTTTCGGCGCGGACCATGCCAGAGACTTCGTCGCCGTCGATGAGTTCGAGGACGACGAGGTTGTAGCCCTCGCGCACGGCGCGATTGGGGTAGAGGATGCTTTCTGCGAGGGTGCGGCGGTCGAACTGGGCGCCGGCGCCGCTGAGGTCGGGACCGATGGGTGCGCCGCTGCCTTGAACACGGTGGCAGGTGATGCAGGCGACGCCGCTGGCGTCGTGGAACAGGGTGCGACCTCGGATGGGATCGCCGGGGTGGGCGAGGCTGTGGGCGAGGTAGGCTTCGGGTGGGGGGCGCGGCGTGGTGATGGCGAAGAGGCCGGCGGCGATGGCACCGGGGTGGGCACGATAGACCTGCTGGAGTTCAGCGACTGTTTCCGTGGGGAAGTTTGTGAAGCGTGGGACGAGTCGGGGCAGGACCTCATCCCGGATACGGCCGAGGGCTTGGCGGGCTTCGGCGCGGGCGAAGGGTTGCCTGGAGCCGAGACGTTCGAGGTAGAGATCGAGCGCTCGGCGATCGGGCATCAGGAGGAGCGCGGAGGTGGCCTCGGTGCGGAGCGTTGCGTTGGTGGCGATCTCGAGAAGGGCGGGGATGGCATTCGTCTGCCGGAGGGGAGTGATGGCCTTGAGGATGGCGATCTGGCGGGGGATGGGAGGAACCGGCAGGAGGTCGAGGAGGGCCTGGACAGCGTTGGAGTTGCCGATCCTGCCCAACGCTTCGATGGCGGGGATCTGGAGGGGAGAGGGATCGAGTCGGGCGAGAGGGACCAGGTCGGGGACGGCGGAAGGTTCGCCGAGTTCGCCGAGGAGACCGATGGCCTGTCGGGTCTGGGCCGAGTCGGATCGGCGCCGGGTGGCGAGTTGGAGGGTGTGGACAACGGCGGGACCACCCACGGCGCGGGCGAGGCGGACAGCGGCTTCGTCGTAAGGAAGGTTGGCTGGGGACTGGAGAAGGAATTGGGCGGCCATCGGAGACGCGCCCGTGGGTTTCAGTTTGGCGAGGCCGTTGATCAGGGCATCGCGGACTTCACGATCCGACTCGGCCGGGAAGCGGCCGAGGAGTTGGGTGCCGGCGAGTTCCCCGGGTAGTTGGCCGAGTCCTTGGGCGGCGAGGAGGCGAAGGGCGGCCTGTTCGGAGGAGACGACGAGCGAAAGGGTTTGGGCGACGAGCAGGGTTCCAGCCCACGCATTGGTTCGCGGGGGCGGGACCAGTCGGAAGGGATGGTAAGCCCACCACTGGCCGTTCCACGTGGGAGGGCGGTGATGGAGTGGAGCGAGGGCGAGCAGGGCGTTGGTGCGGAATGGCAGGGATTGGGACTGGTTGGTGACAATGGCGGCGAGGGTTTCGGCCAGGCGGGTGTCGAACTGGTCGCGCAAGGCAAAACGGGTGCCGTTGGCAACGGACGGGTTGGTGCTGGCGAGGCCGGGGACGATGCTGGCCCAGGCTTCGGGATGGGCAGCGCCGATGCGCCGAAGCGCGGTGAAGGCGGCGTGGTGGATGAAGAGGTTGGTCTGCTGGAGGACGTGGAGCAGGTCGGGGATGGCCGCGGGCGCTCCGATGCGGCCGATGGCGGTGGCCGCTTGGAAGCGGAGGGAATCGTCCGGGGACGACAGGTGGGAGCGCAGCAGGGGAAGGTGGGAAGCGTTGGCGGATTCGCCGACCTGACGAACGGCCTGGCGAGCGAGCGCGGAGTGGGTGGATTGGGCCGCCAGGGCAACAGCCTTGGAGGAGAGGGAGGCGCGGTTGATGGAGTGCAGCGCCCAGAGCGCGTGGATCCGGGCGCGAGGAGACAGGGAATCGGAAGCGACGGCCTGGGTCAGGAGATCGATGCAGGTGGGTCCCTGGGCGGCGAGGAGTCGCTGGGTGACGAGGCGGACGGCGTGGGCGGGGTGATCGAGGACCGCGAGGAGTTCGGGGAGGGGGACTTCGACGTTCTGGCCGAGTGCGGCCCGGGTGTACCAGGAGGGGCGGGGGCGGGCGTGGTTGGGGCCGGTCCAGGAGAGTTTCCATAGCCGGCCCGCGACGGCTTCCTCGCGGGTATCGCGGTGCTGCCAGTCGCAGATGTAGAGGGCACTGTGGTCGTCATTGAACGCGATGCCAACGGGGCGGAAGTCACCGGGCGTACTCTGGAAGAGGAGTTGGTCGGAGACGGGACGGAAGGTGCCGCCTTCGCGGGAGAGGTGGACGCGGCGGATGTTCCGCTGCCCGAAGTCGGCGAGGAGCAGGTTGCCCAGATAATCGGGCGGGAGGGCATCGCCGGTGATGGCGAGGGTGCCGGTCGCGGCGCCGGCGCCGTAGTCGGCCATCATCCAGAGCGTGTACGGGCGTCTGGGGATGAAGTCGAAGGGGTAACCGTAGAAGCCACCGTCGACCATGTGCGTGAGTCGACCCATCCACTGGTTTTCGTCGGTGTTGTCGTAGGTGAAGAGGTCGTCTTCGTCGGTGAGGGCGACGTCGAGGATGTTGCGAACGCCGGTTGAGAAAACTTCGAGTCCGGAACCATCCGGGCGGATGCGGACGATCCCGCCGCCCTGGAGGTCGAGCTTCCGACCATCGGTTCCTACGGCACCGAAGAGGCCCTTGTCGCCGATGGCGATATAGAAGAAGCCGTCCATGCAGAGGCGGAAATTGGCGGGGACATGATCATTCCAGTCGAGCGCCCAGGGGTTGGGATTGGTCTGGGCGATGAGTTCCCGGCGATCGGTACCGATGCCATTGGAGTCAGCGAAGGAGCTGAAGTTGGGATTGTGGAGGACGTAGAGGCGACCGGCGACGTACTGCATGCCGAAGACGGCGTGGAGTTGGTCGGCGAAGACGGTGCGGCGTCCATCCGGATGGATGCAGAGAATCCGGCCGTTGGTGGAATCCGCGGGGCTGCGGATATCCATGGGATCTTCGGCGACGAAGACGCGGCCGTCGGGACTGCAGGTGACGACGGAGGGGTGGCTGAGGTCAGGAGCCTGAGCGACGAGTTCGATCTTCCAGCCGGGAACGGGGACGGGGATGGAATTGGTCGCCGCGACGAGCGCGCCGAAGAACCCTGCCGCAAGCAGGAATGCAACCAGGTGTGCGCCGAAGGTTCGGGCGAGCGGGACGGAGCGGAGGGAGGCAGGCTCGAGGATTGGCATGGTTCCGGACACCGCGGTCAGGCGGCGGCTGCTTCGCGGAAGAGGCGGGGCGGTTCGATGGAACCCCGCCCCGACCCCAGACCTAAGGAAGAGGCTCAGCCAAGTTTCCAGCCCTTGCGGTAGTCGTGATGGATGTAGCGGTCGGCGGCGGCGACGTCCTTGGCGCGAAGGCGTTTGGCGTCCCACTGGATGCGCTTGCCGGTGCGGAAGGCGACCGAGCCGAGGAGACCGAGTTCGGTGAGTATGGCGCCGTAGGCGAAGGGGGAGTTGGTGCGCCCGAGCGGGGCGAAGCGAGGGAGGGCCAGATTCTCGCCACGGACAGCGCGGATCCATTCCTCATGGTGACCGACGGACTTGGCGTAGTCGGGGTCGGGCAGCTTGACGTCCTTGAAGTCGGTCTCCGGGAGGAGGACGTGGCGGCCGTAGTCGGCGAGGAGCATGCCCTTGGAGCCGACGAAGAGCGTTCCGCCGCCCCACTTCGAGAGATCGGGGGTGCCGGCTACCTCGGGACGCTTGGCTCCGGAGTACCAGAACATGCGGGTGGCAGGGGTCGTCTTGGTGGCAGCGAATTCGTACCGGACCTTGAGCCACAGCGGGGCGCACTCGGGATGGGGTTCGGGTCCTTCGGCCTCGATGGTGGACGGGAGTCCGAGGTTGAGGGCCCAGACGCCGAGGTCCATGTGGTGGCAGCAGAAGTCGGAGAGGGTGCCACCGCCGAAATGCCACCATCGGCGCCAGTTGAAGTGGACCCATTCATCGGAGTAATCGCGCCACTGGACGGGCCCGACCCACTGGTCGTAGTTGAGTCCGGCGGGAACGGGTTTGGCGGCGGGAGTGGAGCGGGGATCCCAGGCGGATCCGGCCCAGTGATGGACTTCGTCGACCTTGCCGATGGTGCCGGCGGCGATGAGTTGGGCGACGCGGCGATAGTTTTCGGAGGCGTGGATCTGGTTGCCGGTCTGGGTAACGAGCTTGGACTTGGCGGCGACCTCGGTGAGGCGGCGGAGTTCGGAGATCGTGTGGGTGAGGGGCTTCTCGCAGTAGACCGGGCGGCCGCTCTGGAGGGCGGCGATGGCGATGACGGCGTGGGTATGGTCCGGGGTGGACACGACGATGCCGTCGAGGTCCGGGTGGTCGATGAGCTTCCGGTAGTCGGAGAACTTCGCGGCGCCGGGGAATTTGGCGGCGGCGCCGTTGAGGCGGCCTTCGTCGACGTCGCAGAGGGCGACGATGTTCTGGTGTTTGACGCCGTCGAGGTTTTCACCGCCGCGTCCGGCAACGCCAATGACGCCGAGGTTGAGCTTCTCGTTCGGGGAGAGCTTGCGCTGGGCGCGTGCGAAGGAGCGTTGGGTGAGCAGGAGGCCGGCGGTTGCGGCCGAGCCGGCGATGAAGCGGCGGCGATTCAGGGGCGCGTTCATGGAGGTGTTGGGCGTCAGGTCAACAGGCGGAGGGCAGGCTTGCAACTACTGTCCTTCGGGAATTGAAGCCGAGGCGGGCGGTGGGAGGCCGCGAAGGAAGGCGGCGAGGTGCGGGATGCGGTCCGTGTTGATGACATCAACGCCGGCGTCGCGCAGTTCAGCCCAGAGCCAGGGTCGATCGGGGGCGCCCCAGAATCGGAGTCGACGGCCCTGGGAATGGGTTCGGGAGACGAGGGCGCGGAGTTGGGCGCGATCGGGGGGGGTGAGCTTTCCGTTGACGGGCGACTTGAAGTGGTTTCCCCAGGAGTCACTGACGAGGGGCACAAGATTCGGGGACGGGTTGAGGTCGAGGTCCTCGGGGCGTCCGTCGATGGCGCAGAATCGCTCGGACTGCGCTGCGACGGTGGCGGAGGGCCGCGCTCCGGACAGGATGACGAGGATGGCCCCGGGAGTGGAGTTGGTGGGGGTAAAACGGGTGAGGATCGCGCGGTACTCGCGGAGGAGGGGATCGAGGGCGCGGTACGTGCCTTCGGCGTCAGCCTTGATGTCGATCAGGAGGGTGAACGCGTTGGTGGCGGGGTGGACGAATCCGCCGTTGGTGCGGCAACGCTCGCGGAGCGGTTCGAGATACATCGACCGCAGGGTGCGGTTGGGTTGGGTCTTGATCCGGTCGTGAGCAACGAGGAGTTGGCCGTCGACGAGGTGGATGTCCGCCTCAACGGAACAGAATCCGTGGACCAGGGCTTCGGTCAGGGGACGTTTTTGGTCGTAGTCGTTGTGGGAGTGGGCCTGTTGGAGCGGGGGTGGCGTGGGGAAAGGCGCCGCCTCCAGGGAGGCTGCGGCCAGGAGCAGGGTCAGGAGGAGGAGGCGCATGGGGGTGTGTATGGGAGGGATCAGACCGATCCAACGGATCGGTCTGATCGGTCTGATCTGCTTACTGGGCCGGAGGGACTGGGACGCCCATTTCAACGAGGGCTTCGCGGATGGCGTAAACGACGGCGCGCATGTCAGCCGGGAAGAGTCGGCCGATGTTGCCGATGCGGAAGGTGTCGGCCTTGGAGATCTTGCCCGGGTAAAGGAGGAATCCCTTGCCGGCGACGCGGCTGTAGAAGTCGGTCCAGTTGTAGGCGGGGTGGTTGGGGTAAGGGAAACTGGTGATGATGTGGCTCTGGACGGCGGGGTTCAGGTAGGGAGAGAGGCCGATGCGGGCCATGGCCTCGACGAGGGTGCGATGGTTTTCGCGGTAGCGGTTGGCGCGGCCGGCGGGACCGCCTTCGATGTCGAGTTCGGCGAGGGCCTGTTCGAAGGCGAGGATCGCGTGGGTGGGCGGCGTGTAGCGGAATTGGCCGTTCTTCTCGAAGCCCTTGAGCTGGTCGAGGAGGTTCATGCTGAGGGAACGGGCCCAACCCTCGGTGGCGAGGAGGACGGCACGGCGACAGAGGACGAAGGAGAAGCCGGGGACACCCTCGACGCACTTGTTGGCGGAGGAGATCAGGTAGTCGATGCCGCAAGCCTCGAAGTCGATGGGATAGGCGCCGAAGCTGGACATGGCGTCGACGATGTAGGTCCTGCCGTGGCGGCGGGTGACGGCGCCGATTTCCTGGATGGGATTGAGGATGCCGGTGGTGGTCTCGCAGTGGACGGCGAGGACGTGGGTGATGGCGGGGTCGGAGGCGAGGAGTTGATCGAGGGCCGCGGGGTCGTTGGGGACGTCCTCCGGGGTGCGGAGGACGGCATGGGCGATGCGGGCGTGCTGGAGCATGAGGACGGCGCGTTCGCCGTAGGCTCCGTTGGAGAGGACAGCGACCTTGCCTTCGGGAGGCACGCCCGTGAGGAAGACGGCTTCGACGCCGAAGGTGCCGGAGCCCTGGAGGAGGACGGCTTCCCAGCCCTGGGCACGCGAGATGCCGGCGATCGAAAGGAGTTTCTCGCGGATGGCCTTCACCTTGCCATTGAACTCCCAGTGCCAGGAGCCGGCGTCATGAAGCATGGCCTGCTTGACGGCGAGGGAGGTGGTGAGGGGACCGGGAGTGAAGAGGAGTTGGTCCTTGGGAGTAGGGAGGGCAACGGCGTTCTGCATAAAAGGGAGATTTCTCGGGGCAATGACGGATTCGGACGGTGGCCGATCCGGAATGGAAAAAGTCTGGTTGGAGGGTGGGTCTGTCTCAATCCCCGGAAGCGGTCATGCAGCGGGCTGGGCCGACCGGGGTTGGCCGCGGAACAGTCCGAGACAGAGGACCCCGGAAACGAGCATCATGCCGCCGAGGACGCCGAACCCGGAGCCATAGCCGAGGGCGTCCACCAGTTTGCCGAACCCGGTCCCGGCGAGGACGCCGGCGAGGTATCCAACGGCATCGACGAGGCAGGCGACGGTGGCGGCGCGTTCCTTTCCCTCGAGGTCGACGGCGAGGGCACCGGAGAGGAGCGAGTAAGGGCCGTAGAGGAGGAGGCCGGAGAGGGTGATGCCGGC
Organism: uncultured Verrucomicrobiota bacterium; assembly: GCA_903842505.1. Taxonomy (GTDB): domain Bacteria; phylum Verrucomicrobiota; class Verrucomicrobiia; order Limisphaerales; family UBA9464; genus UBA6176. The sequence continues at coordinate 5,318 of CAIMMI010000131.1, read as the reverse complement.
GACCATGCCCGCGGTTCCGAGGCGTGCGAGGAGGGGGAACGCGATGAGGACGATGCCGAGGAGCCCGAGGATGAGAGCGGTCGCATGGCGCACGCCGGCCCGGTTGAGTCGGTCATAGATCCAGCCGATGCCGAGGATCCCGATGACCCCGCCCAGGTCGAATCCGGTGGAGAGGTTGGCCGCGGTAGTGACCGGGAGTTTGAAGTCGGTCTTGAGGAAATCCACGGTCCAGGTGTTGAAGCACTCGCGACTGAGGGTGGTGGTGAAGCTGAGCGCGCAGACGAGGTAAAACTGCGGGTTGCGGAAGATCACGGCGACGTCGCGCCACTGGAAGCCGGAGGAGGGTTTGGGAGATCCGTCGGCGGTGGTCTGGGAGGTGGGTTTGGGGAGGGTGACCCAGCAGAGGATTCCGACGATGCCCAGGAGGACGGCGGGCAGGGCCATGACGGCGCGCCAGTTATTGCCGGAGAGGGCGGCGATTCGGCCGGCGACCCAGACGGCGCAGGCGCCTCCGAGGACGTAGGAGAGGCAGAGGACGGAGATGGCGCGGGCGAGGAGGGAGCGCGGAAACCAGTCTGGGACCTGCTTGACCATGGAGCCCCAGGCGGCGGCGCCGAAGAATCGGTTGGTCGAGTAGATGGCGACGAGCGAGGTCAGGCCGGTGGCGAGTCCCCCGGCAGCGCAGGCGGCGGTGACGATCAGGAGCGAGAGGAGGAAGGCGGTGCGTCCGCCGAAGCGATCCACGAGCGGGCCAAGGAGCATCTTCCCGATGCCGTAGGCGAGGGTCGAGGCGGAGGCGACCATGCCAATCTGCGCCTTGGAGACGTGGAGGGACTCCTGAATGAGCGGGACCGCCACCGAGAGGTTCTTCCGGCAGAGATAGACGCCGACATAGCCGACGAAAAGGATGCCGAGATAAGACCAGGCGCGAGGCAGGGAGGGGGTGGAGTCCGACACGATGGAAAGAGGCGTGGTTCCAATGAAAAGGCGGGCGCCGGGGTGACACACGGATTACACCGCCGGCGCCCGCCACCCACCCTCACACGAGGGTGGAAAAAGGGGGTCCGTGGGACCGGTCCGTCGAGCGGACCGGCCCACGGGGATGACGATTACGGCAGCAACTGGCCGCGCAGTTCACCGCCAGGGAAGGCGGCGCTGTGGATGTTGATGTAGGTCCGGCCGTTCTCGATTTCGGTGAGTTGCGGCGCGGTCAGGACCTGGGTCCCGGTTATGATTCCGCCGCGGGTTCCGGCCGGGAAATTCGGCGACGGAGCGAGGTGGAAGAAGACGCCGCCATTGGAACCAGCAGCAGCGTTGTGGAGGTGGGACGCGGTCACGTTGCCCACGGTGCCGTCGAACGAGATGTAGTAGTTCGCGTTCAGGCCGTTGACGGAGAAGAAGCCCTTGCCGGACGCGGGCGAAACGACCGGGGCGGCGGCCACTTCCTGGGCGGGGGAGATGTTCGCCTTGAAGAGGCGGACGGTCTTGGTGGTGCCATCCTGGACGCGGAGGAATGCAGCCGGTCCGACTGCGGGGATGGTGACCTCACTGGCCGAGGTGGTGACGATGTCCGTCCAGGCGCCGCCGAGGGTGGTGGCACCCTGGACGAGGAACGGAGCCGTGCCACCGGTCCAGGAGAGCTTCACGTCCCCGTTGGCGAGGGTTGCGGCGACGCTGATGGCGGCGGGCGGGGCGGCGAGGAAGCTGCGGCCGGCGGCGCCGGACTGGTAGATGAGGGCGGCTTCCTGCTGGGTGATGACTCGGTTCCAGAAGGCAACCTCGTCGTAGGCAGCAACCTGATCGGAGCTGTAGTTGCCGGCGCCGTCCTGGCCGATGTTGAGGGTCATGCCTTCGGCCTGGAAGGTCGTGCCGTTGGCACCGAGGGAGCGGGTGTCAATGAGGTTGCCGTTGACGTAGGTCGTGGCGTTGCCACCGCGATCATAGCTGACAACGACGTGGCCCCATTGGTCGACGGGGAAGGCCTCCGGCGGGACGTTGGAGTCGACGCGGGCGCTGTCCGAGTTGCGATAGTTCCAGCGGGCGCGGCGGCTGCTGGTGGTGAAGATCACGAAGCCCGGGTTGCTGCCGGAGTCCCAATCCTTGTTGCCGATGAGGCCGGGGTCGCCGGAGACGGAGGTCACCTTGGCCCAGAACGAGACGGAGAAGTCTTCGGTGGAGCCGAAGTCCAGTTGGTTGCCGAGGGTGGCGTAGTTGTAGACGCTGTCGGCCGACTTGGTCGTGGCGAGCATGGCACCGGAGCCGACAGCGCCGGCGACGAAGGTCGGGCTGCCCATGGCCGATGCGTTGATGCCGTTGCCGGAGGCGTCGTTGTAGTTGCCGTCGAAGGGCAGGTAGGAACGCAGGCCGGTGCGGAGGGACGAATTGTCCGCGAGGGCGGGCAGGAGCGTCAGGGTGGCGACGCGGCTGGTGACGGAGCCGCCGGTGTTGGAGGCGACGAGCTTGTAGCCGCCGGCCTGGTTGAGGGTGAGCTTGGAGAGGGTCAGGCTGGCGCTGGTGGCCCCGGTGATCGGAGCATCACCGAAGAACCACTGATACCCAACTGCAGCGCCGGACGCGGCCCCGCTGAAGGTGGCGGACTGGCCCTGCACGGAAGTGGCGTTGGCGGGTTCGCCAGTGAGCACGGGCGGCGGGAGGGAGCCGGAGTCGATAACGAAGTTGTCGACGGCCCACCACCAGTCGTTGCCGGCGTTCAGGAGGCCGAAGGTGACCTTCATGGTCGTGGCCCCGGCGGGGTTGTTGATGGCGAGCGTGACCTGCTCGTTCTGGGAGTCCGGCTTGAAGGTCGGGCTTCCATCGATGGAGGTCCAGCGGAGGACTTCGACCGCCGCGCCGCCGTCGAAGGAGACACGGACGACCGCGGTTTGGTCGTTGGTCTGCTGGCCATCGGGGCCGGTGTCATCCTTGCCTTCCGGGCGCCAGCTCGAGGCGAACTTCAGGGTGATGGAGTTCGCGCCCAATCCGGAGACCGGAATGTTCGGCGACGAGAAGAACGAGGTGAAGTAGCCGACGGTGCCATCGGGGTTGCCGATGTCGTCCCATTCATCGGGATCGGCAACGGCGACGGTACCGGTGCCGAGGGTAAACTGCGTGCGGGTCTGGTCACCTGCAGTCTTCACCCACCAGTCGCGGTCCAGGAATGTCCAACCCTTGAACTCGGTGACGCCGATGCCGGGATCTTCCCACGAAGCCGGGATCGCCGGGTTATTGGGCATCTGGCTATTGTCGACCGTCCAACCGGCGGGGCCGTCCTTGGAGAACACCTTTTCCCCGGCGAGGCCTTCATCCACGTTCGGTCCGAGGACGACAGAGTCGAAGTCTTCGAAATTGAGCGGGACACGGAAGGTGTTGGTGAGGGAGCGGGCTCCGACGGCGGAGTCCGTGTAATTCACGATGAGGGTGTGGTCGGTGCGGAGCGGCGTGGCGGCTCCGGGGACCTTGATGGTGATGAGTTCGCCGACGGTAGTGACCGTTGGAGTCACCGTGGCGCCGTCGTACTTGGCGGTGATGCCAGTTACATTGACGGAGCCCTTGTTGAGCACGACACCGACCTCAGAGCCGGTCTTGGCGAAGGCGGCCTTCGGGATCCAGTTGGCGAGGTAGGCTGGAATCGGAGGCAGGGTGGTGGGGAGGCCGGAGGCCGAGGGGGCACCGAGGGCGCCGATCTGCGCCTTGGGGAGGGCCGTGTCGTAGATCTGGATTGAATTGACGAAGCCGGGCGAAACATCGCCGTCGTTGTCGCTGAAGAGGGTGGCGATCCCACCGGGGTTGAGCGCCCAGCGGCCGTCGAGGCCACCGGCGTTCTGGACGCCGACTTCGACGCCGTCGATGTACTTGCGGATCTGGTTCACGCCGTCGCTCTGGTCGACGGTGAAGGCAATACGGTGCCAGGTGTTGGGGAGGACGGTGCCGCTGTAGTTGCCGGAAACACCGATGCCGTTGGCCGTGTTGACGAAGAACTCGGCGTCGGCCTCGATGGCGCCGCCGTCGGTCTCGATGAATGAGCGCCACTTGTTGTTGGACTCAGCGGGGAACAGGACGTCCACGATCAGCGTCCATTGGTTGATCAAGGTTCCGCCGCCATTGCTGGCGCCACCGATGGTGACGGCGTAGCCGGCGGGTGCGACGGCGGCCGGGAACTTCATGATGTTCGCCGCGGTGCCCCCGATATCAGGAACGCCGAGGGCGGTGGTGGTGCCGAACGTGGTTCCGGCCTGGGTGGTCGCGCCGGGGCCGTCCGCATAGGCAATGGCGGTCCCGACGGTTCCGGCGAGAGTGCCGGAGTTGAAGTCCCATTGGCCGATCAGGGCGCCTTGGACTGCTTGGGGAAGCAGCGCAGTGGCGACACTGGCGATGGCCAGGGCATACTGGAGTCTACGATTCATTCTGGTTAACAGGGCTGAGGTTTATGTTGAGGAAAAGTGGATGAGGGACTGGAAACCGAGGGCCCGGAATCCATGCCGTGGCCTTGGGTTCGATCATTTGCGGGCGCGTTGTTCCTCGATGAAGGCCTTGGCGGCAGCGTCGCCCTTGTTGGCGGCGTCGAGGATGCCAGCGCGCACGGAGAGGGCCGCCTTGCCGGCGGCATCCCGTTGTTCCGGGGTGAGGTCCGACTTGCGGGCAAGGGCTTCGAGGGCCTCGAGTGCCAGGGACTGCTCATCCTTCTGGAGGGCATCCTTGGCGGCGGCGGCAGCGGCCTTGGTCTCGGCGCTGGCGGAGTTGAAGGCGGCGTCGAGAGTCTTGGGGACCTCGGCGGTAGAGATGGGTTCGGGTGCGGGCTTGTCCCCGCAGCCGGTGAGCAGCAATGCGGAGAGGAGGGTTGCCGCGAAGGCGGAGGAGAGTCGGATTTTCATGATGGGGAGGGAATCCCTCGGGATTCAGAATGCGGGCTGCTGCAGCGGGGTGACCCCGGTGTACCAGCGGTAATCGACGCCCTTTTTGACATCGTTGAAGCGGACCGCAGAAACATTGCCCGGAACCCAGAGGATGTCGGTGCGCTGGTTGTGACGGTACCATTCCCAGAGGAAGTTGATTCCCGGATAGAGTTGGGGCAGGGAGCCGTAGCGCCACTGGGTCAGGATTTCGGTGCTGCCGGGGAAGAGTCCGATGGTGTCATCGGCGCCGTCCATGCGCTGTTCGGCGGCATCCTGGGCGAAGATCAGGGTCTGGGGGCTCTCGTAGTCGGTGATCTTGCGGGGGCCGTTGCCTCGGGTGCCGGGGGAACGGGGGTCGGGAGCCTGCGTGACGAAACCATTGATGCCGTAGGAAGAGTCGGCCCAGAACTCATTGGGATACTTCAG
>CAIMMI010000130.1 GCA_903842505.1 uncultured Verrucomicrobiota bacterium | reverse complement strand
CCTGATTCCCAGCCCAGGCAGGCCTTTTGATTGACAATGGGACGTGCCCATGTCGGTTTTGGTCACCGTTCACGAAATTCCGAGTTGCTGTCCTGAATCCTCTCTCATGCAAAAAAACATCATGAAATCACCATCCGTTGCGCCCGCAGTGCGGGTCTCGCTGTTGCTGCCCGTATTCCTGGCCTCGGCAGCGCTCAGGGCCGATTACCCGTCCGTGGTCCAGGCGGACCGTCCCGATGCGTACTACCGGCTGAATGACTCCGCTGAGCGCACGAAGGTCAACGTCAACAGCGGCAGTCTCGGTGCCTCCGCCAACGCCACGCACGACCTGCCCACGGGTGTCGTCCGTTCGGTGCCGGGTGCGATCGTTGGAGATTCAGATCGTTCGGCCTTCTTCGACTTCTCCACGCGCACGAGCATTCCGTTCAACCCCGCCATCAATCGTCCGGCGGACCAGCCGTTCACGGTGGAGGCCTGGTTCCTCCCGTCCTCGGACCAGAGCGCGAACGGCATGTCGCCCGTGGCCAATCGCTGGACCCAGGGTGGCCCGCGTCAGGGCTGGGTGATGTTCCAACGTCGCCCCAGCGCGGACAACACCAGCTCCGAAGGCGGCATCGGCTGGAACTTCCGGATGTACAGCGGCGTCGACACCAGCACGGCTCTCGATGTGACCAGCGACGTGCCCTATACGATGGGCAAGTGGCAGCATGTCGTGGTCGTGTATGACCCCGTCGGCAATGCCGGAGTGGGTTCCACGTTGAAGATGTACATCGATGGCGTCCTCGCGAAGACGTCGGAATGGACGAACGACAGCAAGCCCGGCTACGCGCCCTGCACGGCGGATCATGATCCGGCCCAGGCGGTCAACGGCCAGCCCGGTCTCGCCTTGGGCAATTACAACAATGCCAACGGCAATGCCTCGAACCTCGGGGCTTCCAATCCGTGGTTTGGCGCAGTCGATGAATTCGCCTTCTATCCCACGAAGCTGACCGAGGCCCAGATCCTCGCCCACTATCAGAACGGGACGAATGCCACCCGGAGCACGCCTTACTCTTCCTTGGTCCAGTCGCACGCGCCCAGTGTCTACCTGCGCCTCAACGAAGTGGCGCCGGATTCGGGCGGCGTGGTCAACGTGGGCGACCTGCGCAAGGCGGCCAATGGCGTGTATTCTTCCGAGGTCCGGTACTCGGCTCCGGGCGCGCTCGCCGGAAGCCCGGGCGATCGCTCGGTCATCTTCCACAGCCGCAACGGCAATGCCACGGCGTCGATTCCTTTCAGTGAAGCCAACAACCCGGATGCGGGGGTGCCTTTCACCTTCGAAGCCTGGCTGAAGCCCATGCGCGACCGCCAAGGGGGTCAGGCACCTGTCGCCAACCGCATGGTCGGTGGCACGGGCCGCACAGGCTGGGTCATCTTCCAGCGCAATCCAAATTCCACCTACCCCTCCAGTGAGGGCCTTGGCTGGAACTTCCGCATGTACAGCGGCAATGGCACCAGTGGCCAGGATGTGCTCACCGGGACCGACTACACCGTGGGTCGCTGGCAGCACCTCGTGGTGACGTGGGAACCGCAGGTCGACAACGGCGATCCGGGCGGCAATGGCAACCATCAGTTCCAGGGCATCCTGACCGCCTACGTCGATGGCGTGGAGGTGGCCAAGAATGAAAACGCGCTCTACGCGGCCAACCGTGCCATTCCCGAGGCCGGTCAGGGCAGGCCTCCCGGAACCCCGTCGGACATCGGCATCGGTGGCTACAATGCCGCCTCTGGCCTCGGCAGCAATGCCTACGAGGGTGGCGTCGATGAACTCGCCATCTACAACAACTACGTCCTCAAGCCCGAGCAGATCCTCGCGCATTACCAGGCCGGCACGAATGCCCGCCCCGAGGTTTCCTACGAGACCCTCGTCTACACCGCCGCGTTCGATCTGAACAACACGCCGGACCAGACCCGCGAGCGCGCCACGCTTCCGGCGACCTACCTGCGCTTCAACGAACCGGCCCCGGCTCCGATCGCGAACTCCGGTTCCCTCGGCTCCGTCGCCGACGGCAGTGTCGTCAATGGCACGAATGACGCCGCCGGTCCCGTGACCACGGGCATCACGGCTCCCAATGCCGCAGTCACCGTCGGCGCCGCAAACTTCGTCGCGCTCAACAGCCCCGCTGCCCTCGACATCGTCGGGCAGGTTGCCATCGAGGCCTGGATCAAGCCCAACGCCGAACAAGGCGCGATCTCCCGCATCGTCTCGCATGGTCCCGCGATCCAATCGGACTTCGACGCCGCCCTTCTGGGCATCACCCTCGCTGGTTCGCTCCTGAGCCCGAATGAGGTTTCGCTCCGGATCGAAGGAGGCTCCGAATACGTGGTCGGTTCCGTCGATGACGCCGGGTTCCACGGGACCCGCGCGTCGGTGGGATCGGACCTCGGCTCCGGCCAATGGGTTCATCTCGTCGGCACCTACGACGGCACCACCTGGCGCCTCTATCGCAACGGTACCCAGATCGCCTCCACCGCCGACGCCAAGGGCGCGGTCTCTTCTCCTGACGGGGAATGGGCCATCGGTTCCATGGGCAGCGGATGGGCTGACAACTTCTCCGGCAGCATCGATGAGGTTGCGATCTACAAGCGCTCCCTCTCGGCTGCGCAGGTGAAGGCGCACTACGACGCCGCCACGGCCTCCGCCGTCTCAAACCTCAGCTTCGCCCGCACGGCCAGCGGCCTTCGCCTGACCTGGACCGGTGGCACGCTGCAGCAGTCCGATACCTTCAACGGCAGCTACTCCGACGTGGCCGGCAGCGCCAGCCCGTTCGAAGTTTCCGCCAGCGCCGCCGCGAAGTTCTACCGCCTGCGCCAGTAAGCCTGAACTCGATGCGGGTCGCGGGCCTTCGGGTCCCGACCGCTGACTTCAAGACCCTGTTCCACCCTGTGGGACGGGGTCTTTTTCGTTGAGGCCTCGGAATCAGCTCGAGCTGGACGATCAACCGGGAGAAGGAGCCCAGCGTCCTCCCGGGTAGCCGCCGACGTGAGGAGGCGGGACGACGAGGGAGCCCAGCGTCCTGCCGGGTAGCCGCCGACGTGAGGAGGCGGGACGACGAGGGAGTCCAGCGTCCTCCCGGGTAGCCGCCGACGTGAGGAGGCGGGACGACGAGGGAGCCCAGCGTCCTCCCGGGTAGCCGCCGACGTGAGGAGGCGGAGGCCTGGCCTTTTTTGGGACGTCTTGGATGCTGGCATGTCGCACGGGTTTGGTGAGGATGCGCAGGCGAACATGACACCTTGGCTGATACTGGCGGTGGCGGGGGTTTATTTCGGGGTCCTTTGCACGATTGCGTGGTGGACCGGGCGGAAGGCCGACGCGGCCGGGTACTTCCTGGGAAATCGGCAATCGCCCTGGTACATCGTGGCCTTCGGGTTGATCGGCGATTCCTTGTCCGGGGTGACCTACATCTCGGTGCCCGGCAAGGTGGCGGTCGACCGGTTCGGATACTTCCAGATGGTGCTGGGCTACGTGCTGGGCTACGCGCTGATCGCGGAGGTTCTGATCCCCATGTACTACCGGTTGAACCTGACGTCGATCTACGGGTTCCTGGGCGAGCGGTTCGGGTCAGTGGCGCAGAAGACGGGGTCGGGGTTCTTTCTTTTGTCGCGGATGCTGGGGGCGGCCGCGCGGCTGTATCTGGCGGCGAACGTTTTTCAGAAGTTCGTCTTCGAAGAAATGGGGGTGCCGTTCTTTGTGACGGTCTCCGGGATCATCCTGCTGATGCTCGCGTACACGTTGAAGGGAGGGATCCGGACGTTGGTGTGGACGGATTCCTTCCAGAGCCTGTTCCTGGTTCTGGGGGTGGTGTTGAGCCTGGTGATCATCGGGGGAGACCTGGGTCTGGGGGTGGGCGGGATGGTGACGCGGGTGTGGGAGAGCGAGATGTCCGGGGTGTTCAACTGGGATTGGCGTTCGCCGGGCTACTTCTGGAAGCAGTTCCTGAGCGGGGCGGCGATCACGCTGGTGATGACCGGACTCGACCAGAACAACATGCAGAAGAGCCTGTCGTGCCCGACGCCCGGGACGGCGAAGAAGAACCTGTACTCGTTCGCCCTGGTGCAGGTTCCGGTGAACCTTTTTTTCCTGTCTCTCGGGGTGTTGCTTTTCGGGTACGCGAAGGAGCGCGGGGTGGCGATCCCGACGAGTACGGACCAACTGTTTCCGACGTTGGCGTTGCAGCACCTGGGAACCTGGGCGGCGGTGGTGTTCGTGCTGGGTTTGACGGCGGCGACGTTCAATAGCGCCGACTCGGTGCTGACGACCCTGACGACTTCGTTCTGTTTCGATTTCCTGGGGCTGGAACAACGGGAAGACCTCAGCACGGCGCAGAAGGACCGTCGCCGGCGCTGGGTACACTTCGGGTTCGCGATGCTGTTGCTCTGGGTGATCGTGGCATTCAAGGCGGCGGGCACGATGGCGGTGATCGACCTGGTCTTTAAGCTAGCTTCGTTCACGTACGGGCCGTTGCTGGGTCTTTTCGCCTTGGGTTTGGCGACGCGGGTCCGGGTGGGAGGACCTTGGGTGCCGGTCGTGTGCGTGGCGGCGCCGATCGTGTGCTGGGAACTGTCCCAGCACTCCGCGACCTGGTTGGGCGGGTACAAGTTCGGGACGGAACTGCTGCTGTTGAACGGAGCGCTGACGATGTCGGGATTGGTGCTGTTGGCGAGGCGGGGGAGTTTGAAGTTGGAAGATTCAAGTTTGAAGGAAGCCCCTCGCTTGTAGGCCGGGTGCCCTCACCCGGCGGATGTGAGGATTGCACCGCGTGGGGGCACTCGGCCTACAGTTGCCTTGAAACTCGGAACTTCACGACGGCTTTGCTTCCGGGACGACCGGAGGCTAGCGTCCTCGCATGAGCTTTCCGGTTTCGCGTCGGGCTTGGGCGTTGGCTTTGGTGGCTGGGTTGAGCCTCTGGAGCGTGGGGTGTTCGAAGGACGATGATCATGATCATGCGGGCCACGCAGGTGGCGGGCATGCGCATGAGGCCAAGAACGGCGGACAGTTGGTCGAGGTCGGCAAGCATCAGTTCAACTTCGAGTTGTTGCCCGATGCCAAGGTCGGGAAACTGACGGCATGGGTGTTGGATGCCCATGCGGAGAGCTACGTGCGGATCGCGGCACCCACGTTGCAGGTGAAGGCGACGGTGGACGGACAGGAGAAGGTTCTGGTGCTGGCGGCGGTCGCCAATGCGGCTTCGGGCGAGAAGGTGGGGGAAACCTCGCAGTTCGAGGGATCCGCGGAATGGCTGAAGTCCGCCAATGGTTTCTCCGGAAAGATCCTCGGGGTGACGCTGGGTGGGCAAAACTTCGGGGACGTGGCGTTTGAAGTGAAGGCGGCGAAGTAACCGGATCGGGCATCGGGAATCATCAAAGTCTGGAGGCAATCATGGAGCGTGGAGCATTGAAGTCTGTTTTTCAGGGTGGGATCGGGTTCGTGGCCGCGGCGGTGGCAGGTTCGATCCTGTTTGCCCAGGCGCCCGCGACGAAGGCCCCGCGCGGCGAGCCGATCAAGCCCTTGGCCCCGCGGGGTGAGCCGATCCAGACATTGAAGCCTGGCACGCAGCCAACGAATGCGACGGCAGCCGCGACCGAGGCGCCGAAGAAGGCGGGCATGCAGGAGGTGGGCTTCGACAAGTTGGCAGGCTTCAACTACGTGGTGCCCGAGTACACCGGGACGACCCCGCCCCCGACGCCGGATACCAACCAGATCCCCGCGACGATCAAGGCGTATGATGGTCGGAAGGTCGCGATCAAGGGCTTCATGCTTCCGCTGAAGGTGAAGGAGGGCAAGGTGACGGAGTTGCTGCTGATGCGCGACCAGTCGATGTGCTGCTTTGGCGCGGTTCCCAAGATCAATGAGTTCCTGACGGTGAAGATGGTCGGGGATGGCACGAAGGCCGTGATGGACCAGGCGGTGACGCTGGTGGGGACCCTGAAGGTGGGTGAGTTCAGCGAGAACGGGTACCTGCTCGGGATCTACCAGATGGATGCCGAGCGGGCTGAAGGCCCCGGCTTGTGAAGGTGGGAGGCCGAAGTTTTCAGACTGAAGATTGAAGCGCGGCGCGTTGGCGGTGTCGGAGCCCCGGGAGTCTTGTGGGAATGAGTGACATCGCGACATCGCCTGGGTTCTGGAACCGTGGAATCTCGCGCCGCCGCTGGATCCGTCACCTGGCGTGGGTGACGCCGGGCTACGCGGGGGTGCATGCACGGTGGATTGAGCCTGACTGGTTGGCGGTACGGACGTATCGACTGAACCCGAAACCAACGATCCGAATCGCACATTTCACGGACATCCATCACCGGGGTGACGAGGGACGGATCCGGGATGTGGTGGGCAGGGTCAATCGGTTGAACCCGGATTTTGCGGTGTTCACGGGCGATCTGGTGGAAGAGGCGCCGATGTTTGCCCCGGCCCTGGATATCCTGTCGACGATCCGGTGTCCGTTGTACGGGATCGCCGGGAATCACGACCACTGGGCGAAGGTCGATTTCCGGTTGGCGAAGGCAGCGTTCGCGAAGACGGGTGGAGCCTGGTTGAAGGACGAGGCCCAGCTCGCGGCGAACGGTCGAGTGCGGTTGCTGGCACTGGATCGCTTGCCGGCCCTCGCGGAGCCAGCGGACGGGGTGATGAACCTGGTGCTCATGCATTATCCTGCGTGGGCGGACCGATTGCCCTACCGGGCGGACTTGCTGCTGGCGGGACACAGCCACGGAGGTCAGGTCCGGATCCCGTTCTACGGGGCGTTGGTGAAGCCGCATGACGTGGGACGTTACGAGATGGGTTGGTACGACACGCCCGCGGGCCGTCTGTACGTGAATTCCGGGATCGGCAGCCTTCAGGTGGACTTCCGGTTCAACTGCCGACCGGAGTTGGCGGTGTTTGAGGTGTAGGGAGCAAGTTGCCAGTCTCCAGTTCCCAGTCCGTAGCAGACGACGTGAGGAGGCTGGTTGCTGGGTCCGCCTCGTCACCTCGTCGGCTACGACCGGGACTGTAGCAGACGACGTGAGGAGGCGGGTCGAAGAACTCTCTGCTTCCAGGGGTGTAGGCTGCGTGCCCCCACGCGGCGGTTTACGGTCTACGCCGGGTGAGGGCACCCAGCCTACAGTTCTGGAAACTGGAATCTGGCGACTGGAAACTCTGTCCGGGCCCTCAACTTTGCACGCTCGCGTGGGGCGCAGGGATGAGGCAGGTTGGGAGGGCCGTCCGGTTGAGGGCGGTCCAGAATGCTTACCATCCGCGATCTCAAGATGTCCTATGGCGGCCGCGTCCTGTTCGAGGGCGCGTCGTTGCAGGTGAACTACGGCGACCGAGTGGCCCTGGTGGGTCCGAACGGCGCCGGCAAGTCGACGCTGTTCTCGATCATCCTCGGTGAGGAGCAACCGATCGAGGGCACGGTCGAGCGGGATGCCTGGACGATGGTTGGTTACCTCCCGCAGGAAGGCGAGGCTGTGGGCGAGGAGACCGTCCTGGACCTGGCGACCGGTCGGGCCGGATTGGTGGCGGAACTCGAGCACAAGCTGAAGGAATTGGAGGCGGCGGGCGCAGTCGACAGCCCGGCCTACATGGAGGCGCACGCGAAGCACGACGCGCTGACGGACCTGCAGGTCGATGCCAAGGCGAAGAAGATGCTGGCAGGCCTGGGTTACCGGGAACACGAGTTCGAACGGAAGGCCAAGGAACTGAGCGGCGGATGGGTGATGCGTGCGCATCTGGCCCGGTTGCTGGTGATGGAGCCGGACCTGCTGTTGCTGGACGAACCGACGAACCACCTCGACCTCGTCTCGTTGCTTTGGCTCCAGAACTACCTCGCCAACTACTCGGGCGCGCTGCTGCTGATCTCGCATGATCGCCAGTTCATGGATGAGGTCGTGACGCAGGTGAGCGAGATCGCGGACCGCAAGGTGATTGCCTACACGGGCAACTACTCCGAGTACCTGACGCAGCGGGAGGCGAACTACGAGTCGCAGATGGCGGCGTACAAGAACCAGCAGAAGGAAATTGCGGCGCTCCAGGAGTTCGCGGACCGCTTCCGTTCGGTGACGTCCAAGGCCTCTCAGGCAATGGCGAAACTCAAGCAGATCGAGCGGATGGAATTGATCGAGAAGCCGACGCCGCCGCGGAAACCGTTCCGTTTCCAGATCCCGCCTCCGCCGCGCGGTGGCCAGCGGGCGATCACGCTGGAGGGAATCCATATGGCGTACGGGTCGGTTCAGGTCTACAGCGGCCTGGAAGTCTCGATCGAGCGTGGGGAACGAACGGTGCTGGTGGGACCGAACGGCGCCGGAAAGTCGACGTTGTTGAAGATCATGGCGGGGGTCCTGGAGTTCCAGAAGGGGGAACGGAAACTGGGCCACAACGCCAAGCTCGGGTACTTCAGCCAGCATCGGGCAGACGCCCTGGATCCCGAGAAGACGGTGCTCGAAGAAGTCGTGGCCAGCGGGCCGAACCTGCGCGAGGACGAGGCCCGGGCAATCCTGGGGAGCTTCATGTTCCGCAAGGAGGAGATCTACAAGAAGACCGCCGTCCTCAGCGGCGGTGAGAAGAGCCGGTTGAACCTGATCAAGTTCCTGGTCGATCCGCCGAACCTGCTGCTGATGGACGAGCCGACGACGCACCTCGACATCACGACGGTGGAGTCGTTGACGATGGCGCTGGAGCGCTACGAGGGCACGCTGGTGTTCATCTCCCACGATGTGCACTTCATCCGGAAGCTGGCGACCCGGGTCCTCCACGTGTGTGGCGGACGGGTGACTTCATACCCGGGCGGATATGACTACTTCCTGGACAAGACCGGGGCCGGCGGGGATGCACGGGCAGCGCTGACGGCGGGGTGAGCGGGAGAGTTCGAGGTTTCAAGATTCAAGTTTGAAGTGGGGGCAGCCGAGATCGTGAGGTGGGGTTGAAGCCAGTTCCCGGTTGCCAGATTCCAGACTCCGGAGGCGGGGAGACCGGGAACCGGGACGGACCCAGCCTCTGGACGCTGGCTATGGACGGCAGGTAGCCGACGAGGTGACGAGGCGGGATTCGAGAAATGCTTCAGGGAACAGCCTCCTGACGTCGACTGCTACAGAACGTAAGGTAGCCGACGAGGTGACGAGGCGGGATTCGAGAAATGCTTCAGGGACCAGCCTCCTGACGTCGACTGCTACAGAACGTAAGGTAGCCGACGACGTGAGGAGGCGGGATTCGAGAAATGCTTCAGGGACCAGCCTCCTGACGTCGGCGGCTACGGGTCTGGAAGCTGGGATCTGGTGACTGGGAACTCCCGGTCAGGCCAGACCGCGCCAGCGGCGGAGGAGCCATTCGGCGCTGATCAGGCCGAGGGCGGTGAGGAGCCAGGGCAGTTTGTCCCACAGGGAGGTGCGGCGGAGTTCCTCGGTGGGGGGCGGGAGGTGGGCGAGGGTGGCGCCGAGATTCGCCGGGGGATTGGTGGTGATGCTGAAGGCCGTGCCGCCGGAGGCTCGGGCGATCGAAGCCATCAGGTCGGGTCGGGCCCGAAGGTCTGCGAGTTCGCGGTCGATGACTTCGCTGACCAGGAGTTGTCGATCATCCCCGATGCGGTTGCTGCGGGTAGTGGCGACGGCAGACAGGATATGGGTGCCGGCGGTGGGCATGGGGATCGTCGCACGGTAGGCGCGGGAGGCGGCGTTGTATCGGGCGTTGGCGACGACGTTGCTGAGTCCGCCGGTGGCGAGGTATAGGGCGACCTCGGCGTTGGGGAGGTCGCGCTCGGCATTGTCCCGGACGCGGACGGTGGCGGTGACCGAATCGCCGGGGGACCCGTAGCCCTGGGACAGTTCGAGGACGACGGGTTGGTTGGTTCGACCGGACTTGCCGGCGGCGAGCCAGCGGACGGCGTTGATCCAGAACGAGCGGTAGTAGCGGGAGTCGCAGTTGTCCTCTTCGAATCCGCGGTCGCGACGGATGGGTTCGCCCCAGAGCGTCTCGAAGTCGCGGCCCCAGGAGCGGGTCGTGTCGGAGGTGAACGCCATCGTCCGGCCGCGGCCAACTTCCTGGACGGCGAGGAGGATGACGCCGTCGTCGCCGGTGCCGAGGACGGTGGCGCCGGGTTTGGCGCGTTCGACGCGGTTGTATCCGTAGAGGGTCGGGAAGCGCTCGGTCCAGATGCGTCGGGTGTCGGCAGTGGTGTTGCCGATGTTGACGAGCGGATGGGACCAGGCGTTCGACGCGATGCGGAGTTGGGTGGGGGTGGCTTCGTTGTCGTAAGCGCCCTCCATGGCGAGCGGGATGATCCGGTCGAGGACCGTCCTGTGGTAACCGCCGCGGCCGAAGGCGGAATTGCCGCCGATCATGACGAAGCCGCCGCCGTGCTTCTCGACGAGGGCGGCGATGGCGTCGAGTTGCTCGTCGGAGAACGAATCGCGTCGGATGTCCGAATGGATGACCACGTCGTAGTCGAGGAGCTTGGCCAGGGACTTGGGGAAGCCCTGGGTGGGGTGTTCGACGGGCCAGGCGCGTTCGCCGGTCTGGGGATCGGCGTCGACGGTGTTCAGGTATTGGCCGTTGTTGCCGAACTGACGGTAGAGGACCGAGACCTTGATCCGTTTGTCGGACTGGAGGGCGTCCTTGAGGTACTTCCATTCCGGGATTGGGCTCGAAGCGTTCTGCGGCGTGCCTTCCATGTAGAGCACGCGCAGGGAGGGATCGATGATCTCGAGTCCGAACTTGCGCTGGTTGTTGGCGGCGAGCCATTCGCCTGGGGTGGGGCTGGCAACGACGTCGAAGATCTGGAAGCCGGATCCGCGCGGGGTGAACTCGATCTCGACCGGTTGGTTGGATCCGTTGAGACGGATGCCGCGGGTGGCGAGCGTGTCTTTCCCGCGTCGGACCTGGAGCACCACGTTCGAACCCTTGAAGCCGGGGGAACGGATTTCGAGGACGACCTTGGTAGGTGCGTCGTTGGCGGCGGAACGTCGGACCTGGACCTGTTCGAGGATGACATCGCGCATCTCGTTGGTGGTGCCGACGGCGACCGTGTGGATGGGGATGCCCTTGCGTCGGAACTGGCGTGCGATGGCGTCGGGAGTCTGGGACGTGGTCTCGATGCCGTCGGAAAGGAGGAGGACGCCGCTGAGGGGTTCGTCGCTGGGCGTGGCGAGGACCGAGGCGAGTGCGCCGGAGATGGCGGAGATGCTGCCGGTGGGACTGAGCGGCGTGTTGTTGGTGGGGCGACGGAGCGTGTCGCTGAAGGTGAGGGGGATGATCTCGACGCCTTCGGGAAGACCGCGGGTGACGTGCTGTGCGGTCCAGTCGCGAGCGGCGCTGAGTCGGCCGCCGGGGGTATCGCCGGTGGCCATGCTGCGGGAGACGTCGAAGAGGACCGCGAGGCGCGCCTGGTGCGGGTGGAGGATCTTCTGGACGCGGTGCGGGTCGAGGAGGCAGACGCCGAGGACGGCGACGGCGCCGAGGCGGAGGAGGGCTCCGAGGATACGCGGGATGGGACCGCCGCGTCCGCGGGCGAAGGTGTAGCTGAGTCCGACGACGAGGACGACGACGGTGGCGAGGCCGCCGATCCAGCGCCAGTCGGGAGGGTAGGAAAACTCGGTCATGGGGACTGGGTGCGGGATCACTCGGCGCGGGAGAGGCGGCGGAAGTAGTCGGAGATCGGGCCTTCGTAGCGGGTGGGAGCTTCCTCGGCGGAAACGTCCGAGAGGGTGGCGCGGCCTTCGAGCATGCGTTCGAGGGTGGCGATGGTGGACTGGAGACCGGCCCCGCTGTTGGCACCGGCGGCATTGGCGGCACCGGCATTTCCGGAGCGCATGGCTTTGGCGGCCTCGCGCATCTGTTGGGCGGTCTTGCGGAGGCCCTCACCGGGGTTCGGGCCGGCGCGCTGGCCTTGGGCAAGGGTGCGGTTAAGGCGTTCGGCGAGTTCCTGGGCGCGTTTGGAGAGGGCGTCCTGTTTTGGGGCGAGTTGTTGGAGGGGGGGCTTGGCCGATGGATCGGACGGATCGGTCTGATCTTTGGGTGGGGCTTCGCCCTGGCCCTGGCCCTCGCCTTGACCTTTGCCTTTGCCCTTACCCTTGCCCTTGGAGGGGGGGGCGGCCTGGGCGGGCTTCGAGGCCTGGGACTTCGAAGGCGACTGGGATGGGTCCTTGCCGGAGCCTTCGTTGCGGTCGTTGCCGGGGGGTGTTTCGCGTTCGGCTTCGGCCTCGCCGTTGGCGGCAGCTTCGGCGGCGGCAGCAAGTTCGGCCTGGGTCTCGGCCATCTTCTCGAGTTCGGCGAGGGCCGCCTCGATTTCCTTCGGGTCGGCTTCGGGGTCCTTCTTCTTCTGGATCTCCTCGAGGACGACGCGGACGGAGGGAGGCGGGGGCGGTTGCTGGGCCTGCGGGCGCTGCGGGCGGGTGGGGAGGTTCTGGAGTTGCGGCATGGCGCGCACCGTCTGGTAGAGGGCGGCGAGGGCGGCTTCCTCGGGCGGGACGGCCTGTCGGGTCTGGGCCTTGTCGAGGGTGGAGGCGGCCTTCTCCATGTTTTCGACGGCGGCGTTCATCAGGCCCTGGGCTTCGATGGGCGCGCCGTTCTGGGCAAGGGAAGTCTGGTACATCCGGGCGAACTCAAGGGCGTCGCGCTGGCGTTGGGCGAGTTCGCGGGACTTGGCGGCGGGGGCGTCCGGAGAGGCTGCGGTGTCGGCCATGATCTGCTTCTGGATGGCGAGCAGGTTGACCTTCTCGGACTTGCCCTGCGACTGGGCCTTGGGCGAGGGCTGGGAGACCTTGTCGGTGACCTCGATGAAGTACGTCGAGGAACGGCCGACGCCGGGTCCGTCGAAGGCATTGTTGTCGCGGGCCTCGGCGTGGTAGGCGACGAGTTCGTATTCGCGGAGTTGGAGCGGAGCGAGGGCGATCTCGGCGGCAGTGGTCAGCTTACCGTCCTTGAAGGCGGAGACGTCGAGGGCGACCTCGCGTTCGGGTTGGCCGAGCTTGTGGAAGACGAGGCGGACGGAGGCGATGCCGAAGTCGTCGGAAGCCTCGATCCGGAGCGGAACCGTGTTGGTGGGATTGGCGCGGATGTCCTGGCCGGGTTGGGTGATCTCGATCTTCGGCGGTTCGTCGGGGAGGGCGCGGACGCGATGGAGGGAACGATCGAGACCGGGGCGGCCGCGGGAATCGGCGAGGACGAAGGAGTAGGCGTTGTCGTTGGTGACGGTGAGTTCGGCGGACCAGAGATCGTTGGTGACGCGGGTCAGCGGGAGGACCACGCCGTTGGTGAAACGGAGGGCGGCGGTGGAGAGCGGGACGTTGGGGTCGAGACGGAAGAGGGCGCGGCTGCCGCGGAGGGTGGTGATGGCGGGGGAACGCTGTTCGAAGGCGGGGAGTCGGGTGTAGGCGGGCGGGGCGATCCGGATGGCAAGGCCGCGGACGGCGGCAGGGGTGTAGGCTTCGAGGCGGAATTCGGGCGTGACGGCATCGCCGGCAGCGACCCGCCAGACAAGGGGCTTGTTGACGGTGATCGGGTGCAGGGCAGTGGCCTGGTTGACGGGGAGGATGACGGATTGCCAGTTGTTGGAGCCATCCTCGCGGAATTCAAAGCGGGCTTCGCGCGGGATGCGTCCACCGAGTTGGTTGGTGAGGGTGAGTTGCGTGCCGCTGGCAAATTCGGCGTTGCCGAGGCTGGGTCGGATCCGGGTGTGGCTGGCGTTGGACCAGGGAACGGTGGCGCGGAGGAGGGAGATGAATCCACCCGGTGCAAACAACGCGAAGGCGACGATGGCCGTGGCGACGGCGACAGCACCCCAGAGGACGGGGCGGACGAGCGTTTGGGCGTAAGGAACCTGGACCGAGGCGAGGTGAAGGGACGCCTGTTGCTGGAGGGCGGCGGCGATTTCCGGTTCGTACTCGCGGGTCGGGGTGCGGGCACCGGTGACGTATTCGGCGGCGGTGGACACCTCGCATCCGAGGTCAGGGCGATGGGTCTCGGCATCCTGGGCGGCTTCCTCGACGCGGGTCGGGGTGTGGCGGAGTCGGGAAATGCGGAGGGCACCCCAGGCGGCGGTGGCGAGCCAGAGGGCGAGGCCGGCCCAGCGCGCGGCGCGGGGCAGGGTGAATACGGAGTCGAGGCTGGCACAGGCGAGCAGGACGGCACCGACGCTGGCGACGGTGACGACAAGAACGCGGCGGCGTCGGGCGTCGTCCTTGCGCCGGGCGGCGGCTTCGAGGCGTTCGCGGGCGATGGGATCGGAAATGGGCGTCATGGCGTGGGCGTCAGGTGGTGGACCGGTTGGCCACGAGGGTTTCGGCGAGGAGAAGGACGATGGCGGCGAGGAGCAGGGGTCGCCAGTACTCGAGTCGCTGGCGGTCGTTGCCCGTCCATTCTGCGGCGAGGCCGCCGGTGGCGGCGGGATCGCGACGCGGAATGCGGCGGGTGATGTCGTCGGCACGGGCGGATTCGAGGACGGATTCCGCGGGCGGGAGTTGGGCGGCGAGTTGGAGGATCGGGGCACCGTTGGTTTCGCGGAGGGACCAGACGCCGGGGAGGTCGGGCTCGAGGTGGAGCAGGCCGGCTTCCTCGGGCGGAGCGGTGCGTTCGCGTCCGTCGGGGTCGACGAGCTTTCGGTTCGAGGATTCGCCGGTGGGGGCGGGGAGTTCCGCCTCGTCGCCAAGGGTGACCGCGAGGCCGGCGAGGAGGAGACGGTCGTCGGTGCGGCCGGCGAGGTGTCGGGCGATGCCGTGGATGGTGGGGACGAAGGTCTTGTGCTTGGGCCAGTCGGATCCGGTGTTGTCCGGCGACGCGTTGATCAGGAGGACGCGACCGGCGCCGACGGAGCGGTTGAGGACGGCGGGCATGCCGTCGTCGAAGCGGGCGAAGACGGGAGTTCCACGGGCGGGTTCGAGGGCGAAGCGGCGGAGGAACTCGGGGATGGCGAGGTTGCCGCTGTTGGGGAGCTTGAAGGCGTCGAAGACGGGATTGGAACGGTCGACCAGGCCGAGTCGCCACGGGCTTTCGATCTCGGCGGATTCAGATCGGAGCAGTTGGGCGGGGAGGAGGTCGCCGAAGGTGTTGTTGAACGTGGTGGGAACGAGATCGGGGCTGACGAAGAGGGCGAGGCCACCGCCGGCCTGGACGAAGCGGGCGAGGGCGTCCGGAGCGCCGGGAGGCAAGGAGCGTTGGGCGGGGAGGAAGACGGCGTCGAAGGGAATGCGGGCGGCGACGTTGGTGGCGGCCCCCTGGGAGGAGGCGGGCAGGGCGAGGCGGGTGGCGAGTTGGTTGGGGTCGACCTTCTCGACGCGGAAGCGGTTCGCCGTAGCGTTGGTGGTTCCGGCGTTCGGGTCGAGGGCAGCGGCCAGGAAGAAGGATTGCTCCTCGAAGCTCCGGACACCGCGGCGTCCCTCGACGAGGAGGACACGGATGGGCGGGGGCACGTAGAAGACGGCGGAACGGGCGTTGTCGGAGGTGAGGTTGTCGTCCTGGGTGAGCCGGACCTCGGCCTGGTGCCAACCCTGAGGAAGGGGTGGGAGGTCGAGGGCGAGGTTGGTGGAGGCACCGGGGCCGAGGGCAAGCGGGCGGGTCCAGACGGGTTTGCCGTCGACGGACAGGCGGGCTTCGAGGGACTTCGCCGGTTCGTCCGAATGACTGGCAACGGTGACGAAGGGGCGGTTGGTCTCGCCAGAGTCGAGGCGGAGGTCGGAGACCGAGAGGTTCGGGACGAGGAGGTCACCGATGGCAACAACCCGGAGATCGACGCCCGGCGGGACCGGGGTTGAGTCGAGACCTTGGACGGCGTCCCTTTGCAGGTCGCTGACGAGGAGGATCGAGGGATCGGGTCCGCGTTCGGCCTGGGTGAGGAGTCGGACGGCTTCGCGGAGGCCGGGGGCGAGGTCGCCGGCAGTGTGGTTTGGGGTGAGTTCCGAGAGTTTGGCGGCGACGACCGACGGAGGTGAAAACAGGGCGACGGTCTCGGTGCGGGCGGCGGTGGTGACGAGGGCGACGCGGTCCGTCGGCACGAGGGAGTCGAGCTGCTGTCGGATGCGGTTGCGGGCGGCGTCCCATCGGGTGCCGGTGCCGTCGCGGGCCTGCATGCTCAGGGAGCGGTCGAGGACGACAACCAATTGCTTTGGGTTGCGACGACCGGCCCCGGCGCCGAGGGGCAGGAAGGGGCGGGTGAAGGCGAGGACGATGAGCGCGAAGACGAGGAGTCGGAGCAGGAGCAGGAGGAGGTTCTGGAGCTTGCGCTTGGATCGGGCCTTGGGTTCGTCCTGGACGAAGAAGCGGACGGTGCTGAAGCGCATCCGCACCTGCTTGCGCTTCATCAGGAGGTGGACGGCGATGGGGATGCCAATGCCGGCGAGCGCGGCGAGCAGGATCGGATTGGAGAGGAGGAAAGGCATGGGCGGTCAGACCGAGGCGCGTTTCTCGAGGTAGCGGATCAGGGCGGCGTCGAGGGGTTGGTCGGTCCGGAGGAGTTGGTAGTCGGCCTCGAGGCGGAGGCACTGGGAGCGGATGCGGTCGCAGAATTCGGTGACGCGGGCCTTGAAGCCGGCGCGGGCGGATTCGGCATCGATGACGATCTCCTCGCCGGTCTCGGCGTCCTCCATGATGAACTCGCCATCGAAGGCGAGGTCGAGTTCCTCGGGGGCGAGGACGTGGAAGACGAGGACCTCCTGACCTTGGCCGTGGAGGTTGCGCAGGAGATCAAAGGTGGCGGCTTCGTCCGTGAAGAAGTCGGAGATGACGACAACGAGCCCGCGCCGGACGAAGGTCTGGGTGATGCCAGCGAGGTCGAGTCCGAGTTGCGTCGTGCCACCGGCCTGGGCGTTGGCGAGGAGGGCGAACACCTCCATGGCGTGCATCCGGGAAGCGCGGGCGGGCAGGGCCTGACGTGCGTCGGGCCCGAAGAGCACGAGCCCGGGGGCATCGCGCTGGCGGACCATGAGCTGGGCAAGGACGGCGGCGAGGATGCGGGCGTAGCGGAATTTATTCGTGGCGTCGGCGCCGAAGTCCATCGAGCCCGAGGTATCGAGGAGGATCTGGCAGCGGAGGTTGGTGTCGTCCTCGAACTGGCGGATATAGAGTTGGTCGGTGCGGGCCCAGACCTTCCAGTCGAGGTGGCGGAGGTTGTCGCCGGGGGCGTACTGCCGGTAGGAGGAGAACTCGGTGGAATAGCCGAGGAACGGACTGCGGTGGAGTCCGTCGAGGAAGCCTTCGACGATGATTCCCGCGAGCAGGGGCAGGTCCTCCGCGGCGGCGAGGGCGCGGGCGTCGAGGACGAGTGGGGCCGGAGGATTCAAGGGGGATCCCGGGTTCAGCGGGCGGACGGCTTCACCTCGTCGAGCAGTCGGTCGAGGATGGACTCGATGCCGACCTTCTGGGCGCGGGCATTGAAGTTGGCGAGGACGCGATGTCGCAGGACCTGGCGAGCGACGTGACGGACGCCGTCGAAGTCGGCACAGAGCTTGCCGGTGGAGGCGGCGCGGGCCTTGGCGCCAAGGATCAGGTACTGGGAAGCGCGGGGACTGGCACCCCAGCGGACGAACTCCTTGATGTAGGCGGGGGCGTCCGATTCGTCGGGGCGGGTCTTCGAGACGAGCTGGACGGCGTAGCGGATGACCTCGTCGCTGACCGGCATGGCACGGACGAGTTTCTGGATCTCGAGGAGTTCGGGGCCGTTGATGACGGGTTTGAGATCGGGGAGATCGTTGCCGGTGGTGGCCCGGACGACCTGTTCCTCCTCGGCGCGGGTGGGGTAACCGGTGTTGATGCAGAACATGAAGCGATCGGCCTGCGCCTCGGGGAGGACGTAGGTGCCTTCCTGCTCGATCGGGTTCTGGGTGGCGAAAACGTGGAAGGGGCGGGGGAGTGGGTAGGTCTTGGTGCCGACGGTGACCTGCCGTTCCTGCATGGTTTCCAGCATGGCGGCCTGGGTCTTGGGCGGCGTGCGGTTGATTTCGTCGGCCAGGACCAGGTTGGCGAAGACCGGGCCGGGGATGAACACCGACTTGCGGCGGCCGGTCTCGTGGTCTTCCTCGAGGACATCGGTGCCCGTGATGTCGCTGGGCATGAGGTCGGGCGTGAACTGGATCCGGGAGAAGCCGAGATCAACGGCGCGGCCGAGGGATCGGATGAGCAGGGTCTTGGCGAGGCCGGGCACGCCGGTGATGAGCGTGTGCCCGCCGGCGAAGAGCGTGAGCAGGACGTTCTCGATGACCTCGCGCTGGCCGATGATGGCGCGGCCGAGTTGGTCGACCATGGCCTGGCGCTGGGCGGTGAGGCGCTGGATGGCCTCGACCTGCACGGCAGGGTCCTGGGAGGCGGGCGAACGCGACGGTAGTGGGGGCGTTGTGCTCATGCGGTGCTGGAAACAGATGATCTCTACGTGGCCGGGACGATTCTCGATTGGACTCCGGCTTCGGATCGGATGCCATCCCAGACTCCCGATGGGGCCAAAAAGTTCGGGAGGAGTTCGGGGGGAGTTGCCAGAGGTCAGAGGTCAGAGGTCAGTTGCCTCTGGGAACTGGCATCTGGGAACTGGAAACTCCCACCCGACATCCCCCAACTGAAGTCTCCCCATGGGGTATGGAGATGCTGTTGAATGTCGCGCATGGCCCTGAAGAACGGAGATGGCGGAGCTGGGCTCCGACGATTTCGCGCGATGGCGAGTTGGGTGGCGGCATGCCAGTTGGCGGTTTCGTCAATGGTGATGAATGCCGCGGAGAACGCGGGGACCACTGCTCCTGCGCCGGCGGCGGATGAAAAGGTGTCGCACTGGGCATTCCAACCGGTGAGCCGTCCGGCTGTGCCGGGGAATGGGAATGCGGTGGATGCGTTCGTGGGGGCGAGGTTGCGGACGGACGGGTTGACGATGTCGCCAGAGGCGGATCGGGTGACGCTGATCCGACGGGTTTATCTGGTGATGTTGGGGCTGCCGCCGAGTCCGGAGGAGGTGGCGGCCTTCGTGGGGGACCGGGGCGAACAGGCATTCGAACGGTTGGTGGACCGGGTGCTGGAGGATTCCCGCTATGGCGAACGGTGGGGCCGGCACTGGCTGGACGTGATCCGGTTTGCTGAGACGAACGGGTTCGAGACGAATCGGGAACGGCCGAATGCGTGGCGGTTCCGGGATTACGTCATTGCGGCATTCAACGAGGACAAGCCCTACGACCGGTTCATCCGCGAGCAGTTGGCGGGGGACGCCTTGGGCGTCGATGTGGGGACTGGGTTTCTGGTGGGCGGGGCGCTCGATATCGTCAAGAGCCCGGATCCGGTCCTGACGGCGCAGCAGCGTGCGGACGAACTGGACGACATGGTGGCGACGACGGGTACGGCGTTCCTGGGGTTGACCGTGGGTTGCGCGCGGTGTCACTCGCACAAGTTCGATCCGATCGGGCACGGCGAGTATTACTCGATGGCGGCGATGTTTGCCGGGGTCCAGCATGGGGATCGGGCGTTGCCGATACCGCCGGAGCAGAAGGCTCGACTCGAAGTGCTCGAAGGACGGGTGCGCGAGTTGGAGGTGCGGATGCAAAGGTTCCTGGCGAAACCGTCGGTGGCGAAGCCGGGGACGAGCGTGGTCGGGCGCATCCGTCCGGCGGTGCAGGCTCGGATCAACGAAGAGGTGATCCAGCCGCTGGAGGCGAGGCTGGTGCGGTTCACGATCGAGGCGACGAGCGGCGGCGAGCCCTGCATCGACGAGCTCGAAGTGTGGTCCGGGGACGTGAACGTGGCGCTGGCCAGTCGTGGCACGAAGGCGACGGCTTCCGGTTCTTTGTCGGGATACGAGATCCACAAGCTCGAACACCTCAACGACGGCAAGGCGGGGAATCCGCGTTCGTGGATTTCCAATGAATCTGGAAAAGGCTGGGTGCAGCTCGAGTTGGCGAAGTCGGCGAAGATCGACCGCATCGTCTGGGGCCGCGACCGCGACGGTAATTTCGGCGATCGCGTGGCGACGACCTACCGGATCGAGGCTTCGATCGACGGGACGCGGTGGACGACGGTGGCGTCGTCGGTGGACCGGGCGGAATTCAAGGGAGGGACCACGAAGCCGTCAGGGCCGGTCTATGTGTTCGACGGGTTGCCGGAGGCGGAGGCGACGGAGGGACGCGTTTGGCTGGCGGAGTTGGAGAAGGCGAAGAAGGAACGGGACGCGGCGGCCCGCGGGCCCAGTGTCTATGCGGGGAACTTCGGAAAGCCGGCGGAGATCCGGCGGTTCCATCGTGGCGATGCGATGCAACCGCGGGAGACGGTGGCGCCGGCGACGCTGGCGATCTTCCGGCCGTTGACGCTGTCGACGAACGCGCCCGAGCAGGAGCGTCGGGTGCAATTGGCCGACTGGATCGCGAGCCCGGAGAATCCGCTGACGGCGCGGGTGATGGTGAACCGGGTCTGGCAGCATCACTTCGGAGTGGGGTTGGTGGATACGCCGAATGACTTTGGAAAGAACGGGACGCGGCCGACGCATCCGGAGCTGCTGGACTGGTTGGCGGCGGAGTTCATGAAGCCGGGCGGTGGAACCGGCGGCGGCGACAAGGCGGCCCGGCCGTGGTCAATCAAGCAACTCCATCGGCTGATCCTCACGAGTGCGACGTGGCGGCAGTCGAGTCGGCCGCGGACGGAAGCGTTGCGGGTGGATGGCGCGACCCGGCTGCTGTGGCGGTTTCCGCCGCGACGCCTGGAGGCGGAGGCGATCCGGGACGGGATGCTGGCGGTGAGCGGGAACCTCGATCGGACGATCGGCGGGCCGAGTTTCCACCTCCATGAGGTGGACCGGGAAAACGTGTATCACTACCACCCGAAGGAAGAGTTCGGCGCCAGCGAGTGGCGTCGGATGGTCTATGCGTACAAGGTTCGGATGGAGCAGGACGGGATCTTCGGATCGTTCGACTGTCCGGACGGCAGCCTGGTGATACCGCGGCGCAGTCTGTCGACGACGCCGTTGCAGGCCTTGAACCTTTTCAACAGCCGTTTCGTGCAGCAGCAGGCATCGATCCTGTCGACGCGGGTGGCGAAGGAGTCGGGCGACGAAGCTGGGGCGCAGGTGCGTCGGGTGTGGCAACTGGTATTCCAGCGGGAGCCGGACGCCGGGGAGTTGCGGGAGGCAGAGCGCTTCGTGCGGGAGCGGGGCGGGGCGGCGTTGTGCCGCGCGGTGTTGAACTCGAACGAATTCCTTTTCATTCCATGAACCACGGAAATCCATTGATGAACCGGCGCCGGTTCCTGGGCGATGCGGGAACGGGACTGGGCGCGATTGCGTTGACGTCCATCCTGAGCCGGCAGGGACTGCTGGGTGCGGGCGTGGCGGGCAAGGAACCGCTGCGGCCGATGATCGACGCGGGGCGTCCGTATGCCGCGAGGACGCCGCACTTCGCGCCGAAGGCGAAGAACGTATTGGTGATCTTCTGCAGCGGAGCGTGCAGCCAGTTGGACACGTTCGACTACAAGCCGGAGCTGATCCGGCGTCACGGGCAGCCGATGCCGGGGAGCGACAAGCTCATCACGTTCCAGGGCGAGCAGGGTGCGCTGACGAAGAGTCCGTGGGAATTCCGGCCGCGGGGGCAGAGCGGGAAGATGATCTCGGACCTGGTGCCGCATCTCGGGGCATTGGCGGACGACCTGTGCTTCATCCATTCGATGCAGGGGAAGACCAACACGCATGGTCCGGGCGAGAATTTCATGTCGACGGGCAACACGCTCGACGGGTTTCCCTGCCTGGGGGCGTGGGTGACGTATGCGTTGGGCAGCGAAGACCAGAGCCTGCCGGCGTACGTGGCGATCCCGGATCCTCGGGGCAAGCCGCAGAACAGCGTGAACAACTGGGCGCCGGGATTCCTGCCGGCGGCGTTCCAGGGAACGGACTTCAACGCGACCAAGCCGATCCGGAACCTGGCGAGACCGGGTGGCGTGACGTCGGACGGAGACGACGCGACGCGGGGATTCCTGCAGCGTTTGAACGAGCGGCACGCGGAACGGTTTCCGGGGGATTCGGCGCTGGCGGCGCGGATCGCGAGCTATGAGTTGGCGGCGCGGATGCAGATGACCATCCCGGAGATCTCGGACCTGTCGAGCGAGCCGGAGCATATCCTGCGGATGTACGGGGCGGATGAATCGGGGACGAAGCTCAAGGACACGCGGGCGGCTTATGCGCGGAACTGCATCCTGGCGCGGCGTCTGGTGGAGCGCGGCGTGCGGTTCGTGCAGTTGTTCAACGGCGCATACCAGACCGGGGGCGAAGGCGTGAGCAACTGGGATGGGCACAAGGACCTGTTCAACCAGTATAACCTGCACGGTCCGGTGCTCGACAAGCCGACGGCAGGCCTGCTGCTGGACCTGAAGCAGCGTGGGTTGCTGGACGACACGCTCGTCGTGTGGTGCACGGAGTTCGGTCGCATGCCCACGTTCCAGAAGGGGTCGCAGGGACGGGATCACAACCCGAACGGCTTCACCTGCTGGATGGCAGGCGCGGGCGTGAAAAAGGGATTCAGCCACGGGGCTACGGACGAGTTCGGGTACCGGTCGGTGGAGAACGTGGCGACCGTGTACGACTTGCACGCGACGATCCTGCACCTGCTGGGCCTGGATCATGAGCGGCTCACGTATTACCACAACGGGCTGGAGCGGCGGTTGACGGATGTCCACGGGAACGTCGTGGAGGCGGTTCTGGGATGATGACGAACCTGGTGGAGGAGTTCCTGGTGCACGTCCGGCACGAGCGCGGCCAGGCCGCGCACACCCAGCGGACGTACTCGGCCATGCTCGGGCGGTTCACGGGTTGGGCGGAGGCCGAGGGAATCGCCACGGCGCGGGACGTGACCTTCCAGCACCTGATGGGCTTTCTGGAGGCGGAGCGGAATCGTCCGGTGACGGGGCCAGGGCGGGGAAAGGGGAAGCCGGGGGCAGCGCCGAAGAAGCTGAGTTCGGCGAGCCTGCATCTTCAGGTGGCGGCGTTGAGGGCGTTCTTCCGGTTCTGTGCGGAGGAAGGTTTCGTGAAGGTGGATCCCACGGAGAACCTGAGTCTGCCGCGGCGTTGGAAACAGCTGCCCAAGGCGTTGTCGCGGGAGGACGTCGAGCGGTTGCTGCTGCCGCCGTTGGAGGCGACGCCGTCCGCCTTGTGCGATCACGCGGTCCTGGAGGTGGCGTATGCGAGCGGGTTGCGTCTGGCGGAGTTGCGTGGGTTGCGGTTGGAGCAGCTTCACCTGGAATCCGGCTTCATCATGGTCATCGGAAAGGGCGACAAGGAGCGCGTGGTTCCCGTGGGGAAATTGGCCCAGGCGGCGATCCGCCGTTACCTCGATTCAGGGCGTCCGGCGCTGGTGACTGCAAAGAGTCCGTCGACCGTGTTCCTCACGCAGCGGGGGACCTCCTTCGCACACGTGACGCTGTGGGGCCGGATCAAGCGGTGCGTGGAAAGGTCAGGAATCCGACGGAACGTCACGCCGCACATGTTGCGGCACAGCTTCGCGACGCATCTGATGGAGAACGGCGCCGACCTGCGCGTGATCCAGGAATTGCTGGGGCACACGAGCATCTCGACCACGGAGGTGTACACCCACGTGGCCGGGGCGCGGTTGCGGGACGTGCACGACAAGCATCATCCGCGGGCTCGGAAGTCGAGCGGGGCGTGAGGCGGATCAGTCGGCCTTGGTTTCGACCCAGCGCGCGAAGAGCCACAGGAGGTCCGAAAGGCGGTTGAGGAAGACGAGGATCTCCGGGTTGGGCGGTTCGCCTGCGGCGTGGAGGGCGTGGATGCGACGCTCGGCACGGCGGCAGGTCGTGCGGGCAACGTCGAGGGCGGCCGCGTCGAGGGTCGCGCCGGGGGTGGCCCAGCCCTTGTAGGAAACGCCCTCGGCTTCAACGGTGGTGACAACGGCATCGAGTCGGGCCGTGAAGGCGGGGTCGATGATCACGAAGCCGTCCTTCTCGTACCGTTCGAGGTCGCCGGGGTGAGTGGCAAGTTCGCCCATCACGAGGACGAGGTCCTTCTGGATGGCGAGGATGGAGTCGCGGATGAAAGCGTGCTGGGTCGTGGCGCGGGCCATGCCGAGGGCGGCATTCAGTTCATCGACGCTTCCGTAGGCCTCCACGCGTGAGTGGGACTTGTGGACGCGACGGTTGTACATGAGGCCGGTGGTGCCGGTGTCTCCGGTGCGGGTGACAATGCTCATTCTTGGGGTGGCTTGAGTAACGGAGGTTCTTCTGGAAAAGGTCCACGCATGCGGACGGGGTGGATCAGTACCCCGGAAACGGCCGTCGCCAACCGGAAAGTGTGGTCGGTAGTTGCCAGTTGCCAGTTACGAGAATGCCTGGAATCCCGCCTCCGTACGTCGTCGGCTACCATGCTTGCTGTAGCAGTCGACGTCAGGAGGTTGGTCGAGGGAGGGGAACTACGGGGTCCGTTCGACGAGGCGTTTGTAGGCAAGAACGCCATCGGCGATGGCGCGGGCCAGCGTGGAACGGCCCTCGACGGAATAGATGGTGGAGGCGTCATGGGCGTTGGTCATGTACCCGCCCTCGACGAGGATGCCGGGCATGTCGAGGAGGGTGAGTTCCTTGAAACGGGCACGGCGGAGCCCGCGATCACTGAGGTCGGTGCCCTGGACTATCGCGCGGTGCACCTGATGGCCCAGGACGATGTTGTCATGGTCGAAACGATTCCCGGGGTTCCATCCGCCGCCGTGGTTCCCGGTATCGTTGGTGGAACTGGCTCCGGCGGGGGTGAGGCAGTAGGTCTCGACCCCGCCGACGTCGGCCGAGCCGGGCCCGTCGAAAGCGTTGAAATGGATGCTCAGGTAAAGGTCGGCCTTGGCCTTGGTGGCTGCCGCGGGCCGGTCCTCCAGTTCGATGAAGGTGTCCGTGCTGCGGACGAGGACGACGCGGAGGCCGGCACGTTCGAGTCGGCGGCGGACCTCTCCCGAGAGCAGCAGCGTATAGTATTTTTCCTGCCGCCGGCCTTCGGTGTTGCCGGGATCCTTGCCGCCGTGGCCAGCGTTCAGGGCGATGGTCCGGATAGGCTGGCGGGCCGGTCGGCGGGGCGGGGCGAGGAGTGGATTGAGGAGCGTTTCGAGATCACGCTTCGAGACCTGAAACCCTTCGCCCACCTTGCGGATGGGTAGGGTCAACCGGACATCAGTCTCGTCGAAGAGGACCTTCTTGGTGTTGGCCTTGAAGACCAGTTCCTGGGACTTGGTGTAGAGCTTGAGTTCGTCACTTCCGGCGGATGACTTCGCGCCGAATCCCCGGGAACGGCCCCACGCGATCAGGTCGGTGTAACGGGTCTCGGGGGCGGGATCCGGTCGGATGGCTCGCCGCGTGGCCGTTGAAACGGGCCCTGCCGCAAGGGGACCGAAGAGCCCCAACAGCACGTGTATGGCAAGGACAAGGCGAAGCACAGACGCGACACTGGCGGGGCGTCGGGGAAGATTGAAGTTGGAAGTTGGAGAAGGAGGGCGGGAGTTGGCGGGGTCGGAGGGGGCTTTTGCATCGGCGTGTCGCATATGCGACATGCCGATGTAAATGGGCGGGGTGCGGGGTGGGAATGACGCGAACGCCCCGGACGCCGCTGCCGCAACGGACGCGTGTGAGGAGCGAATCCTGTCCGCGTCCTGACGTCCGCGGCTACCCTGAGGGTGCTAAACCAGCGACTGGTGGTTCGGGCTCTGGGCGAGCTTGCGGACCAGGTCCTTGATCTTCTGGGACTCGGCGCGGGCGGCGACGAGCACGGCGTCGTCGGTGAGCACGATGATGCTGTCGCAGACGCCCACGAGGGTGATGGTGGTGCGGGCCTTGGTGCGGCCGTCGTAGACGATGTTCCGGGCGGCATCGACGTGGACGAGGTCGGCGACCGAGGCGTTGCCATCGCCATCCTGGGCGACATGGCGGGCGAGGGCAGGCCAGGCCCCGAGGTCATCCCAGGCGAAGGACCCGTCGGCGACGACGACATTGCGGGCCTTCTCGAGGAGGGCGTAGTCGATGCTGATCTTGCGGATCTCGGGGTATTCCTTGGCGAGGGTCCGGGCGAGGGTGCTGGAGCCCTTGGCGGCGGCGCCGAGCCAGCGCTGGCAGGCGGCGTACATGTCCGGTTGGTGTTGCTGCAGGCCGCTGGTGACGGTGGCGAAGGACCAGACGAACATGCCGGCATTCCATCGGTACTGGCCGGAGGCGAGGTACTCGGTGGCCTTTTCGAGGGAGGGCTTCTCGACGAAGCGCTCGGCGCTGAAGAAGGCGGTCCTGGTGGGCTTGGCGCCGTCGGCGGTACTGAGCACGGGCCCGGTATGGATGTAGCCGTAGCCGGTGGCGGGTTCGGTGGGTTGGATGCCGATGGTGACGATGACCTGGCTGCGAGCGGCGACGGAGAAGGCGTCCTTGAGGACCTGCTGGAACTTCTTTTCCTCGGGGATGACGTGGTCCGCAGGCAGCACGGCCATGACGGCCTTGGTGGAGCGGGCCCCGACGAGGGCGGCACCGAGTGTGACAGCGGCGCAGGTGTCGCGTCCGATCGGTTCGGCGACGATGTTGTCCTTGGGGAGTTCGGGGAGTTGGCGGCGGACTTCGGCGACCTGGGCGGAATTGGTGATGATCAGGACGTTGGCGGCCGGGACGACGGGCAGGACGCGGTCGACGGCCTGCTGGAGGAAGGAGCGTTCGCCGAGAAGGCGGATCAGTTGCTTGGGCGTTTTCTCGCGGGAAACAGGCCAGAACCGTTCGCCACGGCCGCCGGCCATGATGATGACGAACCGGTCATCGGCCTTGCGGGCGGGAGCAGGTGCCGGTTTGGCGGGGGCGGCCTTGGCCTGCTTCGGCGACGGCTTGGTGGGCTTGCTGGCAGGGGTCTTCTTGGCGGCCATGGGAATCCGGGGATCTTGTGGAGGCTGGGTTCAGGAGGTTGAGACGGAGCGAACCGCCTCGGAAAGGGAACGGACGAAGGCCCCGACGGTGGCGGGCATGGAGGGATCCAGGCCCTGCTCGGCGATACGGTTGACGATGGCGGAACCGACGACGATGGCTTCGGCGTGGGTGGCGACCTCACGTGCCTGGGCGGGATTCGAGATGCCAAATCCGACGGCGATGGGGAGCGGGGAGTGTCGGCGGATGCGGTCGGTCATCTCGCCGATGGAGGTCGAGACGGTGGACTGCATTCCGGTGACGCCCTCGCGGGAGACGTAGTAGATGAATCCCCGGGCGCGGCGGGCGATCCGTTCGATGCGGGAATCCGGCGTTGTGGGGGCGATCAGCCAAACCGGGCACATTCCGGCAGCGAGCATGAGGCGTTCGTAGTCGTCGGCTTCCTCGGGTGGCAGGTCGAGGATGAGGAGGCCGTCGACCCCGGCGGCGGCGGCGTTCTCGATGAAGCGGGCGAGGCCGACGCGGTGGAGCAGGTTGAAGTAGATGTAGAGGACGATGGGAATCTGGGAGTCGCGGCGGATGGCGGCGACGGTTTCGAGCACGCGGGGCGGGGTGGTGCCGGAGGCGAGACCGCGCTGGGCGGCAAGTTGGTTGACGATGCCGTCGGCGAGGGGATCGCTGAAGGGCACGCCGAGTTCGAGGACGTCGACGCCGGCGCGGTCGAACTCCAGGGCCAACTGGTGGGTGGCGGCGAGGTTCGGATCACCGGCGCCGATGTAGACAACGAGGCCCTTCTGGCCGGAGGCGCGGAGCCGGGAGAAACGTTCTTCGATGCGGTTCACTGAGAGCGTCAGTGTGGGAGGGGGGCGTTTTCAGTTTCAAGTTCCCAGATTCCAGATTCTTCGCGGGCCTTTCCGACAGTTGCACCGAGAGTCACCAGCGGAGGCAAAAGCGAAGGACAGGGCGGGGAGGAAAGCTTTCGGAGGCTAGATCGGGGGATGGATGTGGGGGCGCTCGCGCTCGAGCATTTGGAGGACGGCGGCGATCGTTCCGAGGGCGGAGCCTTCGAATCGGTTGTTGATGTAGATGTAGGCCCGGCCTGGGCGCGATTGGCGCAGGCAGGCGAGGATCATGTCGACGAGGACCTGGCGTCCGATGGGATAAGGATCCTGCACGCGGTCGTAGGGAGCGAACTGGTCGACGGCAGTCTGGTATTTGCGTCCGGGGCGGAGGAGGAACCGGGCACCGAAGCATTCCGGATTGGTGCGGCTTCCTGGGGCGAGCCATTGCTCGTCGATGGGCGGCATCGCCTCCCAGGAATTGTAGACGTGCGCGACGCGGTGGCGGGCGAGGACGTCGAAGTAGTCCGGGTGGATGAAGGACCGGTTACGGATCTCAATGCCGTAGTCCCATCCGGTGGGAAGTTCGCCGAGGAAGCGGTCGAGGTCCGCGACGAAGTCGCGTCCGCGGGCGTAGTCGGACGCGTGGAAATGGGAGAACTCGAACATCAGCAGGCCGACCTTGTGGCGGTGCGGTTCGCAGGGAGCGAGGAAGGCTTCGCGGAAGAGATTGGCGTCGAGGAAGTGGGGATTGATCTCGCCCTTGCGGGGGCCGAAGCGATCGAGGTGGGGGAACCGGCGGATGGTGATTTCGTCGGTGACCTTGAACGAGAAGCGGAAGCCGTCGGGTACATCCGCCATGAGGCCCGCGAGGTACTTTTCGCTGGGGAAGGTGTAGTAGGCGGCATCGACGCCGACGGAGCGGAAGACGGAGGCGTACTCGGCGAGGCAGAGCTTCTCGAAGCGGGTCTCGCTGAACTTGCCGCGGTAGGTGTAGCGGTCGTCCGAGTAGAGCAATCCGCGCCAGCCCGGGTATTTCCAGGACGAGGTGCCGAGGTACACGCCGCGTTCGGCGAGTCGCGACAGGACGGCCGCGGCGGCGTCGCGCTCGAAGGGCGGTGTCCATTCGGGCGGGAGTGACATGGCCGGAGCATGCCGCCTTTGGAGTGGGGCCTCCAAGCCGTAACGATGCAGCAGGAAGCTCCGGCAGAGACGCGGAGACCGCAGAGAGAGGCCTGGATCACGGGCGAAGAGCGTTCTGGAAACACTCACCAAAAGGTGACTCCCCGCCGGCGCGGATCGGGTGCCTTCCTCTGCGCCCCGGGGTTCCCTGAGACGGGCAATGGGGCAGGTTTGTCCATTTTACAATGGGCCCAGAAGGGCGGCGACGAAGGCCTGCATCCCTGGGTTGTTCGGTGCCCGCTTCCAGAACCTGCGGGTCCCTCGCGACCACCTTGCCCAATCCCACCCAAGATGTCGTGTCGGGGCGGCCGGCAGTCCGTCCAAGCCCCGGGCTCCGTGCTGAAATGTCAGACGGACAGGCCTGAACCCGTTGCCCCCCTTTTACCCCCTTCTATCTGGAGCGGTTTCAATCCATCGTCGGACGTCACGGGTTGGACGACGCCTGGGCTCGGTTCAAGCGACAGTTCCTCACTGGCGACGAAAGTTGATCGTCCAGAGCATTGAATCGATTCCATAATGGCGCCTGAGCTTTCAAGGATCCTGGCCAGCAAGGTGGCGTACCGGCGGCAACTCGCCGGACGCTCGATCGGAGACAAATTGCGTATGCTCGACGCCATGCGTGAGCGGGAGTTGGCCATTCGAGGTCGTGGGGCGCATTCAACGGCCACGATCGTTCCGCCCGCTCGCCCGAGCCACGGGGTCGGGGAAGCAAGTGCGAACGCCAATCGCGAGTAGGCTTCGAGCCCGTCAGTGAAAGGCAATGGGTCAGTTGCAGCATAGTGCCCGAGTCGTTCAGGCCGAGTGCGATCGATTGGAGTCCGCCCAGGCCCTCGACCAAGGTCGACACGCCATCGGCGTTGATGAAGGCGTACCTCGGGTCCAGAGGCCGCTGGTGGGCCAGGTACACGCTGCCGACGCGGGCGCCATTCCCGTTGAGGGCGCGAGCTTCACCCGTCCATCGGCGTAATCGGTGCCATCTGCGGATAGATGAAATGCCGTTTTCAGGTTGAAGTTCGGGCGTGCGGTGGGAGGGCGCAGCCAAAACGGCCCCACCGAACGAAGTCAGCGGAGCCGTTGTTGGTTCTCGATTGTTGCCTCCGCTAGGAAGGCAACGCGACGATCTTGCGGGACGCGGCGGAAGGCGTCCAGTGCTGCTTTGGCCCTCGGGCAGTCTCAAGACGTTGCCCCGGGAGTGAAGGGGAGTAGTCCGGAGGCTCCGACAGAAGCTGGAGGGCCCAGGGCGGGTTCCAGTCTTTCCAAGCTCCGGGCTCGCGGTGCAGCTTTGGGCGTGCACCCTGCAAATCCATCGGAGCTGCCTGCGGTTGACGGCCACGTCCACATCGTTGGCACGGGGGCGGGTGGGACCGGTTGCTGGCTCGACCTGTCGAGTGGGTTCCGACGCCTTCAGGCCCGGTTGCTGCTTGGCTCGATTGGGATGGAGCCCTCCACCCTGAAGGATGATTTCGACCGTCTCTACGTCGAGCACCTGCTGGCGCGCTTGCGGGAATCGTCCATGGGCGCCGCGGTGGTCCTGGCGCAGGAGCAGGTGTATGACCGGGATGGGAAGCATGTCGCGGGCGCTGGGCTCTTCCACGTTCCCAACGAGTACGTGCTCCGACTGGCGAAGCAGCACCCGGAGTTCATCCCGGCGGTGTCGATCCACCCGGGGCGTCCGGACGCGATGGACGAACTGGAACGTTGCCTCGAAGGCGGTGCGGCGCTGATGAAGATCCTGCCCAACGTCCAGAACATCGAGTGCTCGAACCGGCGCTTCACGAAGTTCTGGGAACGGATGGCGGAGGCGGGCCTCCCGCTGCTCTCGCACACGGGCGGCGAAAAAACCCTGCCCGTGGTCGATCCCGAACTCGCGAATCCCCGGCATCTGGAACTTCCTCTGCAACTCGGCGTCACCGTGATCGCCGCACACTGCGCGACCAAGAGTGCCCTCTTCGATGCGAACTGGTTTCCGGACTTCGTCGAGATGACGCGTCGTCATCCGCGCCTCTACGGCGACAACAGTGCCTTCAGCGTCCTCAACAACCGGATCCGCGGAGACACGGTTCCGGTGACCCTCGCCGAGCCGCTGGCGTCGCGGATTGTGCACGGCAGCGACTGGCCCGTTCCGGTGAGCGGATTCTGGGCCCGTATGAAGGGATACATCGACGGCGACACGCATCGGAAATGGCGGTCGCATCCGAACCTTCTCGAACGGGACTACCAGTTGAAGCGTGCGATGGGATACGGGCCGGAAACCTTCACCCGGATCTGGGGGTTGATCCGGCCGCGCCACGCGGGAGTGAGGCGGGACCCGCGCTGAGTTGCGGCGAGCATTCGCGGGAGGTCTCACGCGGAGGGCGCGGAGCCGCGGAGGGGGGTGGCTTTCGTCAGCGACGATGGAAAGAACTGGGCGTGGCTTCGCCTGGCTGCGGTTTTCCGAAATTGCGGTATGGGTGGAGAACGATGACGACGGTCTGGATCCTGGGAGATCAATTGAGCCTTCGGAACGCGGCCTTGGTTGGTTGCGATCCGCGCACGACCGTGGTCCTGATGATCGAATCGCGGGCCCGCGGCGGGCACCAGCGTTACCACCAACAGAAGCTGGTGCTGGTGTATTCCGCCATGCGGCACTTCCGCCACGAGTTGGAAGCCGCCGGTTGGCAGGTCGACTACCATCTCCTCGCGGACACGACGAACTTCTCCGCCGCGCTCAAGGCCCACGTCGAAAGATTCCGGCCGGATCGGGTCCGCGTCATGGAGGCCGGTGACTGGACGACCACCGATGCCCTTCCCACCGCGGCCCGGAAGGTGGGCGTGGAACTGGAGTGGATCCCGACGAACCTGTTCCTCGTTCCCCGCGGGGAGTTCCGCGAATGGGCTGGCGACTCGCGGCGCCTGCTGCTCGAGAACCATTACCGGCGGATGCGGCGAAAGCTTGGGATCCTGATGGAACCGGACGGAACCCCCACCGGCGGTGAATGGAACCTCGACGCTGAGAACCGTCGGACCTGGTCCGAGTGGTCGCGCGCCGGCAAGCCCCGATCGTCGCCACTGCCGCGGATGGATCCCGATGCGATCACGCGCGCGGTGATCGATGAGGTTTGCCGCCTGTTCCCGGATCATCCCGGGGATGCGGCGGGCTTCTGGCTTCCGGTGACCCGCGCCGATTCGCTGCGCTGGTTGGAGGCGTTCATCGCCGATCGTTTCGGGCAGTTTGGTCCGTATGAAGATCTGATGGTGACGGGTGAACCGGTGCTGTTCCACTCGGTGCTGACACCGATGCTGAACCTCGGGTTGCTGCATCCGATGGAGTGCGTCGAGGCGGCCGTGACGGCCTTCCGGCAGGGAAAGGTCCCGCTGGCCTCGGCCGAAGGTTTCGTGCGCCAGATCATCGGATGGCGCGAGTTCGTGAATGGCGTCTACTGGCATTGCGGGCGCGACTACGTTGAACGCAATGGACTCGGCGCCCACCGGCCCCTGCCGGAGTGGTTCTGGACCGGCGAGACCGAACTCAACTGCCTGCGCCAGGTCCTCGGCGAGGTCCGGTCGACGGGTTACAATCATCACATCCAGCGCCTGATGGTGCTCGGCAATTTCCTGTTGCTCGCCGGCGTTTCTCCCCGCGAGGCCTACGGATGGTTCCTGGCCATGTACGTGGA
Source organism: uncultured Verrucomicrobiota bacterium (assembly GCA_903842505.1). Taxonomy (GTDB): domain Bacteria; phylum Verrucomicrobiota; class Verrucomicrobiia; order Limisphaerales; family UBA9464; genus UBA6176. The sequence goes on along the minus strand of CAIMMI010000130.1, from coordinate 34,823 downwards.
CGCCTACGATTGGGTGATGGCGGCCAACGTGATCGGGATGTCGCTCCATGCCGACGGCGGATTCATGGCCACCAAGCCCTATGCAGCAGGCAGTGCCTACATCTCGAAGATGAGCGACTACTGCACGGGGTGTCGCTTCGATCCGAAGGCCCGATCCGGGCCCACGGCGTGCCCGTTCCAGTATCTCTATTGGGATTTCTTCGCCCGGCATGAAGAGGCGTTTGCCCGGAATCCCCGGGTGGCCGTCATCGTACAGGCCTGGCGCAAGAAGCCCGATGCGGAGAAGGCTCGGATCCGCGCGGATGCCGCGGCGTTCCTGACGGCAGCTGTCGGGGATGAAAAGCAGCCCCAAGGGCGCTGACGCCATCACCCTCCCGATTCCTTCGTGGAGTGAATGCGGACACAGGCCCCAGAGAGTGGTGGGGCGGGTGTCCCCACGAGCCGCCCATTTGAACGCTTCACGCAGGAGAGTGCATTGATTGGTATCGCTCTCCTGTGAAATCCGTAGGATGCGCGGATTGCCGGAACGGTGAAGCGGACCTTTTGGGCTCGGCGGTACCCGCCAAGGGCGGGTCCTGCGGCCGTTTCCGGTGCAGCGGAGGAGTTGCCCGTGTGGGGCAGCGCCATCCGGCGAATCTGTCGCCGGCGGCGAAATGCGGTTGAACGAAGTGAATTCATGAACGCAGAAACGAAAGCGACAACGAAGACGAAGACGGTGCGGACAAGCGGCAAGAGCGCCGCAGCCAAACGGGAACTCCTGCGGGAGGCCGTGATGACACACACGGTGTCAGCAGTGGTGGGACCGGCTACGGCCGGGAAGATCGATCCCGATGCGGAGAAGGCTTACTGGCGGTTGAATTTCTCCAAGCGCCGCTACGTGGATCCGGGCGTCCCGTTCGAGACTTACCAACTGGCTTACCGGATCGGGTACATGGGTCGCGGGTTGTACCCGGGTCAGACGTTTGATCAGGCGGAAGCGGTCCTCGCCAAGGAGTACGAGCGGTCCCGTGGCACCTCGGGTCTCGCGTGGGGCAAGGCCAAGCAGGCTACGCAGGATGCTTGGTACCGGGTCGGGAAAGCCCTGAACGCCTGACCCTGAAAAAGGTGGTGGGATCCACAGATTGCACCGATTACACGGATTGGAAGCCGGTTGGGAGAGGCTGTCGTTTCACCCGGCGGGTGAAATGGAAACTGCGAAGCGGTGAGGCTTCTTGTCCCAGCCCATCTGTGAAATCTGTGAAATCGGTGGATAACCCAACCGCCCCTCATTTCGCAATCGCTGCCCGGATGCGATCGAGGATCTCGGGTGATTTCACGTAGCTGACCCCTTGCACCAGCAGGGCGAAGTTGTCGGCCAGGACTTCTTCCGGGTGCAGGATGTAGCCGGTGTTGCGGCCGATCTTCTCGTGGAAGCCGGTGACCTTCTCGATCGGGACCCATCGCGGACCCGCTGCGTCGGAGAGGACACGATGCCCGCCGTTGGAAGTCCGTTCCACGAGCAGCAGTTCGAATTTCAGGTAGGCGAAGAACTCGCCGCCGCGTTCGGCGTCGTAGGTGGGCGACGTGGAGAAGAGGATGGGAACCCCGTGCATGCGTTCGCCGTTCATGCTGACTTCAATGGCGTGCGCGTTGATCGGCGCATCGGGATTCGTGATGCGGCGATCGGCGAGTGTGGCGGGATGACGCACCTCGCCGCAGGGTTCGAACCCGATGGCCGCGTAGAGTCGGTCGCGCAGGGCAGGGTTGGATCGGGAGAGAACGTGGAAAACCTCGTGGGCCAGCATCCCGGTGAGTTGGGTGGAGGGACGTCGGACGGTTCCGCTGGGCACGATGATGGCGTTCCCTCGGGTGTAGGGCGCGTTGCCTTCCTCGCGTCCCGTGGTCTGGATGAAGTGGATCACCGGAGGCAACGGTGCGCCCGTCTTCTGGAGCCCTTCTCGGATCAGGTCGAACCCGGCGCGGATGCGCTCGATCTCGGCGGGCTTCCACTCAACGACCGAGTCGGCGACGAAGCGGAGGAACGTGGCTTCGTCGACGGGACCGTTCGTCTTCATCCGGGCAGCGCGGTCGAACGGACTGAGGCGCTCGATGAAGGGATCGCGCTTCCCGAGGAGTTCCCGCGCGGCCGATGGCGAGTCGAAGACCAGTTCCTGCCCGAGCAGGCGGGTGGCGAGGAGGAGCAGCGACGCCGACAGGAAGGACCGAAAGGTTCGGATGAGGATCATGGAGGCGGGGTGGGTGGATTGTGAGGTGCGGCGGATGCGGTCCGGCGTCAGGATAACGCGGTAGGGACACAGGGTGCGAGTGATGCTTCCGCGTGGGTGGGAAGACCATGGAGTCATGGAATTCCACACGGTCTTGCAGATTGAAAATGCGTTTTCAATCTGCAATTGGATCGCTCGAATCGTTCAGGATCAATGGCTTCGGCGGCCCTGCATCTATGCGGGTTGCCGTGTGCTTCGCGGAGACCACCCGCGGTCCCGTAGGTGCGGAGCACCGACAGACGATAGCCCACGGCGTCAGCCGTGGGGCCCGCGTCGCGTGAAGTTTCGAGCCCCGGAGGGGCGACAGAACTCCGGAGCGAAGCTTGCGCTCGCGCCTTCGCGGCTTCGCGCGAGACGTGCCGGGCTTGCAACCCCTCGCGCCTTCCCCTCAGAGGCTGACCACGGATCCGTTCGCCTGCGATTGCAGGGCGGCGGCGAAGATCTCGTGGGTGGCGAGGGCTTCCTCGGGAGTCGCGCAGCCGAAGCGGCCATTGAGCTGGCCTTCGCGTTCCATCAGGTAGGCGGCCCACATCTGTTGGATGACGTCGGCGAAGCCGGGTTCGAAGATGCCGCCGGTGACGGTCTTGAACGGCGTGCCGAAGCCGAGGTCGGTGCGCTTCCAGAACTGTTCCTTGCCGCGCTCGAACAGCCACAGGGCCTTGGTGTCGGCGGTGCTGTAGCGGACACCGCCGTCGGTGCCGAGGATCTCGATGAACCAGCTGTTGGTGGCTCCCGGGGCGAGGCGCTTCATCTCGAGGCGCATGGGAACGTCGTGGTCGCCGACGCGGATCCAGGAATGGACCATCGCGTTGTCCCACGTGTCGCAATTGGTCAGGCCGCCCTTGCCGTCGGGCCGCTGCGGGTAGCCCTTCTGCAACTGGGCGAAGAGGCGGGAAGGCCTCCAGCCGAGGCGGAGCGGGATGTGGCAGGCGTGCATGCCGAGGTCGTTGAGCACGCCGCCTTCACCGCACAGCGCGTTGAGGCGTTTCCAGTTCGCGGCCTTCGTCGGATCGAGGTCGCTGCTGTGATGGAATCCGGAAACCACCTCGAGGACGCGCCCGAAGCTCCCGGCGCGGGCGAGTTCAAACGCCCGCTGGGCGCCGGGGAAGAACGGCATCTCGGAACTGCACCGGACGAAGCGGCCGCTCTTGCGGACGGCGTCGAGAATCCGGCGGGCGGAGGCGAGATCGATGCCGAAGGGCTTCTCCGCGAAGAGATCCTTTCCGGCGGCGAGGACGTCGCAGTAGAGCTTCTCGTGGAGGTTGTGGGGAACCGCGACGTAGACGACGTCGACCTCCGGGTTGGCGAGCAGCTGGTGGTAGTCGGTGGTCTTCTGCGTGCAGGACGGGATGGCGTCGAACCAGGCCAGGGTGGCCGGGTTGAGGTCGGCCACGGCGGTGAGCACGGGGCGGACGGTGACGTCGGTGAGCGCGCACCAGCGCGCGAAGGCGCTGGCCATCTCGCGGCCCATGAGGCCGCCGCCGATGATTCCGATGCGGATCGTTTTCACGGAATGAAGGAAGGGAAGGGGAGGGGAAGGGAAGCGTTGGATCAGATCAGCGCGAGGGCATCCTCGACCGAAGCGTTGCGGTGAACCATGGCCATGAGGGCCTGGGTGATGCCGCGCGGGTTCGGGTGCTGGATGACGTTCCGGCCATAGACGATTCCGGAGGCGCCCTGCTGGAGCAGGCCCTGCGTGCGGACGAGGATCTCGCGATCGGGGACACGCCCACCGCCGCGAACCAGCACGGGGATGCCGGAGGCGGTCTCGATGACCTTGTGGTACTGCGACACGTCGTCGGTGGGGTCGGCCTTGATGACGTCGGCCCCGAGTTCGACCGCCTGACGGACCAGGTGGACGATCTTGGTGAGGTCGCCGTCGACCATGTAACCGCCGGCCTCGCTGTTGGGGCGGAACACGAGCGGCTCGACCATCATCGGCATGCCGAAGTAATCGGCCTCCGGCTTCAGGCGAAGGATGTTCTCGATGCACTGGGCGGTGACGTCCGGGGCGCCGGGAATCTGGAACAGGTTCACGCAGACGCAGGCGGCGTCGAGGCGCACGGCCTGGAGCATCGTCTCTTCGATCATGAAGCTGAACGCGGACGACGGGAGTTCCTTGCCGTAGACGTTGGCGGTGTCCGTGCGGAGGACGAGTGCAGGCTTCTGCTTGCCGGGAATCGATTGCAGGTGCCGGGCCTGGCCGATGGTCAGCTGGATGGCGTCGGGACCGGCGTCGACGAGCGTCTGGACGACGCGGCGCATGTCCTCGATTCCCTGGAGGAAACCGGGCTGGTTGAAGAAGCCGTGGTCGACGGCGACGTCGAAGCAGCGCTGGGACGCGGCGTTGAAAAGGCGGTTGAGGCGGAATTGCTTCATGATCGGTGCGCGTAGGGGATCAGAGCAGACCCATGAGATGCTTCAGCGTGTAGAGCTCGAGGGCCTCGTAGTCCCGCGCATCGCGGTACTGCTGCACGAGGCTGGCGTCGAGGGTGCGGACCTTGGTGACGAGGGCGAGGAACAGTTCGCGGCTGTTCTTGAGATGGTCGGTGACCGGGCAACCGCGCTGGGTGCGGATGGCCTTCACGTCGAGCCCGACGAATTCCCCGCGTTGACCGTAGCCGCCTTCCTCGAGGACGCGGACCTGGTTGAAGGCCGCGCGAAGGTTGGCTCCGCCGAAATTCTTGTCCTGATCGTACTTCAGGCCGTTCTGGTCGTTCAGGTGAACGCTCGCGAGCTTGTCGTGGGCGAGCGCGAAAGCCATTTCGTCGCTGGCATCGAGGCCGGCGAGCATGGCGTGCGCGGATTCGATCAGGCCCTTCACGCGCTTCGGATCCTTGGAGGCGTAGCTGAGGGTGAGGGCGTGGCCGATGGTCGGGACGTAGGCCTGGTCGGTCGGTTCGTTGGGCTTGGGCTCGATCCAGATCTCGATCTCGCGGTCGTAGTCGAGCATCGCGTTCACGGTGTCGAGGAGCCGTTGGTAGGCGAGGCGGGCGTCCTTGGCCTCGCGGATGTAGGTGCCTTCGCGGGCGAGCCACAGGACGATCGCCTTCGAGCCGACGGCGCGGGCGATGTCGATGCACCGGCAGGTCCGGTCCCACGCGTAGGAGCGGTCGGTGGCGCTGTTCGAGGTGTAGGCGCCGTCGACGGTCTGGTCGGCGAACCACAGGCGGGGCGCGACGAACTCAGGCGTCAGGCCCTGGTTCGCGAGCATGGACTTCACTTCGGTGGCCTTGCGGACCATCTGCTCCGGCGTGAGGCCGTCCATGCCCGGCACGACGTCGTCGTCGTGGAACTGCACACCCTCGAATCCGAGCGGGCGGTACAGGGCGAACTTTGCTTCATGCGGGAAGACGGCGCGGACTTCGCCGCCGAAAGGATCGGCACCTTCGCTGATGTTCCAGGGGCCGAACGAGAATCGGTACGTGACGGGAGTGCTCATATCGTGATGGGAGGATCCTAACAGGTGGGGCGGCAGACGCTACGCTCCGTGTCTTTGGGAATGGCACTATCATCTCAAATGGTTCCTTGCCCGCACGGGGGATCCGGATACGAATGTCCCTGTGAAGGCCGTGCGCGAGAAGGTGGAGTTGCCGGAAGGTCGGTCCTTCCGGGTGCTCCGGTGGTCGAGGTCGCCGAGCGACGTCGAATGCCTGATCGCGCCGGGGCGTGCGGTCGGCGTGCAGGGCGAGGGCAACCGCTGGCATTTCCATCCCGAGATGGAGCTCACGCTCTTCCAGGCGGGTGAGGGCACCCGGTTCATCGGGGATCACATCGGGGCGTTCGGTCGTGGGGACCTGATCCTGTTGGGCGAGCGGCTGCCGCATCACTGGCACACGCGTGGACCTTCGAGCGGGCTTTCGGTGCAGTGGCACTTCCCGGAGAGCCACCCGGTGTGGGCCTTCCCGGAACATCTGGAGTTCCGCGAGTTGTTCCGTCGGGCGGAACGCGGGCTTCGGCTGGAGGGTCGGACGGCGGCCGAGGTGACGGGCCTGATGCAGGAGATCGCGCGGTCGCAGGGGGCCATGCAGTTGGCGTTGTTGCTGCGGTTGCTGGCGCTTCTGGCGTCGGCGCGTTCCAATGAACTCCAGCCCTTGTCCTCGCGGAGCTTCACCTTGAGCGCGGCCTCGCAGTACCAGCTCGCCATCTCGCGGTCGGTGCAGCATCTGGTGGCCAACTTCCGGAAAGAGGTGCGCTTGGCGGACCTGCTGCGGATCTCGGGGTTGAGCCGGCCGACGTTTGCGCGGCAGTTCAAGCAGCACTCGGGACACAGCTTCAGCGCGTTCGTGAACCAACTCCGGCTCCAGGCGGCCTGCCGGGAGCTGCGCGATACGGATCGGGCGATCCTGGACGTGGCCCTCGGCAGTGGGTTCCCGCAGCTCACCTTCTTCAACCGGCTTTTCCGTCGGGAAATGGGCTGCACTCCCTCGGCGTACCGGGCTCAGCCCCGCGGGCCGATCAAACCCGGAGGAAGATCTTCCGTTGGTAAAGGAAGCGCAGGAACCAGAAGCCGAATCCGAGCGTCGTGAGGGCGAGGACCAGCTCCGCGTAAGGCCCGAACGCGGCGCCGATGGGCCCGCCGACGAAGAGCTTGGCCAACGCCTCGAAGTCGATGAACCGTCCGCCAAAGTAGATTGTGATCGGGTTCACGCCGATCCAGACGAAGGGCATGGCCCACTTCCGGAACTTCCAGACGTCGATCACCTGATAGAACGCAGCGAGCAGCAGGGCGCTGTAGCCAGCGGTCACCAGCACGAAGGACGAGGTCCAGATCTTCTTGATGACCGGGAACTGCAGGTGCCAGAGCCAGCCGAGCGCAACACAGGCCAGTCCACCGACGACGAGGCGGAGCACGCGGCTGCGGTCGGTCAGATTCGGGTCCTTGAGGATCTTTCCGGCGAAGACTCCGAGCAGACAGGTCGCAATCGCCGGCAACGTGCTCAGCAGGCCCTCCGGGTCGTGATCGCCGTCGTGCTTGCGGAGCGGGAGGTACATCTTGTCGACGTAGTTCGCGAGGTTGGCGCCTTCGGCATAGTTCCCTGCGCCATGGCCCGGCACCGGGACGAACGTCATCAGCGCCCAATATCCGACAAGAATTCCGACACACGCCCCGACCAGCGCGCGGGGTCTCAGGTGACAGAACAGGAGTCCGGCACCGAGGTAGCAAAGGGCGATGCGTTGCAGGACGCCGAGCAGGCGGATCTGCTCGAACGGAGTCGAGAATCCTCCGTAGGAAAGGATGCCGAGGAAATAGAGCAACGCGGCTCGACGCAGGATCCGGAGCGTCGCCGTCCAGCGGTCGGTTTCGCGCAGGGTCTTCTCCAATGAGAACACCAGCGAAACTCCGGCGATGAACACGAACATCGGGAAGATCTGGTCCTCGAAGTTCAGTCCGGCCCAGGCCTTGTGGTGCAGTTGGCCAGCGAGGGCGCCCAGGAGTCCTTCCTTGGAGATCTTCTCAAGTCCGTGAACGAGATCACCCGCACCCACGATCCAGAACATGTCGAACCCACGCAGGGCATCGAGGGAGGTGAGCCGGGGGGACGGAGGCGCCTCCGCGGTGGCCGGAGAGGATGTGGAAGGCGATGCGAGCACGAGGGAGGTTATCCATGCGGAGGGAGGGAGGGGAAGCCGCGCCCGCGAGGCTTGGAGTGCGTACTCGTACTCGTACTCCTACTCCTACTCGGGCAGAGCGGATTCGTGAGGAGGATTGTTGGGTTCGAGTACGAGTACCGCCCTGCGGGCTGAGTACGAGTACGAGTACGACGGAGGAGTGGGCGGCGCGGCTCGACGGAGTCTCGCCCCACCCCAGTGTCTGGGAACTGGCGACTGGGATCTGCGAACTCCCCATTGGAGGAATCCTTGTCCAATTCCGGGTTTCGGCGCGAAGTAGGCATGTCGTCGTTGAGCTCACAGATCATGTCATCGGACCAGACGCGTTCCTCGGGTGATCCGACCGCTGCCCAGCAGCGGTTCCTGTCGCTGTTCCTGCGGAGCGAGCGGGAGATCTACCGGTATGTGGCGGCGCTGGTGCCGAACCAGACGGATGCACAGGACATCGTGCAACAGACGGCGGTGTCGCTGTGGGAGAAGTTCGATGCGTATGATCCCTCATTGCCCTTCACGCCGTGGGCGTGCCGGTTCGCCTTGAACAAGACGCGGCAGTGGGTGGAACGGCGGCAGCGATGGCAGGCGCTGTTGGAGGCAGGATTGGCGGAGGAACTGGAGCAGCGCCGGGAGGAACTCCGACCCGAACTGGAGGCACGGTTGCATCATCTCGAGCGCTGCCTGCGCAAGCTTCCCGAGGAGCAGCGTGGGTTGGTCGAGGGTTACTACTACCGGCAGAATCCGGTGGAGGCGCTGGCCGACCAGTCCGGCCGTTCGGTGGCCGCGACGTACAAGATGCTCCAGCGGATCCGGCAGTCTCTGCAGGCCTGCATTCAGGAAGCCGCACGTCCGGAGGGTTCGGTTCCATGAGCCGCCTTTTCCCATCGCGGGAGTTCGACGAAGCCGTGGCGGCGGTCTGCCATGGCACGGCGACCGAAGAACAGATGCGGGGCTTGAACGTCCTGCTGCGCGCGGATCCGGCGGCGCGGGACGAGTATCTGCTGCGGGTGGAACTGCATTCCCGGTTGGCGTCGGATCCGGACCTGTTTGCCGGCCTGGACGGCACGGCGCCGCCGGGGTCCGACGCCGTGGGTTCAGCGGGAGTGCTTCCGTTTCCGGATTCGAGGGGCCCGCGGGTGGCTTGGCGCGCGTGGGTGGTGGCGTTGGCGGCGTGTCTGGCCTTGTTGGCGACGGGGTGGTGGGGGCATCGATTCATCCGTGGAAGCGCCAGTCGCGGTGCGACAAGCCGTGCGGTGGCGATGCTGAACCGTGTGGTCGACGCGCGTTGGGAGACGGGCGAGACGGCTCCGCGGTTGGGGGCGCCTCTGGAGCCGGGCGTGCTCCGATTGCGCAGCGGATTGGCGCAGGTCGTCTTCTACAGCGGTGCGCGCGTGGTGATCGAGGGACCCGCTGAATTCCGGGTCATCTCGCCTGGGGAAGCCGAGTGTCGGTCCGGCCGGATCATGGCGGAGGTCCCGCCGCAGGCCCGGGGCTTCCGGGTGCAAGCGGCGCGGATGGAAGTCACGGACCTCGGGACGGCGTTTGGGTTGGTGGTCGGCGGGGGGCAGACCGAGGTGCATGTCTTCCAGGGCAGCGTCGAGGTCCAACCGACGGGGGCCCCGCAACGCCAGCGACTGCTGTCAGGCGCGGGGGCAGTTGCAGGCGAGGCTGGGTCGATGCGGATGGCGAAGGCGGACGCGGCGGCGTTTGCCACGTTGTTTGACCTGCAGGCGAAGTCCGCTGCGGCGGAGGCGAGGCTGTACGATCGCTGGCGCGCGGCCAGCGCCTGGCGCAACCAGGATCCTTCCCTCCTCGTCCACTTTGACTTTGAGCACGCCACGCGCACCGACTGGAGCCTGGCGAACGTCAGCGCAGCCAACGAGACGATGCCCGATGCGACGATCGTGGGCTGCCAGTGGATCGACGGCCGATGGCCGATGAAACCAGCGCTTGAGTTCCGTGGCGTGAGCGATCGGATCCGCCTAACGGTACCCGGCGAGTATGAGTCGGTGAGCCTCGCGGCGTGGGTGCGCGTGGATGGTCTGGACCGGCAGATCCAGTCGCTCTTCATGTCCGACGGCTTTGCTGCGGGGACGTTGCACTGGTCGCTGCGGGAGGATGGGGTGCTGGGATTGACGGTGATTGGGCCGGCGCCGGGCAGTTACCAGATCGTGGTGAGTCCGCCGGTGGTGACGGCGGCGCAGCTCGGGACGTGGATGCACGTGGCAGCGGTCGTGGATGGGAGGGCTGGCCGGGTGGTGCATTACGTCAACGGGGTCGAGGTCGGTGGGAAGCGGTTGCAGCAGCCCCCGCCGTTCCGGGTGGGTGTGGCCGAATTGGGCAACTGGAACGCGAGCGGGTTTCCGGGGAACGACCCATTCCTGATCCGGAATTTCAGCGGAGCGATGGATGAGTTCTCGCTCTACGGCCGGGCACTGGCTGCCGAGGAAGTTCGCGATCTCTTCACGGAGGGCCGTCCGCAGGCTGGGACCGGGCGTTGAGCGGTCGATGAAGGCGTCGCCGCGCCCGGAAGGACTGAATGCTTGGCCCGACGTCGACCGGTGGGTTCCGTCTACTCGACGAATCGATAGAATCGCCGAACCTGACCATTCTCGGAGGCCACATCATGGAGCAATTCCAGCCGGCCCGCGGAATCCGCCAATGCCTGTCCGATGCTGCGCCATTCCCTCAAGTCCGTGCTGTATTCCACCTTTACCATCTGCCCCGGCGCGGCTGAGCCAGACAAACGGACGGCCCCACCGTCCCTCGACTCCGCCAATTCGAGGATGGGAGGCGTGGGAAGGACGTACTGGATACTCAGCTTGGGCGGTGAGGAAGAGTGTTCCCTGGAAGCCAGTCGCCGTGCGCTCCGAGGTGTCGATTCACGATCGTTGGAGAGCCGCCATCCGTAGTTCAGGGATGGGGCCAGCACCCAATGCTGAACATCGGCAACGAGTCCCGCTGTGGACAAGAAAGTCAGGTTCTGCCCGCCGCTTCCCGTGGAACCGCTGATCTCCGGTATGGCATCGGATGCCCCGGAGGCACCGGCCAGTTCCCAAAGCTGTTGACCGTGGCGGGCCGAGTTCCACGACACTTCGCCTGCGGCCACGCCGAATCCGAAATTGGTGCCCTCGGTCCAAGGCCGGAGGACCCGGCGGAGCTCAAACGTTGCAAGCGCCTGAGCTCCCTGACGGGAGACGTCCGTGATGATTAACTGCGCATGCTGGATCACCGCATTCGTGGGGATGGATTTCAGATCAAACCGCAGCAACGCCCGATGCACCTCCCCTACAGCCAGCGCTCCGACGATATAGTCCGACGCGATTCCCGAGTTAATGTCAGGATTTCCATTCCGCAGGCCTGCATCCGCATCGGGTGTCAGGACCACGACGGCGCCAGTAACCGGAGCCGTCAGGAGGACGGCCATGAGCCAGAAGGGCGCGTAGGAAGTCGACGCAGGCATCCCGCACTTATGGAGGCGCCGAGTCACTGTCGAGCGGCGCTCAGCAAACCTTTCAGTGACACCACAGTTGGCTGGCGACCTGGATTTCTGGCGCAAATCCAGGTCTGGCGGTGGGACGAAGGCGTCGCGCTCCGTCATCGAGCAGGGGGCGCGAGCGTACGGCCTGATGGTTGGCGGACGGGACGCAGCGGGCTCTGGGGTTGATGTCTTCCTCCTGACATCAAATCGAACGGGAACGGCAACGCGATTATGACCTTTGTCACGTTGTACGCCATTTTGGGTATGCCTAAAAAGGGCATACTCCGAATCCGGGATAGTCCCGAGTCCGGGGGCACTCATCGATTCCATGAAAAAATACGAACTCCGTCTAGCCGTGCTCCGGTTGGCGGTGGCCATGGCGGCCCTGCCGTCGATCTGTCTGGCTGGCAACGTTGTCGGTGTCCACAAGGTCACGATTGTCGCTGGCCGAAACTTCATCAGCACGCCGCTGCATTCCAACACCCAATTCGCGGGTGCCATTTCAGGAATCAGTGCGAATACACTGACGTTTGCAGCGAATCCTGCGTGGACTGCGAATCAGTTCGCCCCGGTGTCGGGTCGGCCGCAGTACATCGTGATCGTGACCTCCGATGCCTCTGGCTCGCCCGGCGTGGAAGGTGACTGGTGGCACGTGACCGGAAACGCCGGCCAGTCCATCACCGTCGACAATCATGGTGACACTCTCAGCTCGCACCTCGCAGCGGGGGACACCTTGGAATTGCGCCGGCTGACATCCCTGAAGGACCTTTTTGGTTCGGGCGCGGGCTGCGTGCTCAACAAGGACGCCAATGGAGAGGTTCTGACCACGGAGGAAGACGTGGTGACGGTGGTACAGGGCACGTCGTTCGTGGGGGACATCTTTTACCACGATGGCTCGCTGGCGGGCATTGGGTTTCCGGAGGGATATTATGACTCTGACGGAAATCATGCCGGGGACGGATCGACTCTGACGTTGAATCCCGGGCAGCCCGTGCTGCTGCAGCGCAAGCAAGGATCTGCTCCGAAGACCATTGCCTTCACTGGTGCGGTTCATCAGGGCCGCTTTACCCAGTACCTGGTTGCCGGTCCGAATGCCATTGGTCCGGTGTTCCCGGTCCCGGCGCCGATCGGAGCGAGCCAATTGAAGGAATCCGGATTCCTGAGCGACGTGAACGGTGAGGTGCTGACCACAGAGGATAGCGTCGCCTATCTGATGAACGGGTCGTTCTTTGGCACCCAACTCTTCCACTACGCCGGGCCGGACGCGGATCCGGGCTGGTACGTGGACGGCGAGTTCAACAACGCCGCGCCGATCGAACCCACACGGGCCTATACGGTGTTCCATAAAGGACCCGGCCAGCTGGTGTGGCGTCAACCTTCTCCCCTTGTTCCCTAACGTTCCGATCAACTCAAACCATCCAGAAATTCCCACAAATATGAAAAACGCATTGACTCTCTCTCTCCTCGTTGTTGCTGGCGCAATGACCCCTGTCGCATTCGCCCAGTCGTTCCAGTTCCCTTACGCGGCAACCGCCAAGACGGTCGCCTCGAACACCGGTGATCCCAACACTTCACCGACGGCGACCCGCCTGTACACGGCCCCTGGTGTGGCCGCTCCGCTGAACACCTCCATCTGGTTCATCGCCGATACCAATAAGGATGGCATCAACACCTCGCCGACCGAATCCCAGACCTTCCAGTCGCTGGTCGCCGGTACGAACATCGGTGACGACTATCTGCTGCACGTGAATACGGTGAATGGTTCCCTGCTGAACACGCCCGCCAACATTGGGCGGTTTCAGGGGATCATCACGGTGAATGACAACGCGGAGGCTCCCGGCGGCCTTCTGAAGAATGCCAACATCTGGGTCGTGTTGTGGAACGGCGAGGGTGCGACTTTCGATCCTCAGGCTGGTGATACATTCGGCGCGTTGAATCTCGGGGTGCAGCTGCCCCCGACCACCGGCTCCGGGAACGCCTTCTGGGCCATCCAGTCTAACATCGTGGCGAACCAATACACCGTGGTGCCGGAACCCTCCACCTATGCCGCCCTCGCCGGCGTCGGGTTGGTCGGTTTCGCGCTCTGGCGCCGCCGAGCGATGGGCGCCTGAACAAACCCATCGAATCCTCTTCTCATGAAAAGGTATAATTTCCTGAATCTAGCGGCTGCGGGGTTGGCCGCTCTTGGCGTGGCGCAGGTGGAAGCTGCCACTGTGTCCGTGAGCGGACTGCTCTATGGCACCAACAACTGGGTTGCCACGAACGAGTACGTGTTGTCCGGCTTCACTTACGTGCCCGCCAACAGTGTGCTCAACATCGAGGCCGGTACGGTCATCAAAGGTGTTCCTGGAACAGGGACCGGTGCGTCTGCGGCCAACGACTTTGGCTGCCTCTTCGTCCTCCAGGGCGGAAAGCTCAACGCCAACGGGACTCCCAGCCGCCCGATCATCATGACAGCGGAGCAGGACGATGTGACCGATCCTGCCGACCTTCCGTTCCCGAGTCGGGGGCTTTGGGGTGGCCTCGTGATGTTCGGCAAGGCCCGCATCAACAATCCGGCGTCCACGACCAACAACGTCAGCTTCGACATCTATGAAGGATTGCCGGACACCGCTGTCACCAATACGGTCGCGGGTGCGCACTTCGGACAGGTTGACTACCTCCACCGCTTCGGAGGAACGGATGATACGGACAGCTCCGGGAGTCTCCGTTTTCTTTCGATCCGGCACGGTGGAAAGAAGCTGACGACGGACAAGGAGATCAACGGTCTCTCGCTCGGTGGCGTCGGCAATGGCACGGTCATCGACTTCGTCGAGGCCTATTGCATCGCGGACGACGGTTTCGAGTTCTTCGGCGGTTCTGTGAACACCAAGCACCTGGTGTCGGCGTTCAATGACGACGATGCCTTCGACACCGATCAGGGGTACAACGGCAAGAACCAGTTCTGGTTCGCCATTCAGGAGGGCAGCAGGGATCAGGGTTCCGAACAGAATGGCCAGCCCCAGCCGAATGACCTCCAGGTCATCGGGGCTCAGCCGCTTTCGCGTTACACGATCTACAATGCCACGCTGATCGGGGCCGGTGGCTCTGGCTCCGGCAACGATGCCCACAATATCCGTCGCAACAACTTCTGCCGCTGGTATAACTCCGTCTTCACGGAGTTTCAGGGACGCCGTGTCCGGGTGGATGCGGACTCGAATCCCGAGTTTGCGAACAACCTGTTCTTTGGTTTTGCCCAGGCCGGGACGTCTGGTGATGTGTATGGAACCCATGCCGGAGTGCCGGCGGCTCTGAACCCGGTGGCGGACCCGCTGCTTCGCGCAGTCAACCGCGGCCAGAATGGGCTGCTTGATCCTCGTCCTCAGGCGGGCAGTCCGGTTTTCACTGGCGTGCGTGCGCACCCGGGGGATGGATTTTTCACCTACGCCCCGTACAAGGGAGCCTTCGACGCCCAGGATGTCTGGATCGACGGTTGGACGGCCCTCTCTCAGGAGGGGGTCAGCCGGACCAAGGACAATGTGGTCAACGTGCCTGCCGGTCACCTGTACGGCACGCATAACTGGGTCTCTTCGAACACTTACCTGCTGCGGGGATTCGTGTACGTCATGAGCAATGCCGTCCTGAACATTGAGCCGGGTACGGTCATCAAGGGTGTCCCGGGTACTGGGACAGGCCAGGCCGCTGCCAACGACTTTGGTTGCCTCTTCGTCACGCGCGGCGGAAAGCTCAACGCAATCGGGACCGCGAACAATCCGATCATCATGACAGCTGAAGCGGACGATGTGACGGACCCGACGGATCTTCCGTTCCCGTCTCGCGGCTTGTGGGGTGGACTGGTGATCTTCGGCAACGCGCGGATCAACAACCCGGCTTCGACCACGAACAGCATCCCCTACGACATCTACGAAGGCTTGCCGGACACGGCGGTCGACAATGGAGCCGGCCAGGTGGACTACCTCCATCGCTTTGGCGGCACGAATGACGCTGATTCGTCGGGGACCGTCCGTTACGTGTCGATCCGGCACGGTGGCAAGAAGCTGACGACGGACAAGGAGATCAACGGAGCGTCCTTGGGCGGGGTCGGAAACGGAACGACTTTTGAGTATGTCGAGGCGTTCTCGATCGCGGACGACGGCTTCGAGTTCTTCGGTGGCTCGGTCAACACCCGGTACCTTGTATCGGCGTTCAATGACGACGATGGCTTCGACACGGACCAGGGCTACAACGGGAAGAACCAGTTCTGGTTCGCCATCCAATCTCCGGACGCCCGGGACTCCGGTTCCGAGCAGAACGGCCAACCGCAGCCGAACGACTTGCAGGTCGTGGGTGCGCTTCCGCTGTCCCAGTACACTGTCTACAACGCCACGCTGATCGGAGCTGGGACGACGGGTTCCGGCAACGCTGCGCACAACGTCCGGCGCAACAACTTTTGCCGCTGGTACAATGGTGTCTTCACCGAGTTCCAGGGCCGGCGGGTGTTGATCGATGTCGACTCCGTTCCGGACTTCAAGAACAACCTGTTCTTCGCCTTCGCGGGCGCGGGCGCGGCGGGTGACGTCTACGGCACCCATGCCTCGGTCCCTGCGGCCCTGAATCCCGTGTTGAACCCGTTGCTGAATGGGGTCAGCCGGACGGCCAATGGTCAGCTGGATCCCACTGTGTCGGCGGCCAGCCCTGTGTTCGCTGACTATCGTGCTACTCCCGCGGATGGGTTCTACGTGCCAGCACCTTACAAGGGCGCGTTCAGCACGGTGAATTGGGCTCAGGACTGGACGGCGCTCAGCGCCGAAGGGTTCCTGAAAGCCACGACCAGCCCTACCAGTCGAACCACCCCGGTGGCGTCGGTCCTCTCCCTCGTGCCTTCGGCTGACGGCTCCTCCGTCCAGCTTGGGTTCGGGAGCCGTGCGGGTGTGTTGTACAAGGTGCAATCCACGGTGGATGGATCTGCCTGGAGCGACGAATCCGGCTGGCTCGCCGGCACTGGCAGCCCGATTGAGGCCACCTACGCGGTGGCCGGGGTCCGCAAGGTCTTCCGGGTGATCACCAACGAGTAACAGTTGCCTAATCAATCCGGGGAGGGTGCTCCGCAAGGGGCCCCTCCCCATTCCCCTTTTCTAGACCATGAAGATCAATTTTTTTGCGCGGGTGCTCGCCTTCGGTTGCCTCACTGCTTTCTCCGTCCAGGCTCAGGATACGTTTGCGGCCACGGCCAAGACCGTAACGGTCGACACAGGTGATCTGAACACGTCTCCCACCGCCAATCGCCTGTTCATGGATGCGGCGTTCGCTGTTCCGGCGCCGATCGGTACCGCGATTTGGTTTGTTGCCGACCCCTCCGGGAATGGTTTGCCCGCAAGTGCGGTTCCGGGGACCTCCGGCGATGATGTTGTCCTCCATAAGGATGTGGTTGATGGCAGCCTCCCTTTCAACAAGGTCGGCCAGTTCCAGCGCGTGGGGATTCTGGTGCCCAACCTGTACGCGCAGGCTGTGATCCATGTCGTGGTGTGGAACGGGCAAGGGGCTGGCTTTGCCCCAACGCAAGGATCCCAGTATGGAGTCATCCGTCTGGGCGTCCGCCCGCCGCCCACGACTGGTTCCGGCAACGCTTCGTGGTCCATCACGGAGAACGTTTCGGCGACGCAGTTCATGGTTGGAGGTGCCGTCGAGCCGAACCGTCCGCCCCTTCTGGCGGCGGTCGACCCGCTGAACGCAGCTGAATTGACACCAGTCAACTTCACCGCGTCGGCCACCGATCCAGACGTTGGCCAGACCCTGACCTATAGCCTTGACCCCGGTGCGCCAGCCGGAGCCCAGATCGATCCGGCAACCGGGGCGTTCTCCTGGACGCCCTCCGAGACAGATGGCCCGGGAACGTTCGGGATCCAGATTCGAGTGGCGGACAATGGCTCGCCCGTGCTCAGTGCAACCCGGAATGTCGTGATCAATGTTTTGGAAGCGAATACCCCTCCGTCACTCGCGGCGATACCGCCAGTCATTGGCAGGGTTGGAGTTCCCCTGTCGGTGACATTGAGCGGTACCGACAACGATGTTCCGGCCCAATCCCTGACGTATCGGTTGGCGCAGCCGATTGCCGGCGCAACGCTCGATCCGAATTCAGGTTCGTTCAACTGGACTCCGGGCTTGAACCAGGCGGGGAGCATTGGCGTCCGTTTCATCGTTTCGGATTCAGGTTCGCCCACGCTGGAATCGGAGTTGGTCGTCCAGTTTTCCATCGCGCCCAACCAAGCGCCGACTTTGGCGGAACTGCAGCCCGTAGGTGGCCCGGAATTGGCCTTGCTGTCCTTTACGGCCGTGGGTTCCGACGCGGATGCTGGCCAGGTTCTCGCTTACTCGCTGGGGGCCGGTGCACCTGCTGGAGCTTTGATCCATCCGTCTACCGGGATTTTCACCTGGACTCCCGGTGAAGCGGATGGTCCTGGAACGTTCCCGGTGACCGTGCGTGTAACTGACAATGGACTGCCGCCGCTCTTCGCGGAACGGACAGTCCTGCTGACGGTGTCCGAGGCCAACGTCGCTCCAGTGCTGGCCGCGATTCCCGCCGGCACCGGCAAGGTCGGGACGTTGCTGACGTTCACGCTGTCGGCAAGTGATGTTGACTTGCCGAAGCAGGAGTTGAGGTACGAGTTGCTGACACCCCTGGACGGGGCAACGGTGGATCCAGTGACTGGCGTCTTCACCTGGACCCCGACCGCGGCTCAGGTTGGTACGAAGGAGATCCGGTTGGCAGTTCGGGATTCAGCGAGCCCGTCCTTGGAGTCCCAGCAGGTGACATCGTTTGTCATCGCTCCCCAGGACGCCGCCGCGGCCCCCGTCGTGTCGATCCGCCTGGACGGTGAATCGGTTCGGGTGACCTTCAGTACCCAGAGCGGGCGCTCATATACTGTTGAGGTTCAGGAGACGCTTGGGGCTGTCAATTGGGCACCGCTGGGGCCGGTTGTGAGCGGGACGGGCTCGCCCGTCGATGTACTCATCCCGAGTGCTGCCGGGGCCACGTTCGTGCGTGTGACGGCGCGTTGAGTAGAACCGACCAGCCCGACGCGGCGGCTCGAAGGCCGAGCCGCCGCCAGCCAACGTTCCCGTTGATGTGGGAAAACGCAGAACCGCCGTTCCGGTGGGGGCCGGAACGGCGGACGTGTGACCGCTGATGTGTTGGTTTGTGTTGGAGTGAAGGTGTTGCTGGATCAGGCCTGCGTGGCGGACTTCCGGCGCCGGGTCATCCAGACGCCGAGGCCGAGGCAGCCGGCCATGATCGCGTAGGTGCCGGGTTCCGGCGTCGTGATCGCGGCGGTGGAGAACACGATGCCCATGTTCGCGCCGTTCATCGTGAAGGCGAGGAGCGAGAGGCCGGAGCCCGCGATCTCGTAGATCGAGGCGTTGTAGGACGAGTGGCTGTAGATCGTTCCCCACCATTCGGCTCCGGTGCCGCCGCCGGCCGCTGCGAATCCACCTTCCTGATACGCCGCCTTCTCCGATCCGGCGAACTCGGCGAAGTCACCGGACACCACCTTGGCGGCGTTGACGTCCGTGTGGGTGTACTCGGTGCCGAGCAGCGTGCCGTCGGAGGCGAACAACGAGCGGTAGCCCTTCCACGCGTCGGGACCCTTCTCGCCGCTGACGAAGTAGATCCGGACGGCCTCGGTTGGCTTCACGCCCTCGAGGCCCTTCACTTCGGTGAAGAGCGACGGATCAAACTTCCCGGCGGAGACGGCCTCTTCGATGGACGGAAGGAACTTCTTGGAGAAGTCGGCGCTGGCGGCGTCCGAGCCAGCGGTCTGCCACTCGACCGGAGTCCAGGTCTGGGCGTTGACGAGCGTAGTGACTGCGATGACTGCGACTCCGAGGAAGGTGCGGACAGAGATGTTCATGTTAGCTGTAGTGTTAGCGTTTTTCCCTTTTGCCCCTTGGTGCTGACCCTCAGCTCCTGGTGCACCTCTCCATGTGCACCTGGTATGCCAATTGATTTTAGTGATTGGTGTTCATGTGGTTATGAATTCCGTTGCGGTGAATGGGTGGGCCGGAACCGCTGAAGCCGAGGCAACTGCAAGGTGCAGATGCATCCACGGCTGCTCATTTGCAGTCGTGGTATTCCCGTCTGTCTCCGGGAGCTGTACGGGATGGGCTGGCGAAGGGATGTGGCCTGAGGCGTAGGGCGCCAGGGCGGTGGAGAGAACGCGCGGAGAGGACAGGGATCTTCAATGGGGATCGGTCTGATCGGGCGGATCCGATCGATCAGTCCGATCGGACGGATGGTTTGCCTTCGGGATGGTTGATGGGGAAGGTGGGGTGGTGGGTGACGAAAGCGAAGCGGGGCGGAGCGGGCTTGGAAGGCGACCCGGGCGCTGGCGTCGTTGGCTGGTGCGGTTCGTGTTGGTCGGGCTGGGGCTGTTCTACGGGCTTTGGGTGTATCCGTTCTGGGGGTGGCCGTTTCGTGGGGGAAGCGAGGGAAAGGGTCCGCGAACGCCGGCCTGGGCCCTGGAGTGCTGGGTGTGGGAGGATGACACGAACACGGCGGAGGCCGTCTGGGAACTGCTGGACGGGTACGCCCGGCACGACATCCCGGTACGGACCGTGTTGATCGATAGCCCGTGGAGCACCCGGTACAACGACTTCCAGGTGGACACGAACCGGTACCCGGACCCGGCCGGGTTCTTCGGCGGTTTGCAGACGAATGGGTATCGGGTGGTGCTGTGGATGACCTCGATGGTGAACCGGCGCAGCAAGGACACGGCGTTGCGGGAAGGTGGGGAATACTTCGAGACGGCGCGGACGAACGGGTACCTGGCGGGTGGCGGGCACGAAGTCGGTTGGTGGAAGGGGCGGGGCGCGTTCCTGGATTACTCGAATCCGGAGGCGTTGAGGTGGTGGCGCGGGTTGCAGCAGCCGCTGTTTGATTGGGGCATCGACGGTTGGAAGCTGGACGGGACCGACACGCTCTTCTCCGGGCCGGGCTTCCTGCCCTACCAACGGACGCACGCGGGTTGGATGAGCACGCGGAAGTACATGGACCGGTACAACCGGGAGGAATACCGGCACGGGCTGACGCAGAATCCCGAGTTCATCGTGCTGACGCGGGCGATCGACGACCGGTACTTCCCGTTGAGCCATCCGGAGGGATTCGCTCCGAGGGACGCGGCGCCGGTGACCTGGGTGGGAGACCGGACGCACGAGTGGTCTTCGAAGGCGTCCGGCGGGAGCGACGACGCGGATGCGGTGCGGAAGTCCGGATCGTTGCTGGACCGCGGATTCGAGGGGGCGTTGAGGGACATCCTCGCGAGTGCGGCGAAGGGCTACTGCGTGGTGGGGGATGACGTGGCCGGATACCACGGTGCGGAGCCGATTCCGCCGAGGCTCTACATCCGATGGGCGCAGTTTGCGGCGTTCACGGGGCTGTTCCTGAATGGTGGGCACGGGGAACGGCGGTTGTGGAAGCGGACGCCGGAGGAGTTGGAGATCATCCGGCGCTACGCCTGGATGCACACGGAGCTGGTACCTTACCTGTACACGCAGGTAGTGCGTTGCCACGAGGGCGGTCTGCCGATGATGCGGCCGATGGGGATTGGGTATCAGTACCAGTTGGGGGACGAGTTGGTTGTGGCGCCGATCCATCGGGACACGACGACGAACACGGTCGTGTTGCCGGCGGGACGCTGGCGCTGGTTGTTCGGGGACGCCGAGGTGATCCGGGGGCCGACGACGGTGACGCGGGAGTTTGGCTTGGGGGAGTTCCCGGTTTACGTGCGGGATGGGTCGGTGCTGCCGCTGGATGTGCGGCGGAGTTACACGGGATTCGGGGATGCCGGGGCCGCGGGCATGTTGACGTGGGCGGTGTGGCCGTCGGGAAAGGGTGGGTTCACGGTTCATCACCCGGATGGAAGCGGGAGCATGGAGTTGTCGGTGGAGGAAACGGAGGGCGACGTGCGTGTGGAGTGGAAGGGGACCGTGAAGCCCCATGTGCTGAGGATCCACCGGGAGACGAAGCCCATCGAGGTGGTGCGGGATGGGGTGCGGTTGGAGGAAGGACGAGACTGGGTGTTTGACGGGCGGGCCAGGAAACTGGCGGTGACGAATCGGGTGGAAGGACGGGGAGTGATCGCGGTTCGGGGGGTGAAAGTGAGTTCCCAGTTGCCAGTTCCCGGAATCCAGAACTGAGCTGGGGACTGGGGACTGGGGACTGGGGGAAAAATCCATCCGTACCCCGGCAGTGGTACGAAGCGGCGGGATCGCGGAGGAGTCCGGGATCATGGACTCCGCCGCGAATCGGGGCAGGACGCGCCGGCTTCAACCCCTGCCAGGGTAGATCTCGAAATGGGGCCTTGGACCCGGGGTTGCTTCGCACCCCGGGCTACCGGCTGCAACGCCTCCGGCGTAACAGAATCGGAAGCTGGCAACTGGGAACTGGGGACTGGGAACTGCCCCTCGGCCCCGCCTCCTTACGTCGGCGGGTACCGGGTTATTTCCAGGACCACTGTTCGTTGAAGAAGCCGCCGTCGGCGATCTTGCCGGGGTACCGGGAATTGGGAGGGGTGCGGAGGTCGACGACGGCCCAGTCGGGAAGCTTGGGTGTCTGGCGGGCGTTGTTGAGGTAGTCGTACTCGCGGAAGGTGAAGCTGCTGTTGAGGACGACGTAGCGGGCGGGATTGAGCGGGTTGGGGAAGACGAGGATGGGGACGTGCTCGCCGGCGGTGTAGGTCTTGCCGTTGACGACGAGGGAATCGGCGGTCCAGCGGATGGGAAGCTGGGGCAGGATGAGGGCGAGGGTGCGGTTGCTGTTTGGGTCGCCCCAGAGGATGAGGTTGGAGTTTGCGATCTGTTCGTCGGTGAGGGCGGAGTCGTCGACGACTGGGGCGTCGCCGCGGTAGTGGCGGCGCCAGTGTTCGCGGGCGCGGGAGGATTCGGACTTCACCCAGTTGCCGACGGCTTCGTTGAGCGGTTGGCCGGTGGGCAGGACGAAGACGAAGCGGTCCATGAAGGCGTCGTCGATGGGGCCTTGGACTCCGTGTTTTTTCCGGAGGGTTCCCTCGGGGAACCGGCCCGGGGCCCAGTCGGATCCGTTCCAGTGGAACGAGGCATCGATCGAGCCATCGGAGCCGCGGACGCCGAGGTCGATGAGCTTGGTCCTTTGGCCGGGAAGGGAGCCGGAGAGGCCGAAGGCGACGCGTTCGGATTCGGGGAACGGGTTGTCGCCGGGTTCGACGTGGATGGAGAAGGCGGTGACGTTGGTGGTGGCGATCAGGCGGCCGGAGTCGCCGGTCGGCGGGAGCGAACGGACGGAGGCGGGTTCCCAGTGCTCACCCATGCCGTCGAGGGTGAACCAGGCCATGGACGGATAGCGGAGCGAATGGGTGACGAAGGTGAGGTCGCGGGGAGAGCGGGTGCGGCCGCGGTTGGCGAGGAGGTCGATGCGGCGGTTGAGTTCGGCCTTGGTGGCGGGTTCGTACTTGTGGCCGGTCTTGGGGCCGATGAGGTGGGTGAGCTTTAGGCCGAGGTCGGCCATGGATTTCTCGACGGCGCGGGCGGCCTGGATCTGGGAGTCGTCGGCGCCGCTGTAGGCGACGAGGGGGACCATGTGGAGGTTGGCGGCGTTGGCGGTGGCGTCGTGGAGACGCCAGAGCTTCTGTTCCCACGGGAACGGTTGGAGCTTCTCCTTCTGGAAGACGTTGAGGAATTCGGCGGTCTCGGAGAATCCGGCGCCGGGGGCGGAGGCGGCCCACATCGACGCGTGATGGGCGGTGAAGTGCCACGCGGAAGCGCCGCCGAGGCTGAACCCGCGGATCACCATGCGGTCTTCATCGATCGGGTAGAGCTTCCGGACGTCGGCGAGCGCTTCCCAGAAGTCGGTTTCGCCGGCGAAGCGGGAGCCGTTGCAGTAACGCCCGTAGAGGTGGAGGACGAAGGTGTCGGGGGGAGCAAATTCTCCGAGATTGCGGGAACGGTCCTGGACGAAGGCGAGTTCGCTGAGGGTCTCGCCGCGGCCGTGGAACCAGAAGTCGAGGCGCCAGCGGCGGCCGCTGTTGGGGGTCCAGGAGGCGGGGACGACGAGGCCGTAGGGTTGGATGGATCCGTCGATGCGGGACTCGTAGCCGCGGACGGTGGGGCCGGTGGCGGCGGCCCAGGAGATCTGGCCGGACTTCAGGGCATCGAGACGGGTGCGGCCGGTCTGGAGTTGCTCGCGGGCGGCGGCGAACTCGTTCGTCTTGAAGAATTCGTTGTAGCGGAGGGCCCAGTCGACCGACTTGTGGAAGATGGCGGCATCGGCCCAGCGGGACAGGAGGGCGGGTTTGCCGGCGAGGTTGCGTCGCAGGACCTGCAAGTCCTCGCCGAGACGGTCGACGGGTTCACGGAGCGACTGGCTGACGTCCTCGGGGATGGCGACGCCCGGGGGCGGAACCGGGCGCACCTTCTCGGCGATGTTGTCGGCGGGGCCGTCGGCGAAAAGACCGAAGGAAGCCAGGGCCAGGGAGGCGGCGGCGGGCCAGCGGAGGAACTTCATGGTGTGGGAGAGAGCAAACGGGATTGGGCGGGGCGCGGCAACAAGGACTTGGGATGGACTCCGGCACTGGCAGGACTAGTGTGCGTCCGCATGTCCTCGCGCGCCTTGTCCCGGATGCCGCCGTTGTTCGCCACCCTGATGTTCTCCTGTACCGTGGCCGTGACGCTGAATGCGGCACAGACGTTCCGGTTCCGGGAGCCTGGCGAGGTCCGGTATGAGTTGGACACGGACCTGAACGTGCGGGCGGCAGCGCCCGCGGCGGTGGTGGGTCCGCCTGCCGAATGGGTGACGGTGCGGCGGGCGGATGGACGTGGCGGCAAGCTGGAGATGGGGCGGCGGGTCGTGGTGGCGGTGGAGTCCGGGGTGGAACTGGCGAAAATGGCGGAGGGTCGGCCCCTGAAGTTCGTCCGGGAGTTTGCGCCGGGGATCGGAATCTGGGAGGCGGCGGATCCGGTCGTGGCGGCGGAGCAGGCGGCGGAGTTGGCGACCATGGACGGGGTCGTGGCCTCGCACCCGGTGATGCGGCGGGACCTGGTCTTGCACACCCCTTACTCGGCGCGGCCGAAGGACACCCTGTTCAGTCGCCAATGGCATCTGGAGAACCGGAACACGGCGTTTCGACCGAAGGGCATCGACATCGATGCGCGGGCGGCGTGGCCGGTGGCGCGTGGGGCTGGAGTGGTGGTGGGGGTTGTGGACAACGGCGTGGATGTGGGGCACCTCGACCTGACGGCGCGGGCGAGCGGGCAACCGCACTTCAATTTTGCCGCGTCAACGCCGGTGGCCTTGAGCACGGCGGCGGGTGATCACGGAACGGCGGTTGCCGGGTTGATCGTGGCGACGGCCGAGAACAACCGCGGCGTGGCAGGCGTGGCTCCTGAGGCATCCCTCGCGGCGATGGTCATCTTCGAGTCCAACGGTCTGGGTGGGGAACGGATCGTGCCCGACGATGCACTGGCCGACATGTTCCGGTATCGAACGGACGTGGTCGACGTGCAGAACCACAGTTGGGGCAATGGCGGTGACTTCCAGTTGGCGGTTGGGATCCTTCCCGATTCGGCAATCGAAACCGCGGTCAAGACCGGTCGGCAGGGCAAGGGGGTGGTGCTTGTCCGTTCAGCGGGGAATGGGCGCGAGGATCTGCACAATGCGTGTGACGACGGATACGCCTCGGATCCGCGCGTGATCGCGGTGGCGGCGGTGCGTCTGGACGGACGGGCGACGAAGTACAGCAGTCCCGGGGCGTCGATCCTCGTGGGCGGTCCGAGCGGAGACCCGAGGTCTGACGGGTCGGAGGATCCGGCGGCGCCCAACCTGGTGACAACGGATCGGCGAGGGGCGCTCGGGTACAACACGACGTCCGGGGACGCGGGCGACTACATCCAGGGAACCGTGGCGTTCAACGGGACGTCGGCGTCGGCGCCGGTGATCTCGGGGGTGGTGGCGTTGATCCTTTCGGCAAGGCCGGAGTTGGGATACCGGGACGTGCAGCAGGTGCTGGCGTTGTCGGCACGGCATGCGGATCTGGCCGATCCGGACCTGACGACGAATTCCGCGGGTTTGTTGGTGAGCCACAACCAGGGCTTTGGCGTGCCCGACGCGGGATTGGCGGTGGCTCTGGCGAAGCACTGGCTGCCCCGGTCGGCATCCAAAAGGGTGCGGGTAGTGCGGAACAGCCCGCTCGTCATTCCGGACGACAGTTTCCGGTTGCTGGTGTTCGGAACAGGTCTGCCGGCAAACCTGAGGAACCTGCGGGTCTTGCCATCGATGGGGGTGTATCCGAACGGCGGGACGTTGGCGGCTCTGTTCGACTACGTGGGGCGTGGACAGACGAACCTGCCGGCAAGCGTGGCGGGGCACGCGGTGCTGATTGCGGGAGGGGTGAACACCTACGCGGACAAGATCGCGCGGGCGGCGAAGGCGGGGGCAACGATGGCGGTGATTCACGGCAATGCGAACGGGAGCGACCTGGAGATCATGGACGCGACGTCGTATGCGCCGATCCCGACCGTGTACCTGGGGCAGACCGAGGGAGAAACGCTGGCCCGGCTGATCGCGGGTCGGACGAACGTGACGGCGCGGATCTCGGTGACGACGGCCTCGATGAACTTCACGGTCACGAACACGACCTTGTGCGAGCATGTCGGGGTCCGGTTGCGGACGACGCATTCGAGCCGTGGAGATCTGCGGATCACGCTGGTCTCTCCGAAGGGGACCCGGTCGGTGTTGCAGAATCCGAATTTCGACAGCTTTGCCGGGCCGCAGGATTGGACGTACTGGAGTACGCATCACCTGATGGAGCCTGCGCAGGGAACGTGGCGGTTGGACGTGACGGACGTGCGGCAGTTTGACTCGGGAACGATCCTGGGAGCGGAGTTGCTGGTGGATGGCGTGGACATCCCGGATGAAGACACGGACGGATTGGACGATGCGTGGGAGCGGCGTTGGTTCGGGGACCTGGGCAAGGGACCGGCGGACGATGTGGACGGCGACGGGTTGCAACTGGTGCGGGAGCAGTTCCTGGACCTTTCGCCGATCGATGGAAATCCGCTGTTCCCGCCGACGGTGGCACTGATCGACGGCAATGCGGTTCGGGCGACTTTTCCGACGGGATTCGGGAAACGGTACCAGCTGGATTATTCGGATGTGTTGGGCGGGACGCCGGCGGTTTACACGAATGCGCCGGGGCGCGTGGGTTGGATGGAGATCATGGTGCCGCTCCAGGCGCGGGATGAGCGCTGGTTCCGGAACCTGCCGCAGGACTGACATGATCGCGGCGAATCTGGCGGTGCGGGTGGAACAGATGCTGCAGCCGCTGACCTGGGTTTTTCTCGGGTTGGCGGTTTTGGTGATCCGAAGCCTTTGGCTGGGGCGGCCGAGGACGGCGGGAACCTGTCTCGCGTTGCTCGGTGTCCTCTGGGGTATTGGGTCGACGCCATTGACCGAGTGGTTGCTGGAGAGGTTGGAACGTCCGTATGTGGCGGGAAGCCGACAGGTACCCATGGGAGACGCCGTGGTCATGCTGGGCGGCACCCATGACCATTCGCCGAGCACGGTTCTTCCCTTCAACCTGGGTTCCAGTGGAGACCGGCCGTTGGTTGCGCTGGAGTTGATGCGTCAGGGGCGGGCCCCAAACCTGGTGTTGGGCGGCGCCTCGGTCCCGTGGTTCGGACGGCAGATCAATGATGCGGAGTTCCTCGACGTGTGGATCCGGGGATGGCGGCTGCCGGCGGGCCGAACGATCCTGCTCGCACCGAGCGCCAACACGCACGACGAGGCGGTGCAGGTGGCGACTTTGGCGAGGTCGAACGGATGGCGCCGGGTGCTGGTGGTCAGCAGTGGATTCCACCTCCGGCGCGGAGAGGCGGCGTTGCGCAAGGCCGGCGTACCAGACGTCTATGCGGTCGGGGCGGAGTTCAACGGATCGGATCGGATGCGGGCGGAATTGCAGTGGAGCGTGCTGCCGGACGTGGAGCGGTTCCGGTTCTTCTCCCAGTGGGTGCACGAGCAACTCGGGTATTGGTACTACCGTTGGAAGGGGTGGGCCTGACTCCGGATTTGACACCGGGCGTCGTCGTTCCGCCCAATCGCGGCCTTATGAGTCAGCTTGCTCAGCAGATTGCCGTGGTGACCGGTGCGGGACGTGGAATTGGCCGGGCCATTGCGCTCCGGTTGGCCGAAGCCGGTGCGGACATCGTGTGCGTGTCCCGCACGGTGGAGAATTCCGAAAAGGTGGCGGCGGAGGTTCGGGCGTTGGGGCGTCGGGCGTGGGCCATGGCGGTGGACGTCTCGGATTCGGCGCAGGTGGTGGCGGCAGCGGAGAAGATCCTCGCGGAGGCGGGCCGGGTGGACATCCTGGTGAACAATGCCGGGGTCACGCGGGATGGGTTGCTGATGCGGATGAGCGAGGCGGATTGGGATGCGGTGCTGGACACGAACCTGCGCGGCGCGTTCGTCCTGACAAAGGCCTTCACGCGGGCGCTGCTGAAGCAACGGTCCGGCCGGATCATCAATATTGCATCGGTGATCGGACTGATGGGCAACGCGGGCCAGTGCAACTATGCGGCGAGCAAGGCTGGACTGATCGGGTTCACCAAGTCGGTGGCGCGGGAGTTGGGTTCGCGCGGGGTCACGTGCAATGCGATCGCACCGGGGTTCATCGAGACGGACATGACGTCCGTGCTGAAGGAGGAGCAGCGGGCCGCGTTGCTGACTCAGATTCCGCTGGCTGGATTCGGTCGCGGCGAGGACATCGCGGAGGCCGTCCTGTATCTCGCGGGACCCGGCGGACGGTACGTCACGGGGCAGGTTCTGGTGGTGGATGGGGGAATGGTGATGTGAGGGAAGCAAAATTTTGGATTGGATGAGGGCTTGACGCTACCCACCCCCACGCCTAGACAGGCCACGTAAATAACAACTGGAAGCACCATGGCTGAGAAAACCATCGAGCAGCGCATCAAGGACATCATCGTCGAGCAGCTCGGCGTGAATGCGGACCAGGTCACTCCCGAAGCGAAGTTCATTGAGGACCTCGGTGCCGATTCACTCGACACCGTGGAACTCGTCATGGCTTTGGAAGAGGAGTTCGGCCACGAGATCCCCGACGACGAAGCTGAGAAGCTGACCAGCGTCGGAGACGTCATCCGTTACATCGAAGAATCGCAGAGCAAGTAAGGGATGTCCGATGCGGAAGGGCAGCCCGGTAACCCCGAGCTGCCCTTTTGTTTTCATGAGGGCCGGGCGGGGCGCATCGAAAGCGAGCTTGCCGGGTCCACTTCCAACTTTCGTTGATCGGGCTCCGTCTGGCGGGTTCCAGGCGTGATTCCGGGTTCTGAGGGCAACGACCGGGTAGCGTTCGCCTTCGCAGGTCCTGATTTTCCTTTCGCACCCGGACGCTTTTCAACGTCATCTTCCCACTGTTATGGGCAGCAATTGGTCTGAACGCCGGGTCGTAGTCACTGGCTTGGGTTGCGTGTCGTCCCTCGGCACCGATGCCGACACGGTCTGGCGCAACATTCTGGCGGGCAAGTGCGGCGTCGATCGCGTGACGCACTTCGACATCACCGGGTATGATTGCCAGATCGCGGCGGAGGTCCGCGGCTTCGAT
Source organism: uncultured Verrucomicrobiota bacterium (assembly GCA_903842505.1). GTDB lineage: Bacteria > Verrucomicrobiota > Verrucomicrobiia > Limisphaerales > UBA9464 > UBA6176. Next base: position 5,853 of record CAIMMI010000130.1, on the reverse strand, counting down.
CCCACCCCCGGATTCCCGAGTCCAAAGGAGGTCCGCCGGACGGATCGGTTCACCCACTTCGGCGTCTACGCCGGTTGGGGCGCGCTGAAGGATTCGGGGCTCGACCTCGAAAAGGAGAACCTCGACGAGATCGGGGTCTTCATCGGATCGGGCATCGGCGGCCTGCAGACGACGGAAGAACAGCACAAGATCCTGCTCGCCAAGGGGCCGGGGCGGGTCTCGCCGTTCATGATCCCGATGCTGATCCTGAACATGGCTTCGGGCCTGTTCGCGCTCTACCACCGGTTGCGCGGGCCGAATTTCGCGACCTGCTCAGCCTGTGCGACGAGCAACCACGCGATCGGCGAGGCCTGGGCGACGATCAAGCGGGGCGACGCCTCGGTGATGTTCGCTGGCGGGACGGAGGCGACGATCGTGCCTCTCGGCATGAGCGGATTTGCGGCGATGCGGGCGATGAGCACCCGGAACGATGACCCTCAACGGTCAAGCCGGCCATTTGACCGGGATCGTGATGGTTTCGTGATGGGTGAAGGTGCCGCGGTGCTGGTCCTGGAGGAACTCGACCACGCCCTCAAGCGTGGGGCGCGCATCTACTGCGAGGTCCTGGGCTACGGCAATACCTGTGACGCGAACCACATGACCTCCCCGGATCCGGAAGGTTCCGGCGCGGCACGGGCGATCCAGATGGCGCTGCGGCACGCCGGCATCGCGTCGGATACGGTGGACTACGTCAATGCGCACGCGACGTCGACGCCCGCGGGCGACATGTGCGAGGTGCGGGCGTTGCAGCGGGTCTTTGGTTCACACGCCCAGAATCTGGCGGTGAGTTCCACCAAGGGGGCGACCGGCCACATGCTGGGAGCGGCGGGCGGCATCGAGAGCGTGATCTGCTGCAAGGCGGTCGAGGCGCAGGTGGCGCCGCCGACGCTCAATCTCGACAACCCGGATCCGGCCTGCACGCTGAACTGCGTGCCGAATACGCCGCAGGAACGCCGGATCGATGTGTTCCTGAATGATTCGTTCGGTTTCGGCGGGCACAACGCCGTGCTGATCGGTCGTCGGTTCCGCGGGTGACTTGTTCTTCACCCAGCGTCCTGACGTCCGCTGCTACACTGCGAGGGTAGCCGACGACGTGAGGAGGCGGATGTTGGGAATTTGCCAGAACTGGGATCTGGAAACCGGGAACTCTCCGCCCCAGCGTCCTGACCTTCGCTGCTACTTCCGGGTGGTCCTCGCCGCCTTCCGGGCTTCCCGGTCGGTAGCCTGCTTCCGGAGGGCGGCTTCGTAGAACTGGATGTAGCCCTTGACCGAGACGCGGCGGACGGCCTCGATGGCCTTCCGGCGGTCATCGGGCAGGCTCTGGAAGTATTCAGCCTGAAAACGGCAGTTGGGTTATCCACAGATTTCACAGATGGACTGTAACAAGAGGCCCCACCGCATCGCGGCTTCCCCGTCACCCGCAGGGTGAAACGCCAGCCTCTCTCAACCGGCTTCCAATCCGTGGAATCGGTGTAATCTGTGGATCGAGCCGCGGTTTCTAGGTTCAGCGACGGTGGTGGCCTTGCTTTGCATGGTGTCGCGGAATAGTGGGAAGCCGGATGCGATGCAACTGCGACGAGGTGGGCCAGGATTCAGGCCTGTATCCAGCCCCGTGCCTCGCCGGTGGTCCATGCGGCCTGGAAGAGAGCCTGCAGGGAGACGGAGTTGCGGAAGGCATCACCCCAGCCAGCGGCATGGGCTGCCTTTCGGGCGTGATGCAGGACGGCCAGCGTCCGGAGCGGCGAGGCGAACGCCTGCGACCAGCGTCGTCCTGGCGACCAGCCTTCCCATCGGGCGCGCTCCCTTCCGAACTCGACCCCGCGACGGAATCGCTGGGTGCGCATCATGGCGACCGTTTCGTCGTGCTCGTGGTTCACGATCGCCTGCGGGAGAAACCAGGGCGCGGAGTCGGCGCGGGCCGCCTTCCAGGAAAACAGGGCATCCCCGCAGAAGACGTTCTCGGGGAAGGGACCGATCCGCTCCCAACTCTGGCGGGTGAATGCGCAGTTGGCCGTGGGCACGATCCAGGTGTTCCGTTCGATGCCGGCGGGCAGGGCCCACCAGAACTTGGTCAGGTGGATGGCTTGCGCGACCCGGATTTGCGCGGGCGGATGCGGTTGCATCGACATGGCACCACCGACGAGCGGATGGCCCGCTCCGATGGCAGCCTCGAGTTCCTCCAGCCAGCGAGGTTCGGCCACGACATCTGGATCCGAGCATACGAGGACGTCGCCGGTTGCCTCGGCTAGCCCGCGGTTTCGGGCGGCGTGAGGCAGCAGTCGTGTGGGGCTTTGGATCAGCCGAACCCATGGAAATCCTGCCACGACGGGTGCGGTGTCGGAATCGGGCGAACTGTTGACGACGATGGTTTCCTCGGGCCGGCGTGACTGGGCGGCGATGGCCGCGAGGCAACGTCCCAGGGTGGCGTGGGAGAAGTAGGCCGGGAGGACGATGGAAATACGGGGCATTCGGTTCAGACCCTGGAGCGATTCAGTTCGTATTCCTCGAACTCTTCCTTGGCGAGGCCCGGACCGAAGGTGTAGCCGAGGGCTTCCCCGACTGCGGACCAGAAGAAGGCGATGAGAATGACGGGCGTCGAGGCGAAGTAGGCTGGAAGCAGCACTGGGCGGCGCGCGAGCGCAGCGAGGTTGCGGGCCAACTTGATGACGGGGGCGCCGAGTGGAACGCCAATCGTATAGAGCCAACGACGGCCTGCTCCCCATTCCTGGCCTTGAGCGCGATGATGCGCGATCAGGCGGCAGTAGGCGTGGTTGGCAGCCAGGAGGAAGCCGAGTTCCTCGGGGTTCTGGTGCGAAGCCAGCGCGGAACCGGCGAGGAAGAGACGGTGTCCGTCCTTTCGAAGCCGCTCGTGCATGACGAAGTCCGGCGACAGGAGACCCGGCAATCGGTCGCCATAGCCCAACAGGATCTCTCGCCTATAGGCGACGTTGTTGCCCGGCAGTAGTTCCATTTCGATGTCCGGATGCGGGGCAGCCCAGAGTGCGTAGTCGGCCATCATGGAGGCGCGCGAGACCCAGCTTTCAGGGTTGGCGTTGATGAACGAGTATCCCACGGCGGCCCATCGACCGCTGTCGAAGGCGCGGATGATGGCCTCGCCCCACCCGGGTTCCGGGGCGCAATGGTCTTCGAGGTAGGCGATGTACGGCGCACGAGCGAAAGCCACCGCGCGGGCCCGTGCTTCCTCCAGTCCACCGGGGAACGCTTCCCTCACGTGCTTGAGCTCGAGGTCGACGGGCAGGGTCAGCGGAGGTTGGTCCGGGCAGAGGTCGATGACGATCGCCTCCAGGCCCGCGCAGGACTGCCGGCCGATCTGATTGAGGACGTGCTGGGCGCGGGACCGCTGCCGTCCGACGACGAGGACGGCGGAGATGCGTGGATGGGCGGTAGGGTTCATGGTCTTGAGGAAACTTCGTTTTGGGAAGGGGCCGCCGGGTGGGAGGAAGATGACTTGCCGGGAGCGGAGCCAGCAACACCCGATCCGCGGACGATGGCTTCCCAGGCGGCGAGGTGGGAGTCCTCGGAGAAGTGATCGCGGGACTTCTTCCACAGCGCGACGCCCTGCTCTCGTCCCAGTTCCGGGCTGGCGAGGAATTGGTCGATCCGTGTGCCAAAGAGCTCAGTGGAATCGCAGACCCACCCTCCGCCGGCCCCGCTGACCTCAGGAAGCGCTCCCGCCGTGCTTGCGAGTGTGGGGATCGCCTGGGACCAGGCCTCGATCAGCACGTACCCGAAGGTTTCGGGAAAGAGCGACGGAACCAGCAAGGCCCGGGTGTTGGGTAGAAGCGTCCGGATATCCTCAGCGGAGGCTGCACCCCGAAAGCGGATGTTGGATGCGCCTGCAGCGAGGCTTTCGAGTTCGGCGCGGAAGGGGCCGTCGCCCGTGATCTCCAGGGTGGCAGCCGGGCGGGCGCGGAAGATGGGGATGAGGGTCTGGAGTCCCTTCTCGGCGACAAGGCGGCCGATGAACCGGAAGGGCGCGTGGGCGGAGGCAGGTGGCGGAGGCTCCGGCAATTCCCAATGTCTGGGAATGAAGTACGGCAGGACCTGCGCGCGTGGGTGGTGGATGCCGCGTCTTGCGTGTGCCTCCAGGGTGTGGTGGCTCGGGAAGATCAGGGCGTCGAGTCCGGCGACGGCCTCGTAAACACTCCCGCTGCGGCGCCAAAGTTGGGGAGGCCTTCCCGAGCGGAGCGTGCACCGGGTGCACGTCGCATCTTCGCAGGCTTCACGATTGTACCGCCACAGGACGCTGAGCGGGCAGGTGAGCCAATGCTCATGGGCCGTCATGAGACGGACCGCCGGGCCCGGACACTCGCGGAGCAGGGCGGCACCGCCGACGAGGGAGATGTTGTGGAAATGAGTGACGTCGAAGGCTCCCTGCTGCAGGTGATCGACGAGTTCCCTTCCGGTGGCTCCAAGACCACCGGTCTGGTGCATCCAGAGGAGGTTGGGTCGGGAGAGTCGGCTCGACAAGGCGTGGACCCGGAGTCCGGGCGGCGGGCTGTAGGCGATGGCCTGTCGGGTGCCCCGCACGGCTTCAAACGCGTCGCGGGAATAGAAAACCGTGACCGAGTGCCCTCGCCGCAGCAGGGCTTCTGCGAGGCGCTCGACATAGGCGGCGTCACCGCCGAAGCGGTGGGCGCCGAAGAAGGTGGTGACGAGGGCAATCTTCATGGGGCCCCGCAAGGAGGCTGGATACACGCCAATAGCGCGCGGCGGTGACTCAAGGACTCACCAACAGGAAGAAGCGTGCCTCAAGGTTCAAAGTGGGATCGAGGTCGATGTTGCTGACTTCGATTTCGCAGGTCCCGGCTGCAACAGTTGACGGCTTCGAAGGCCCCGAACTTGAGGGCCTACCGGGACGCGGGCTTGAGCTGACCGGGTTGGAGGTGCCGGTCGAACCAGTCGGCGAAGCTGCGGATGTCCCAGGGCATGGTGAGCCAACCGTGTTCGCCGCCTTCGTGGTACACCATCTCGACCGTGCGACCGAGTTCGCGGGAACGCTTCTGGAAGCGTTCCGACTGTTCCGGCGGGGTGAGGGTGTCGGCAGTGCCCTGATAGATGAGCACGGGCGGTTGCGAGGCGTGGACGTGGTAGAGGGGGGACAGGGAACGACCGATGTTCGTCCAGGCGACAAGGTTGGTAACCGTCGGGCCAAACGCCTTCACGTACGTCTTCGGCGGGCCACCGTCATGCAGGTTCTCGGTGGAGGAACCGAGGTCGATGAGGTCGGTGACGGGATAGAAGATGGCGACGGCCTGGACGGCACTGCTGGCGCGGTCGATGGGATCGGACGCGTCGGCAGCACCAGGGCCACCCCGGGTTGCGAGCATGAGGCTGAGGTGTCCACCGGCGGAACCGCCGATCACGCCCATGCGGTTGGGATCGATGCCGTATTGGCTGGCGTTGTGGCGGACGAAACGGACGCCGCGCTGCATGTCGTCGAAGATCTCCTGAACGGTGGACTCGGGTTGGGAGATGTGGCAGATGGCGAAGACCGTGTAGCCGCGTCGAAGGAGGGGAGCGCAAATCCACGCGGGCGTGGAACCGGCGGGGGAGGACTTCCATCCGCCGGAGACCATGAAGGCGACGCCGATGCCATTGGGGTGGGTGGGACGGATGACGTCGAGGGTGAGGGGCTTGCCGTGTCGGGTGCCGTATGGGATGGCATCCTGGCGGGTGTAGGCTGGGTTGAAGTACCACCACATGCCGCCGGCGACGATCAGCACGAGGCCGACGGCTCCAAGCAGGGACCAGAGGGTGATCTTGAGGGCGCGGGGAAGCTTCATCCGGGGT
>CAIMMI010000129.1 GCA_903842505.1 uncultured Verrucomicrobiota bacterium | reverse complement strand
TGGGGCATCTCCTCCCATTGGAAGCGCAGGTCGCGAACCATCGGGATCAACCGAAGTCCGACGCTGCGTCCCTGGGAAAGCTCGAGCATGCCCGGATAGCCGTAGCGTCCGACCCGTTCAAGGAACTCCGCCGTCGGCCCCTGCGTGAGATAGCTCGTGGTGAAGACATGCGGTGGAACCGCGCCGTGCAGGGTGCCCGTCTTCCGCGACTTCGCGAGATGCGTCTCGATGAACGTCCGATGCCGTCCGCCCAGCTTGCAGAACGGATGGAGCGCCTTGCAGACGCCGGCACCCTGGGTCCAGCGCGAACCGGCACCGGCGGCGAGCGTCACGACGGCCACCTCTCCGGCGGCCAAGGCGGCCTCGCCGAGGGCCTTCAGCCCGGCGTTGCCCTGGAGGTCGGCCCAGTGAGCGACGTCCCCGGGTTCGACATCCTCGATGCGCGTATCCGCCCGGAGCCGGTTCTGGGCGAGTCCGATGCGGCCTTCCTTCAGGTCCGAACGGATCTGTTCGTGCTGGGAACGGTCGAAGCCATTCCGGGCGAGGAGATCCGTGAGCGACTGGCCCGCCGACTGGTCGGTGCGGCCACGGGGAAGCAGCACGTCGAACAGCGTCTGCACCATGCCACGCAACTCGGGACGGTTGCGGGCGGCGGCACCGAACTTGTCGAGTTCGAGGCGCCGCTGGGCCGACAATCCGTGCCGGTCCATGCGGAGCATCCCGGGAATCGTCAGGGCGTAGTAGCTCGACGGCATCAGGGCTTCCTCGCCCGTGAGGAGGTCGGCGACCGTGCCGTGCTCGTTGATCGCGTAATCGAACACCACCGGATCCATGGCGAACGGGAGAGCGTGCTGCAGTTCGCGCTTCGTCCGCAGCATGATCTCCTTCATCCGTTCCTGGGCCTCGAGCTTGCGCTCGGGCGCGAAGATGAAGCCCATCCCGCCACCCGACATGCCGCCCAGCATCCAGAACCCCCAGAAATCCTCGCCGAAGGCCTCGGAGGCGCGGGCGATCAACTGCTCCGTGAAATGGGTGGATGCCCACGGGATGATCGCCTGGATCGGCCCGCGGAAGTTGCGGGTCGTCGCTGCGCCCAGACGCCGGATGTCGCCCTTGCGAAGGGAGTCGATCACCTCATCGAGCAACCCGAGCGCGTCCTGTCGTCCGGTCCATTCCGCCGCCAAACGGAGGAGATACTTCTCGGTCACCATCTCGAGGATGGGCCCGACGTTCTGGGCCATGCCGCCGTGCACGACGACGAGGGAATCCTGCAGGGCCCGCCGGGCGGACTCAGGAATCTCATCGCGGCTGTAGACGTGGTGCGTGGGCATCAGGCGGCCGCGGGAAATTCCGAATTCCGGATCATCCTCACCCGCGGGCGTGCCGGTGATGAGCTTGATGCCGGGCCAGACGCCGCCGGAATCCTGCCAACCACCGCCGGAACCGCCGAGCCACTCACCCAGGAGCGCCCGGGCGAGAACGAGACGCCGTTCGGATTCCGCGAGCGGCCCGGTCAACGACGCCGCCTGTCCCGTGGCGCGCATGCAGACGCTGATCAACGAACCGAGCAGGTTCGTGCTCACGGCGAGACGGGAACCCTTCGGGATGTCGTTCACGCTCGAGACAATCTCCAACCCCCGGCCCGGTCCGACCAGTGCCGTCAGGAGGTCCTGAAGCGAGTGACCTGAACCCTCGATCCCCGGGGGAACGATCCCCGACGCGATGACCGCCGCCTTGAGCAGGCCGAGGTAATCCTTGGCGAAGTCGAATACGTCCGAGAGCGACGTGATGTCCGCGGTCGATCGCAGGTCCACCGAGGTCAACCTCAGCACGGGTTCATCCAGCACCCGGAGCCACGCGCTGACCGGCGGACGTGGCCCGGAATCGCGACCGTGGACACCGAGGTCGACCGAGATGTTCAGGACCTTGGCGCCCTCCGGATAATCCATCCCGAGGAAGAAGATGTCGGACCACGCGGAATGGGTCAGGTCCATGCGGACCGGCGTCTGCTCGCGCAGGATCGGGTACGATCCATCCGCGGTGGGCTTCAGCAGCTCAGGCCGGACGCGCAGCGGCTGATCGACGGGATGCCCCATGCGGAACATCCATTGGTTGCCCCGAACGGTGCGGACGCTGCGACGGACTTGATCCGCGAGCGTCTGGAAGGCCAGCCGATGATAGGCCGCGGCCAGGGCCGAACTGATCCCGTCGCTGGGGCCTTCGGACTCCTGCTGGGCAAGGAAGGTATCCACCGCCTCCTCGAAACGCCGGTGGAGCAGGTGCTCGAATCCACGGAACGGAACCAATCCGCGCGCGCCACCACCTTCCCGCGCCAGCATGGCGGGAAAATGGAATCGGTGCAGGGCGTGGAGGAAGAACAGGGCGCGGACCCGCTCGTAGAGGTTGGCGGAGCGGCGCCGGAAGCCGTCCAGTTCGGCAGCGAGCTCCAGCAGTCGCGCCGGCGACGCGCCGGCGACGACGGTTTCCAGGGGGAGGTTCCGCACCTCCGGCCGGGGTGAGGTGATCAGGTCAATCAAGGAGCGGTTGTCCACGACCCCGACAACCTCCCCGAACGCGTAGCACGACGTCAACCGTCAGCGCACGCGATGCGCCAGGAGGTCCACCAATCCGCCCAGGATCTCATCACGGTCCCGGCCAGACAATCCGAGCGCCAACTGGGCGGTGAGCAACCCGTACCGGGCACCGATGTCATACCGCGAACCCTCCGCCTCAAAGGCCAGGTAACGCTCCCGGGAAGCCAGGTCCGCCAAGGCCGTGGAGAGGTGGACGCTGGCCCCGGCTGGCCCGGCAGCCTCCAACCGTTCGCCCAGGATCTTCATCACCGACGGCGTCAGGACGTGCATGCCGAAGAAGCAGAGATAACGCCCGGAGCGAAGGCCCGGTACGATCAGGCGCTGCTCCGCCTCGGTCGGGGTCGGCTTCTCCAGGACATCGGAGATCTCGTAGAGGTTGCTGTGGCCGGGGACACGCCGGCCGCCAATGGCGCCGAAGTAGGGCAACTTGCTCTCGTGCGTCGCCTGCACGGCGGAAACCGCGCAGTTCTCCCGCGAAGCCACCTCCACCAATTGCCGCGCGCACCCACGCTCCGTCGCGCTGACATAGACGTGATCCCCCACCAACAGGAGGAAGGGTTCAGCCCCGACGAACCGACTGCCGCACCAGACCGCATGCCCGAATCCGCGCGGCTCGGACTGCTCGATGAATTCCAACCGTGAGGCGTGGGCTCCCGCCGCAGCGGCGAACGCCGCCTGGTCGCCGGGTGGGATCACGACCCCGATCTGCTCCACACCGGCCGCCAAGGCTTCTTCGATCACGATGGCGAGGGCCGTGCGAGGCACACCATCCCGGTCGACCAAGGTCTGGAGCGGCAGCGTCCGCTGGTTCTTGGCTGCCGCCGTGATGAGGGCCTTCGTGATCTTCATTAGCCCCACCAACGTGCCAACGGACGCGCCACGCCGGAAGCCGGAACTTTTCGCCGCTTCATGACAGGGCGCATCTGGAAACAGCCCCACCGAGGGGTGGAGCGAGTGTCCTCACGAGCCGATCGGAAGTCCCAAGTTTCGAGATTCCGTGACCGACCCAGGGAGTCCCCCAGCGGGCCTGCCCTCCCGCGCTCTTCCCCCTTTCGCACCCTCGCGGCTTCGCGCGAATTCTCCCGTTGACCTGTCAGCCAACGCGAAGCTCGCGCCTCACCGGCGCTTCCGGACCGTGGCGCGGCCGCCTGGGCGGCCGCCGAGCTTCATCGGCGGGCGGGCGGTCTTGCCGGCCAGCGGCCGTGCGCGGCCAGAGCCGGGCTTCCCGCCCACTGCGGGCTTGCCCTTGCGTGCGCCGGCACGCGTGGTCTTGCCCAGCAAAGCCGCCTCGCGCGCCAGCTTGTTCCGGAACACCGCCGGCTTCGCCGCGGTCTTTCCAGCGGTCTTGCTCGAAGCCTTGGTCGGAGGCTTGCCCGGACCCGCTCCCCCCCGCACAGGACGACCTGCGCCAGGCCGTGCGCCCGGACGCGCAACCGCCGGACGAGGTGCCCCAGGGCGACCACCCTTCCCGATGTTGCCAGGTCTGGCCGGAGGCGCCGGCGCCTCGTCCGCCGTCTCCCGGATCACGGCCGGACGCAGGATCCGTCCATGCCGAACGTCGCGGTTCGGATCGAACGGCCGGTGCCGACGGTTCCGCACCGGATCGATCGTCTTCGGTCGGGGCTTGGCCTGGATGAAGATCGGGCAACCTTCATAACCGAAGGCCTTCCGCAGTTCGTCCGCCAGGTACTTCTCGTACTGCGGGCTGAAGAGCTCGTCCCGGTTCACATACAACCGGAAGATCGCCGGCGACTGCCCAACCTGCGTCGCATAGAAGAATTTCAGGCGATGCCCCTGCTTGCTGACCGGCTGACGACGTTCGATCGCGTCATGCAGCGTCCGGTTCACGATGCCCGTCGGTACCGCCTGACGCAGCTGGGCCGCCACGAACCGCACCGCTTCCAGCAAACGGTCCAACTGGAACCCTTCCGTGGCCGACGTGAAGATCACCGGCGCGTAATCAAGGAAGAACAGGCGTTCCTGAACCCAGTCGCCGAACTCGGACAGGGTCGTCAGGCGCTTCTCGCGGTCATCCCGGTCCCGGGTTTTGGCCACGCGCGCCTCGATCTCGGCCTCGCGCGCCTTGCGCACGGCGTCGGAGACCAAGTCCCACTTGTTGACCACCACGATACAGGCGCACTTCTTCTCCACGACGATGTCAGCGATCTTCTTGTCCTGTTCCGTGATGCCCACCTCGGCGTCGATCACGATCACCGCAATGTCCGCACGACCGATCGCGTCCTTGGTCCGCTCGACGCTGAAGTACTCAACCGAATCATCAATCCGACGGGCCTTGCGCACGCCGGCGGTGTCGATCAGCACGTAACGGTCCCGGACACCCTCGGTGTCGACCTCGAACGGCACGTCGACCGCATCCCGGGTCGTGCCGGGAATCGGGCTGACGATCACGCGGGTCGAGCCGGTGACGGCATTGATGATGGAGGATTTTCCAACGTTGGGTCGTCCGACGATGGCGATGCGGACCGGGCCGGCCGGCCGGTCAGGACGCTTGAGCTTGAGTTTCTCGGAGCGGCTGAGCTTCGGCAACGGTTCACCGTCCGGACCGATCTCCGGTTCGGCCGGAACCACCGCAGCACCCACACCCGGCACGTGGGGCGGCAAGTACGAAATGGCCTCATCCATCAATTCCTCGATGCCCGCACCGTGGATGGCCGTGATCGGAAAGATACGTTCGAAGCCAAGCCGACTGAACTCATCCACGCCCGGGGTCGCCCGATCGGTGTCGACCTTGTTGACCACCAGGAGCACGGGCTTCTGCGTCGAGCGCAACTTCTGGGCGACTTCCTCGTCCAGCGGCACGATTCCCTCCTGGACATTGACGACCAGCAAGATCACCGAGGCCGCCTCCAAAGCGAGGTCGACCTGCTCCAGCATGGCGGCCGTGATGACGTCCACCGCCTTTTCCCGCCGGACGAGGCCAATGCCGCCCGTATCGATCAAGGTGAAGGGACGGCCGTGCCATTCCACCTCCGCCGTGACACGATCGCGCGTGACCCCCGGTTGATCGTGGACGATGGCAATGCGCTTGCGCGCAATGCGGTTGAACAAAGCAGATTTGCCGACATTGGGCCGGCCGACGATGGCGATGACGCCTGACATGGGCGCAGCATGGGCACGTCCGGGCCTTGTGGACAATCCCCGCTTCAATCGAACCGTCTTCTCACCTACTTTCTCCCCATGTCATCGAAGACCGCGGGACCGCGCCTCGAACCGGAACGCCGCCAGCAGATTGTCCAGGGTTTCCAGTCCGTCCGCGTCCTGGTCGTGGGCGACGTCATGCTCGACCAGTTCATCTGGGGCCGGGTCACTCGGATCTCGCCCGAGGCACCCGTCCCCATCGTCGAATTCGAACGGGAAAGCTTCATGCCAGGCGGCGCGGCCAACGTCGCCCGCAACCTGACCGCGCTGGGTTCCCGTGCCGAACTCTTCGGCGCCGTCGGCAAGGACCCGACCGCTCCCGTCCTGACCGATCTCCTCCGCGAGGAAAAGGTCACCTGTTCCGGCCTCCTCCCCTGCCGCAGTCGGCTCACTTCGAAGAAGACCCGCATCGTCGCCGGCCACCAGCAGGTGACGCGACTCGACCGCGAGACCCGCGGCGATCTTCCCGAGGCCGACGTCCAACGCCTCCTCCGCCGCATCGAATCCCGCCTTCCGTCGGCCGATGCCGTCATCGTCGGCGACTACGGGAAGGGCGTCGTGACCCAGGTGCTCGTCGATGGCCTCCGCCAGCGGTGCCGAGAGTTGGGGAAGTGGCTCAGCCTGGACCCCAAACCCGTCCATCAACTCGATATCCGCGGGCTCTCCCTGATCACGCCCAACCGCAAGGAAGCGTTTGAATTGGCCGGACTCAGCGATGACTCGCGTCACGCGAATCCGCTTCACGATGTCCAATTGATGCGGGTCGCCGACAAACTCCTCTCCACCATCCAACCCGCCCTCATCCTCATCACCCTGGGCGAACTCGGGATGCTCCTCTGCCAGCGCGACCACGAGCCTTTCCACATCCCCACCGTCGCCCAGGAAGTATTCGACGTCAGCGGCGCCGGCGACACCGTCATCGCCACCTTCACCCTCGCCATCGCCGCCGGAGCTTCCCCCGTCGAGGCCGCGATCCTTTCCAACCACGCTGCCGGCGTCGTCGTCGGCAAGTTCGGCACAGCCACCGTCACGCCTGCCGAACTCAACGCCAGCTTCCCGCAGGCTTGATTGGCCCGCTGCCACCCGTTCCCCGCAAACCCAACCCGCGAATCATGTCCGGATCCCCCGCCCTCTTCCTCGATCGCGACGGCACGCTCATCGCCGACAAGCACTACCTCCACAAGGCCGAGGAGGTGGAGTTCATCCCCGGTTCCGCCGATGGCCTCCGGGCACTGCAGGAGGCCGGCTTCCTCCTGTTCATCGTCACGAACCAGTCCGGGGTCGGACGCGGCTACTTCACGATGGCCGACGTCGACCGCGTCCATGCCCACATTGAAGCGGAACTCGCCGCCGAGGACGTCACCTTTGACGGCTTCTACGTCGCGCCCGAGGCCCCGGACCAACCTTCGCGTGGCCGCAAGCCTTCGCCGGCATTCCTCCTGGAAGCCGCTGCCGACTTCGATGTCGACCTCTCCCGGAGCTACGTCGTCGGCGACAAGCTGATCGACCTCGAAACCGGCTGGAACGCCGGATGCGCCCGAAGCCTCCTCGTGCGCACCGGCTACGGAAAGGCAACCGAAGACAACCAAGGCGACCAACTCCGCGACGCCGTCGTCGTCGACGACCTCGCCGCCGCGTGCGAATGGATCCTGGCGAATCACTCGCAGGACTGACCCTGAAAACGGCGGTTGGATCCGCAGATGACGCAGATGGCGCAGGTGGGCAGGGACTTGGACCGGGATGGCCGCGCACCCTGAGAGTCAGGGCTCGCGTTGGTTGAATCCGCG
>CAIMMI010000128.1 GCA_903842505.1 uncultured Verrucomicrobiota bacterium | reverse complement strand
GTGGGCGTCCGCCAACCCCGAGAATTCTCCAGCCTCGTACTCCCGTACAACCTGCACCTTGAACGCCTCGCTGTATCGCATCACCACCCGGTCGACCCGTTTGCCGTTCTTCATCGTGTCAACCTACCGCCGGACCGCGCAGGATGTAGACAGCATCCCTCTCGGCGGGGCCCGGCCGAAGATAGATCAGGTCCCCTTCGCTTTCCGCAATGGGCACGACATCGAAGCCCAGCAGGTCACGGGTCTCGACGAGTCCTGCCGGATCAAGCGGCTGGAGCGAGCTGATGTGGTGATTCTCGTCATAGTCGATCCCACGGCTCAGCAAAACTCGTTGATCCGAGTACAGCTCTCGCAGCGAAGCAGGGGCAGGCCGCTGGAGGTGTCGTTCGTAGAAAACCCAGTCCGGACTCGCGATGCGGGCCTCACGGGCGCGGCGCTCGGCGTCCAGCTTCTCGGGCGGGTTACGCCACTTCCACATCACGTCCATGAAACGGTCATTGACCCAACAGAAACCCACCGCGATGGCGATCAGTGCGACGATGTAGAGGACGGGCTCCACAGCGACGAATCTGAAATCCAGAACCGCAAGATGCCAGCTCCGCCTCCCGACCATCTCCGATACGCCGTTCCGTGCCCCCCAGCCCCAACGGGGCGTCCTACGATAGCCCTGGGCAATCCAACCCCCCCGGAATCTTTCGCCCCTCCGGGACTGAACCCTCCACACGAGGAAACCCACGGCTCACGCCGTGGGCTATCCTCTGCCGGTGCTCCGCACCTCAGGCCCGGCCGCCTCAGGCCCGGAGGGCCGAAAGACAGTAGCCCACGGCGTCAGCCGTGGTTGGACATGGGTTGTGGATTCCCAGCCCCAGCGGGGCGGCAGAACCCACCCACCCACCGCGTGACTTCCATGCCCACCGATGGCATCCAACGTAACCATTCCCCATGAAGTCCCTCCTGCCGGCCGCAGCGCACCGCCTGGCCCGTGCCATCCTGTAAATCCTGTTCATCCTGTCCGAGGAAAGCGGTGATGTTCCGGTCTCGGATAGATGGCTCTGGGTTGTCGAACGACCCAAGCTCAGCGACGAGAGCCAGCCACCGGCGACGCCGGCATCACCACTCGGCGTACCGGCTGGCACCCGTTCGCTGGACCGTCTAGTTCGACTGACCTCATGGGTACCTCAGGAGGGAACGAACCCGCAAGCCAGCCCTGGTACACGGCTCCCGACGAGAAGAAGGACCCGGGGTTTTGGACAGGATAGCAGGATGGACAGGATCCATCCTGTCGCTCCCCATGATCGGAACCATCCTGTAAATCCTGTTCATCCTGTCCGAGGAAAGCGGTGATGTTCCTGGCTAGATCGGTGGCTTCTGGGTTGTCGAACGATCAGCTCAGGGACGCCGGGCCCTACGTGGGAGAATCCAAGCGGAGGCCAATCCCGGCGTTCCCTGGAGCGGCCTGTTCGGCGATTGTCCCGTTCTGGGTGTGGGGCTCAAAGTCCTCAACATAGTGCGGTATCCCTGTCGTCTCCAGCTCAACGGATGTACCCGAGATTGTTGGCTCACAGCCTGGATAGAAAAGCAGACGAAGGGAGATCGCCCCCTGCTGGCTCAGCGGCATCGGGATCGCACCATAGTGAACCACATTTCCAATCGTGAGGTCGCCGTCCATCACGTTGCATGGAAGCTCCGGCAAAGCGCCCTCAAGCAATGCAGCGTCGAACGATAACCTGCAGTTCTGAACCCAGCCGGTGCCGATGTCTTGTCCCGGTCGTCCCTCGGATTGGTGGATGTATGCGGGTTCGAAGACCAACATAATCCGACCGCCTTCGGATGTAAGGCTAGACACGCAAGAGTCGTGCAGTTCGATAATCCTGTTCACTTTGGATGCATCTCTGCCGAACGCAAAGGTCAGCGACGGGGGGCAGCCACCGGGCGCGCTCGCATCGCCACTCGGCGTGCCGGCTGGCACCCGTTCGCTGGACCGTCTAGTTCGACTGACCTCATGGGTACCTCAGGAGGGAACGAACCCGCAAGCCAGTCCTGGTACACGGCTCCCGACGAGAAGAAGGACCCTGGGGTTTGGACAGGATAACAGGATGAACAGGATTGATTCTGTCGCTCCCCATGATCGGAACCATCCTGTAAATCCTGTTCATCCTGTCCGAGGAAAGCGGTGATGTTCCTGGCTCGATCGGTGGCTTCTGGGTTGTCGAACGTTGTTTAGACTGACGAATGGCAGCGTAGTTGGGTGGGGCTGTCAAAAGGGATTTCATGTCGGTGGATAGGCTGCGAAAGGCTGGATGGGTGCGGGTTCAAGGAACCTATGTCCTAGGTAGCGGAAAAGGGATGTCGGACTGCCGCCACCGGTTCTCGATGAAGGCGAGGACTGCGGCCTTCTCATGGGAGTCCACCCCAAGATCGGTTGCTGCGAGTCCTGTCCAGAAGGGCAGGTGGAGGAGGAAGATGACTTTCCGGTTGGCGTCCATCTCGGTCCCCGTGTCGATGGTCCCCTGAGCGAGAAGAAGGGCGAGTTCACGGAACTGATCCCTCGCCAGCTTTCCCATCGGCTGCTCCGGCAGACGCGGTGGAAAGCCGGTCATCTCGGAGTCGAAGACCAACTCCAGTTCCTTGAGTCCAACCGGGCGCCAGAGGTGCATGGTGCGCGAGGCTCTCATGCGTCCAGCGACCTTGTCCAAACCGGAGCGCGGGTTGGGTTTCGTCCGCAAAAGACGAGGGATCTACAGCCCGGGGACATCGGTGCCCGGGAAAACGGCTTCTTGCGTTCTTTGCGGCAAAACCAGCGCGCAGCCGCAGGGAGTGGGTGATGGAGCGGTGGCGGCCGAAAGGAACGAAAGAAGGCGAAAAAGGGGATGGGGTTTGCGCCCTCCTTTCTGCGGCTCATGACGAGGATCCGCGCCTCGGGTCTGGTGTCCGGCAAGGATACCTTGGTTTGGAGTCCCCCGGCTTCGCCAGTTCCTGGAAGTGTTGCCCATGAAGGCGCAGCCCTGACTCCGTTGGAGCGAGACTCCGTCGAGCCGGTCTGCGTGTTCAGGCCGTCTTCCGCTTCCCCGGTGAGGCGGTTCGGGCGGCCGCCTTCCTGGCCTTGGGAGCGGGGGGCTTCGTGGCGACCGCCTTGGTTCCGGTCTTCGTCTGAGCCCTCGATTTCGATACCGGCTTTTTGGCCGTGGGGGCCTTGATCGATGCGGCGGGCTGCGCCGGAACGGGCGTCGCGCCCGAGTCCAGTTCCACGCCAAAGAGCGCGCTGAGGTCCTCGCCGGCGAGGGCGTCGTTCGCCGGTTGGGTTCCAGGGGCGGGTTCGCGGGCGGCGGTGGCGGTGGCCGATGCGATCAGCTCGGACACCTCGACGCCGCGCAGGGTGAAGAAGAGTTCGGGTTTCTCGTCGAGGCGTGCGCCGACGCCGTAGAGCACGGCGGCCAGGTGCTTGCACATGCCGGCCCAGTCCGGGCACGAGCACTTCATCTGGATCTCGGAAGGGGCAGGGAACAGGCCGGTGTCGCGATGCGTCAGGTCGGCGAGGATCTCCTTGGAAAGCCGACCCTGGAGGAGGTCGATCAGGTTGGTGACGCGGCCGGCGCTCTGTTGCTTGAAGGTGGTCCAGCGGGCGGGGGGCAGGGTCGAGAAGGTGATCTGGATCTGGTAGAGCGAGCTGCCCTGCACGAGAGCCTCGACCTTGCCGGTGGAGATGTGGAGGTCGACGATCGAACCGTTCCGGGCGTACGTCCTTCCGCGGGGCAGGCGGTTGGCGTAGTCACTATAGGCCTCGAGATGGCTGCACCAGGCCGACCCCCAGAACGTCTTCGCGATGGCGCGGCCCTCGATCCGGATCGGGGCAGGGGCGCGGCCCGTGCGCTTGGAGAGGCCCGCGGCGGCCTTTGCCCCCATGCGGCGGCGTTCGGCGACAGAGACGTAAGGACGGTATTCGAAGGACATGGCTGGTGTTGTGGGTCAGTCGACCCCGGTCGAGTGGAGGTTCAAGGAGACAAAATCAAGGATCTCGGCATTGGACATTTCCGTCAGGAGCTTCTCCGCCCCGCCTTCCGATCCAAGCACCGAATCGGCGAGGTCCCGCTTCGATTGGAGCAGTTCCTCGATGCGTTCCTCGACGGTGCCGCGGCACGCGAACTTGTGCACGAGGACGTTCCGTTTCTGCCCGATGCGGAAGGCGCGGTCCGTGGCCTGGTTCTCGACGGCCGGGTTCCACCAGCGGTCGAAATGGATCACGTGGCTTGCGGCTGTGAGGTTCAGTCCGGTACCGCCCGCCTTGAGTGAGAGCACGAAGAAGGGCGGTCCATCGTCCTGTTGGAACTGCGCGACGAGCTGCTGGCGTCGGGCGACCGGTGTGGATCCGTCGAGGGTGAGGCCGGATCGGCCGAAGACCGTCCGGAGATGGTTGGCGAGTGGGACCGTCATCTCGCGGAACTGGGTAAACACGAGCACGCGTTCCTGGCGGGAGCTGATCTCCTCGGCGAGTTCGGTGAGGCGCTGGAACTTGCCGCTGTCCTCCGGCGCGAAGGAACCGTCGCCCAGCCAATGCCCGGGATGGTTGCAGACCTGTTTCAGGCGCATCAGGAATGCCAGCACCAGACCGCGACGTTGGATGCCGTTGACCGCGGGTTCCTCCAGGCGCTCGGCGAGTTCCTGGACACTGCGTTGGTAGAGGGCTGCCTGGCGTTTGGCGAGCGGGCACCACGCCGTGACCTCGGTCTTGTCGGGAAGGTCTGGCAGGATCCGGCGATCCGTCTTCAGGCGTCGCAGCAGGTATGGTCGGACCAACTGCCGAAGCGGGGCGAAGTCCGGGCGCTCGGCCGATTGGAGCCGTTTCACGTACTTGCCGAATTCCGTGCTCTTGCCGAGCAGGCCGGGATTCAGGAAGTCGAACAGCGACCACAGGTCGCCGAGCCGGTTCTCGACGGGAGTGCCGGTCAGGGCGATCCGTGCGCGGGCCGGGATGCCCTTGACCGCGCGGGTCTGACGGGAGGCGGCGTTCTTGATGGCCTGAGCCTCGTCGAGAACGACCAACCGCCACCGATGCTTCGACATCCAGTCGAGTCGGGCAGCCTGGCCGTACGTCGTCACGATCAGGTCCTTGCCCGTGATGAACCGTCCGGAGGTTTCCGTGGTCCGCCAGTCGTCGTTCCCGGATTCCGATGGGTGGGCGAAGCCGATCCGAAGGCTCGGCGCGAACCGGGCGATCTCTCCCTTCCAGTTTGCCAGCAACGATGCCGGAGCCACGAGCAGGGACGGGGCGGAGGGAAGCCCCAGGGCTTCCTTCCGGCGTTCGGGCAACGTCGCCTCCTGCTTCAGCTTCAGCAGGACGGCGATCACCTGGATGGTCTTGCCCAGGCCCATGTCGTCGGCCAGGCACGCGCCGAGGCCAAGGCCCTGCAACAGCCAGAGCCAATCCACGCCCGCCGCCTGATACGGCCGCAACTGCGCCTGGAGACCCGGATGCTGGGAGGCTTCGGTCCCTGGGTTGCCCGGCTGCCGGAGCGTCTCCAGCGTTTTCGCCAGCCAGTCTCCCGCGACCACGTCGCTCCAGTCCGTGTCGGTGCCCGAGGATTCATCACCGGCGGTGTCTGCCAACCGCACGCCCGAGATCATCCGCATGGCATCGAGGAACGAGACTCCGTCCTTGCCTGCCTGTTCCCGGGCCACCTTCCAGTGGTCGAGGACGTCCTGGAGCTTCTCCGGATCCACTTCGACCCAGCGTCCCCGAAGTGGCACGAGGCCACCTGCTCCCCGAACCAGCGCCTTCCACTCTTCCTCGGTCAGCTTCTCGCCGCCGAGCGTGGGCTCGACTTCGAAATCGAGCATGGCATCGAGACCCACTCCCGCACCGCGGCTGTCCCCGATCCGGATCGACACCTTGGGACGGGCGCTCTTGCGGTTTTTCCACCAGTCCGGGATCCGCACGAGAATGCCCGCGGCTTCAAACGTCGGAATCTCCTTCAGGAACCCGTGCGCCTGCACCGGCGTCCACGCCTGGGGCTGGAACAGGCGTCGGGTCTCCAGCTGTTCCCGGGCCCAGGTCGACGTGTCGGAAGCCATCCGCACCGGCTCGAGCAGTGACTGGAGCGCGGCCACGCTCCCGGCACCGGCGAACTCCTGGAGTGCCCGGCCGAGGGGCAGATGCACGGGCTGTGCCGATGCCGAGAGCCGGTGGGTGAAGGTGGCCATGAAGGCGAAGGGCGTCGCTTCGGACCGCTTGTTCTCCGCCAGGTGGAACGTCACGCGCCCGAGCAGGTGCATGGCGGGATTGATCTGTCCCAGCCACGCTTTCAACCCGCCTGCCTTCGCCGCCTCGGCCCGGCCCAACGCATCGAGTTCGCGCCACATTCCCGCCAGCAACTCCGGCGACACGTACTCGCCGCCTTCCATCGCGGGTGCGCGCAACGTGTATTCGGCCAGGACCGATGGATTCGGCTCGACCGGCGGAAGTGCTGCTGTGTCCACCCCGGCTGGCGAATGTGCCAACGCGGTCAGGTATTCGTCGACGAACCCGCGCCAGAACATCAGCCCTGCATCCCACGAGCCCGTTTCGCGGCGCGATGCCATCGCCAGCAATCCGGCCGCCGTTCCATCCCCAAAAGCCGATGCCAACTCCGGGTCTCCACCGGATTCGGTAGGCAGGAAGAGGCGACCTTGCGGCAGGAGGATCAACGGCACGCCCCAGCATCGGAAACCACGGTCACGCCTTGCGAGTCCAATTCCCCGGCCGTAGCCAACGAGGTGACGAGGCTGGTCGAAGGAGGGGATGGTGAAGCCAGGCGGTCGGGTGCTGACTCGAAACTTCGGACTCCCCAGTTGAGCCGATCCCAGGCTCCGGCCTACTTTCCCCCATGCACACGCGGCTCAAGGCATCGGGTTGGCGGCTGGGAATCCTGGCGGCGGCGTGGCTGGTGAAAGGAATCATGGCCGAGGCAGCTGGAACCAACAGGGCGGCGGGGGAGGCCCTGCTTCAGGCGATGGGCGGTGTTCCCACCTTCAACTTGCGGGCCACGGCCGCGGAACTCCCCGACCAACGCACCGAAGTCCGCGCCCACCTTCGCAAGGCCCTCGGCGAACTCCCGCCCCGCCCCGATCCCTCCACGGTCAAGGTCGTCAGCCGCGTCGATCGCGGGGATTGGTTCGAGGAACGGATCGAGTTCGACAACGGCGCGGGTTCCCGGGTTCCCGGCGTTTTCCTCCTGCCCAAGAAGGCTGCCGGCAAGGTGCCCGCGATCCTGTATTGCCACTGGCACGGCGGTGAATACGACGGCGGAAAGATCGAGCTCTTCCAGCGCAAGCACACGCCTGTCGAACCCGGCCCGGAACTGGTCCGCCGCGGCTATGCCGTCCTCGCCATCGACGCCCCCTGCTTCGGCGAACGCCATGGCCAGGGGCCCGATGGAGAACGGGGTTCCGCCGGCGAGATGAGCGCTTCGAAGCTGGAGCTGTGGCTGGGTCGGTCGCTCTGGGGAATGATGCTCCGCGACGATCTCATCGCCCTCGACTACCTCTGCTCCCGACCCGAGATCGACACCGATCGGATCGGTGCGACGGGCATCAGCATGGGCGCGACGCGCACGTGGTGGCTGATGGCACTCGACGGACGGATCCGCTCAGGCGTCGCCGTGGCGTGCCTCACGCGGTACCAGGACCTCATCGTGGCCGGTGGACTCAAGTACCACGGCATCTACTACTACGTTCCGGGGCTTCTCCGGCACTTCGATACGGAAGCCGTCATCGCCTGTGTCGCGCCGCGCTCGCTCCTTTGCCTCAATGGCGATCAGGACCTCGGATCGCCTCCGTCCGGCATCCACACCATCGAACAGGTCGTGAAGCCCGCATGGGCGCTCGCCGGCCGCCCCGACGAATTCCGCAGCGTGATCTACCCGGGTGTCGGCCACACCTATACGCCCGAGATGTGGGCGGAGATGCTCTCGTGGTTCGACCGTACGCTGAGGCATTGACCCCGGAAAAGCCCGTTTGATCCACAGATTACACAGATGACACAGATCAGTAGGGACTTGGTTTGGGATGGCCGTACCCCTGCGGGGTAAGTGCTCGTCCGGGATGGAAAAGCCTCCATCCCAGCCCGGCCCATCTGTGCAATCTGTGTAATCTGTGTAATCTGTGTAATCTGTGGACAGCCCAGTTGCTGGACCGGTGACTACTTCCGCAGGTCGCTGACGCCGCCGGGCAGTGCATGCAGGGTCACGACCTCGGCGGGGGACAGGGCGCGATCAAAGACGGCGAGGTCGTCCATCCATCCGGTGTAGGCGAGCCCGAGCATCATCACGGACTGGGACAGGTCCCAATGGAACGTCTGTTCCCGGGCGGAGATCGATCCGGCGGGGACGCCATCGACGTAGAACTGGCAGACGCCGTCGGGCCGTCCCGTGTTGAAGTTCTCCCAGGTGAAGACCACGTGGTTCCAGCGGTCGCGTCGGAAGGGCGGGCGGAGGACGCGGGCGAGTGGCTTCTCTTCCATCGGCATCTTGCCCCAGTCGCAGTTGTTGGGATTCCAGACCTTCTTGTCCGCGTAGACGCCGAGGCGCATCTCGCGCGGCTTTTCGTCCTTGGTGAACTCGACGAAGAACGACGCGTCATCCCAAGCCTTGGAGGTCACCTGGATGACGTCGCAGTAGCCGGGCTCGATGTCTTCGTCCGGCGTGACCCGCAGCCAGAAGCTGACGGTGCCGGACCACTGGTTCGTGCGGAACGGGAAGTTGCCGGGGACCCGGTATCCGACGACCTGGTCGATCTTCTTCTCGAAGCGGAGGGCGTCGCCGAACCGGCCGGCGCCCGGGGCGAGGACAACGGTCTTTTCTGGAGGCAGGCCGGGGGTTGTGTTGCGCGGGGCACCCCAGCTGGGCCCGGTCTGGATGCGGTGATCGCCAGCGCCGAGGGCGGCATCGGCGGTGCCGTCGAATGGCGCATGGAAGACCAGTGAGGAGCCCAGGCGGGACGAGGGCTGGAACGTCGAGCAGCCAACCAAAAGGGCCACGCCGAAAAGGGGGAGGAGTCTGCGCATCGGGTCAGGATGCGCAGGCGTGGGAATAGATTGAAGTTCCAAGATTCGGGCCCTGGTCCTGGCCCGTACTCGTACTCGATCTCCAGCGTCTGTCCTGAGCCCGCCCGGTTCGCATGGGCCCGAGTAGGAGTACGAGTACGAGTACCCCCTCCTCACCTCAAACGGAGGGAGGGTCGAAATGCGACCGTCGTTGCTTCTCCTCCGTTTCGTTGCTTTCGGGTCAGGCGCTCCTCCTTCTAGGATCGCGCCCATGTTCTCTCCGTGGTCCTGGTCCGTGCGTCAACCTCGACGACGCTTCCTCCGATTCACCGGCGCAGCGCTGGCGGCATCGGCGCTGACGTCGGGGAAATCGCTGGCAGCGAATCGCCGGCATCCGGCCTTTCGCGATTATCCGTTCCAGCTGGGCGTGGCGTCCGGGGACCCGGTGGAGGACGGCTTCGTGATCTGGACGCGCCTCGCGCCGGTCCCGTTGGAGGGCGGGGGAATGACGGGAGAATCCATGGAGGTCCGGTGGGAGGTTGCCGAGGACGAGCGGTTCTCGAAGGTCGTCCGGAGCGGATCGACGATCGCGTCGGCCGGGTGGGGCCATTCGGTGCACGTGGAAGTCAGCGGTCTCCAGCCCGAGCGCTGGTATTGGTACCGGTTCACAGCCGGCGGGGAGAGGAGCCCGGTGGGTCGTACGCGGACGGCGCCGGCGAAGGGCTCGCCGGGGTCGGCCTTCCGCTTCGCCTTTGCCTCGTGCCAACATTACGAGACGGGCCTCTTCACAGCCTACCAACACATGCTCAGCGACGACGTCGATGTCGTCTTCCACCTGGGCGACTACATCTACGAAGGACCCGCGACCAAGGATCGCATCCGCGCCCATCGCGGACCCGAGATCAAGACGTTGGAGCAGTATCGCAACCGACACGCCCTCTATCGGCTCGATCCGGCGTTGCAGGCGATGCACGCCGCAGCGCCATGGGTCGTCACGTGGGATGACCACGAGGTCGACAACAACTACGCCGGGGCCATCTCCGAGAAGAAGGCGGTGGGACAGATCGAACTGCTCAAGCGCCGGGCGATCGCCTACCGCGTCTACTACGAGCACATGCCCCTGCGCCGCGCTCAGCAGCCGGCGGGTCCCAACCTCCAGCTGTACCGGGAACTCAACTGGGGATTGCTGGCGCGGTTCCTCGTTCTGGACACCCGCCAGTACCGCACGGACCAGCCGTGCGACGACGGCAACAAGCCCCCTTGCGAGGATTGCTACCGAACCGACGCAACGATCCTGGGCCGACGCCAGCGCGATTGGTTGTTCCGACGGACGACGGATCGCGACGCGCTTTGGAACGTCCTCGCCCAGCAGGTGATGATGGCGCGGGTCGATCGCAAGGCCGGCCCCGAAGAGGCCTTCAGCATGGACCAATGGCCAGGATACGAAGCGGACCGGCGTCGGGTGCTCGACCATTTCCAGTCGGCTCGCGTGAAGAACCCGGTGGTCCTGACGGGCGACATCCACACCAACTGGGCCAACGATCTCGACCGGGCGTATGCGCCAGACGGGAAGGATCCGGTGGCGGTCGAGTTCGTCGGTACTTCCATCTCATCGGGCGGCGATGGAGTCGAGAAGCCCAAGTACCTCGCATCACTCCATAGCGAGAACCCGTTCGTGAAGTTCCACAACGCCGAGCGCGGCTACGTCCTGTGCGACGTTTCGCGCGACCATTGGAAGACGGCGTACCGGACGGTCGATTACGTCACCCGACCCGGCAGTCCGGTGCGGACGCGGGCGAAGTTCGTCGTCGAGCCGGGCCAGACGCGATTGCAGGTGGGTTGAGGTCCGGGTCGCTCTGGGAAACGGTCTGGGAGGGCAACGAGACGTTGCCGCCCCGGCGGCTTCCCAAACCGGACCAGACATCCTAGAACCGGCGGCATGAAATCCGTTTTGTCGCGACGCCGGTTCGTTGCCCACGGGGGTCTGGCTGCCGGTCTGGGTCTGGCGTTTCCGCACGTTCGCGCGGCTCAGGAACCGGTGCTCGGTCAGGGCGACTTCCGGTATCGGGTGGTGCCCGGCTGGGGCGACCTTGGCGCGGAGACCCCGGTGAACGATTGCCACGGTCTCGCCGTGGACCGCGAAGGCCACGTTCTCCTCTTCACCAACGAGACGCGCAACAACGTCATCGTGTACGATCGCAAGGGGCGCCTCGTCAGCAAGTGGGGCCGTGAATTTCCCGGCGCTCACGGGCTCTCACTCGTCGTCGAGAACGGACGCGAGGTGCTCTTCCTCACCGACCTGAACCGGCACCTCGTCGTGAAGGCAACCCTCGACGGTCGGATCCTCGACGAATGGCGTTGGCCCGAATCCTCGGGCAAGTACACAAAGGAGGACGACTACCGACCGTCGTGGACGCTGCACCTTCCCGATGGCGGATTCTTCGTCCTCGATGGGTACGGTCGCGACTACATCGTGCACTACGGACCGGACGGGAAGTTCCGTCGGATCTTTGGCGGGGCCGAAGGCGGCATCGTCCACTGGGGTCCGCACGGCGGAATGATCGATCGGACGGCTTCGGGTGCGGACACGCTGCTGATCGCGATGAGCGACCAGCAGCATCTGCTGCGGATGGATCAGGACGGACGCAAGCTGGGGCAGGTGGAGATGCCGGGCGGCAATCCGCGTCAGATCCGCCGGCACGGCGCGAATTACTTCGTGGCGCATCTCGGGGACAACTGGCCCAAGGACCGGGACTGTCGGGGATTCGTGTCGGTGCTCGACGCGCGGTTGAGGGTGGTGTCGAACGTCGGAGGAACACCGCCCGTGTATGGCGACGAAGGACGGCTCCGGCCGATGGCGCACCAGGAGGAGGTCTTCCGCCATCCGCACGACCTCATCGTCGATGGTGAGGGAAGCCTGTACGTGGCCCAGTTCGCCTCGGGCCGGACCCCGCCCATCAAGCTGGAGCGCGTTTGATTCTGCGGGGCCCGCGGTTATCCCGCCTCGTCCAGGTAGCAGTCGACGTGAGAAGGCTGGCGGCTGGGAACATGGCCTTGGATCAGCCTCGTTACCTCGTCTGCTACGTCGGAAACGGGCATCTGGCGACTGGCAACTCCCACGGTCCTTGTGGCCTGCTGAAGCCGCATGAAATCGGAATCGCAGCGGCTGCTCCGAAGGCTCCGGCTCTGGACGGCGTTCATCATGGTCGGGTTGATGGTCAGCGGTCTGACGGCGATTCCGATCCGGACGCAGTTTGATCTGGGGGCGCGATGGTTCGGGGCGGACTTCACTGCGGGTGGGCGGATGCCGGGGTTTGTCGCGCAATGGCTGGCCGAGGCCTACCGCGGGGTCGTGGCCGCCGATGGGGCGGCGCCGTTCGTGTGGTACGGCACCGACTGGCTGGCCTTCGGGCATGTCGTGATCGCGCTGGTCTTCATCGGGGCGTGGAAGGATCCCGTGCGCAATCGCTGGCTCTTCCAGTTCGCCATGCTGGCCGGAGTGCTGGTGGTGCCGTGGGCGATGGTGTTCGGAGCCTTGCGCGGGATTCCCCTGTGGTGGCGCTGCATCGACAGCCTGTTCGGGATCGGCGCGATCGTGCCGGCGTGGTGGTGCCATCGGTGGGCATGCTCCCTGGAGAAGATGCGGGAGTAGGGCTTGAAACTTGAAACTTGGGACTCTCTCCCGGCTCGCGAGGACACTCGCCCCACCGCGCCAGCTTCAAGCGGCCCATTGACTTTATCTGTTTGGGTGTTATCAAACAGTCAACAGAACCACCATGGCAACCGCCCTTCACCTTCAACTGGATCCGCGATCGGGAGTGCCCGCGTACCGGCAGTTGATGGACCAGGTGAAGTACTACATCGCGGGTGGGACCCTGCGTCCGGGCGACCAGTTACCCTCGATC
The DNA here is from genome assembly GCA_903842505.1 of uncultured Verrucomicrobiota bacterium. Lineage (GTDB taxonomy): Bacteria > Verrucomicrobiota > Verrucomicrobiia > Limisphaerales > UBA9464 > UBA6176. The sequence continues at coordinate 4,262 of CAIMMI010000128.1, read as the reverse complement.
CGCGAGCTGGCCTCCGCGCTGGCCGTCAACCCGACCACGGTGGTTCGGGTCTATACGGAACTGGGGCGCGAGGGCGTGCTGGAGATGCGCCACGGCAAGGGAGCCTATGTAGCCGAGCAAACCCCGGGACTCGCCCCGGCCGAGCAGGAACAGGCGTTGCGCCGGAGCGCCCGGCAGCTGGCCCTGGAAGCGTCCCAGTTGCGGATTCCGGCCCAGCGGGTCGTGCAGGTTGTCCGCGAGGAAATGGCTGCCCTGGAGAACCCGGGGACGACCCAGCAGGACGAGCCGGTGAAGTTTTCGGTGGTGTCGGGTGGTTGATGGAAATTCCTGACGCAGCCCCTTGGGTTGCGGAAAAGGCACGGAATGGAAGCGCCGATCACAGCAAAGGGCCTGACCAAGACGTTCCGAGGGGTGGTGGCTGTCAACGGCCTCGACCTCCGGGTGGAACGGGGAATGGTGTATGGCCTGATCGGGCGCAACGGGGCGGGCAAGACGACGACGCTTCGGTTGTTGATGGGTTTGTTGCAGCCGGACGCGGGTGAGGCGCGGTTGCTGGGAGAGGACTGGTGGAAGGCGTCGGCGGCGATGCGGCAGCGGGTGTCGTACGTGGCGCAGGCGGGGCGGCCGCCGGACTGGATGACGCTGGAGGATCTTTGCCGGTATTCGGCCCATTTTTTCGAGCGCTGGGATAGCGGGCTGGCGCGCGAAATGGCGGGGCGCTGGGAGTTGCCATGGAGCAGGCCGTTGGGACGGCTTTCCGGTGGTCACCAGCGCCTCGCCGCAATTCTCGCGGCCCTGGCGTCGCGTCCTGAGGTGCTGATCCTCGACGAACCGGCGGCGGGCCTGGATCCGGTGGTGCGCCGGGACCTGCTGCGGAGTCTGGTGGACGCGTTGGTGCGGACAGACGGCTGCACGGTGTTGTTGAGCACGCACCTGCTGGCGGATGTGGAGCGGCTCGCGACGCACGTGGGAATCCTGGACCGGGGTCGGATCGTGGGAGCGGGCGCGGTGGAAGACTGGCAGCGGACGATGCGACGGGTGCAGGTGGTGTTTCCGGGCGGTGAAGTTCCCGCGGGCCTGGAGGTGCCGGGCACCCTGAGGGGGGAGCGTCTGGGCCCCGTGCTGACCGCGATTGCCCGGGTGACGGACGAATCGCAGCTGGATGGATTGAAGGCGTTGTCCGGGGTGCGGGTGAACGTCTTCCCGCTGACCCTGGAGGAACTCTTTGTGGAATGGTTTGAACCGGGTGGACAGGGAGGACCGATGTCCGGTCCGGGTCCATCCGGGCCCTTTGAGATTTGGGGCCGGCCCGGGAGCCTTGCGGTGGAGAAACCAGACAATCGTGTGGGTAACGGTGTTTCCTCCGCCATCGGGCCCGCTGGGCGGGATGCTGATGGAATCGGCACCGAGCCGGCCCCGTGCGTGGAGATTGCGGATCCGCGTGTGCACTGGAATCAGGTCGGGGCGCCGAGGTGCCCCGGCGAACAACCTCCTCAGCATTCATGAACAGACGACTTGGCGGTTTCTTTGGTCTGGCCTGGGTGGCTTGGCTGGCCGCGTTGATGCCCCTGACAGCGCGGGCAGGTGGCAAGGAGCCGGTCATCACCGGCATCCGCCCCTCCGGCACGAACCTCCTGGTGACCGTCCAGCTCCCGGACGGCTGCCGGCGCATCACCCTCGAAAGTCGGCCGCGCATGGGGACCGGCGCGTGGATCCCGCGGAAGGATCACTGGCCGGCCGAAGGCGTTGGCGAAGTCACCCTGACCCTGCCGATCACGGCCGAAGTTGAATTGCTTCGGGCCAAGGGCGAGACGGCGACCGAACTTCCGTTGCCGGCCGGGTTCTTTGCCGGCAAGCGCGAGTTTGCCGCGACGGTTTCCGCCAGCTCCTCGGTCCCGTCGGCGGGTGGCGATGGAGCGGTCAACTTCGGGGCCGGGACGCCCGGCGCACCCACGACGGATGTCCGGGGCGAAGCGGGAGGTTCGCGCGCGGTGGTGGAATCGGACATCTGGCAGCTGGATGGTTCGACGGTCTACTTCTTCAACAGCACGCGGGGTTTCCAGGTGATCGACGCGGCCGATGTCGACCATCCGGTGCTGCGCGGGACCCTGTCGTTCGCGGCGCAGGGCGAGCAGATGTACCTGCTGCCGGGAGGAACGCCCGAGGACCGGTGGCTGGCGCTGCTGACGTCGAGCGCGTGCGATTCGCTCGTGGGCGAGGTCATCCTGGTCCGTGTCCGCAACGGCGTTCCGGAACTGGGACGGCGGCTGCCCTTCACCGGGCAGATCCGCGAGAGCCGCCTCGTTGGTTCCGCCCTGTACCTCGCGACCTACCGCTGGAGCGCGCAACCCGTCTCTCTGACGGATCCCGCCCAGGGCTCGTACTGGCGCGCCGAAACCGGCGTGGTCTCGCTGGACCTTTCCAATCCCGCCGCACCGGTCACCCGTTCGGAGAAGATCATTCCGGCCAATCCGGACGCGATCCAGGCGACCGACCGGTTCCTGTTTGTCGCGACCAGTGGTCCAGCGCTCGGCGTCGACGACCCGTTCCAGCCCGTCTGGCTGCGGCCGGGCGTGCGCGCGGTAACCGTCTTCGACATCTCGGATGCGTCCGGTCAGGTCGAGCAGCTCGGCTCGGCGCTCGTGAAGGGTCGGGTGGCGGACAAGTTCAAGATCCACCTCCGCGACGACGTGTTGACCGTGATCTCCTCGCGGGATCCGGAATGGCGGATGGTCACGAGGACGAACTGGTACACCCGGGAGTTCGGGCCGAATGGCGAACGGTTGGTCCCGCCGGTCCGGGAGCAATCCGTGTACAACACCTACGAACAGACGGCGCCCATGTCGACCTGGCTGGAGACCTTCAGCCTCGCGAAGCCGGCGAGCCCGGCGAAGCTCGGCGAACTGCGGATCATCGAGAACGAATCGCTCTTCGGGACGCGGTTCGTCGCCGACCGCGCCTACGTCGTCACCTTCCGGCAGATCGATCCGTTGTGGATCATCGACCTCTCCAACCCCGCCGCGCCGAAGATCCGCGGGGAGCTCCAGATCCCGGGTTACTCGAGCTACCTCGAGCCCGTCGGGACCAACCGGCTGCTCGCGGTCGGCGTCGAGCGCGGCAACGCGACCGTGGCGTTGTTCGACGTGGCGGACGAGGCCCGGCCGACGCAGTTGAGCAAGGTGTTCCTCGGCACGGGTTGGTCCTGGAGCGAGGCCAACTCGGACGAGAAGGCCTTCAAGTATCTCCCCGAGCTCGGCCTCGTGCTCGTGCCGTGGCAGGGCTATGAGGATGGCCAGTTCATCCAGGCCATGCAGTTGGTCGACTACACCGGTGACCGACTCGTGAAGCGCGGGATCATCCCGCATCGCCTGCAGGCGCGCCGGGCCACTTCCCTCTCGAACCGCATCCTCTCGCTCTCCGGCCAGGAACTGCTCGTGGTCGATGCCGCCAACCGGGACCTCCCCGTGGTGAAGGCGGACCTCGACCTGTCCTTCGTCGTCATCCAGGTCCGGGTGGATGGGGATCGTCTGGTGCTCCTCAGCACCACCGGCGCCTCGACGCCGACGATCCGCCGCGTGGCTTCGGCCAGCCCCGACGTGATCCTCGGCTCGCTGGTGTTGCCGCAGTTCCCGGTCGTCGGATTCGAACTGGCGGGCGGAAACCTGCACGTCCTCCAACTCGAGCCGGACACGTATCGGAGCGAACCCGTGCTGGGCACGAACGAGGTTGTCCGGCTGGGCCAGACGAACTCGGTTGTGGTGACGAACTGGACCCAGATCACCGTACCGGGGACGCTGGTTGCCCGTGAGGTCGGCTTCGATGGCGATGCACCCCGCGTTCTCGGCGAGAGCCGGATCCTGCGGCCGGACCAGTACTACGGCGCGACGTTCCATGCCTTGAGGGCGTCCCCGGGTCTGCTGCTCTGGGTCGAGCCTTCTTCCACCGGGTACGGCCCGATCTGGGCCACCGATTTTCTGGTGCCCGGCGCGGTTAGGCCTGGCTTCGCCAACATCGCGATCGGCGATGGATTCTGGGGAGGTCGCGGTTGGTGGTGGTGGCAAGGATCCCTTGCCGTCGTCGCCGAGGACATCTCGTCCCCCGGCCGACCCGCGCTTCGCAGCCGCCTGACCTTGGGCGGAACGAGCCTGCATCAAGGCTTCTCCCAGGCCTTCGCCACGGAAGGCCGTCTGTACGTCTCCCACCGCGAGGCCATCACCCGCGCGGAGACCAAGGGTGGCGACATCACCGGCGGCCCGATCGGG
>CAIMMI010000127.1 GCA_903842505.1 uncultured Verrucomicrobiota bacterium | reverse complement strand
TTCAAGTTTCAAGGCCGGTCGGGTGCTTCAAACTTGAATCTGAAAACTTCCAACTTCCAGCTCCCCGCTCCGCTTCACCCTTGAAACTTGGGGCTTCAATCTTTCCCCTGATCCCCGGTGCCACTCTTTTCCCAAGGCTTCATTGAGCGTGTGCGGGCCGCCAGCGACATCGTGGATGTCGTCGGCGCGAGCCTGCCGCTCAAGCGTGCCGGTACCAATTTCGTCGCGCTCTGCCCGTTCCACCGCGAGAAGTCGCCCAGCTTCAACGTCAGTCCCGGCCGCCAGATCTTCCATTGCTTCGGCTGCCAGACCGGCGGCGACGTCTTCGGGTTCGTCCAGAAGTACGAGAACATCTCCTTCACCGAGGCCATCGAACGCCTTGCCGAACGCGCCCGCATCCCGATCGAGCACGAGAACAACCCCGCCGCCCTCCAGCAACGCGGCATCAAGGACCAACTCCTCAAGCTGCACGAGGCGATCTGCACCCGATGGCAGCAGTGTCTCGCCACCGAGGCCGGCGGACAGGTCGCCCGCGACTACCTCGCCCAGCGCGGCGTTTCCGCCGATTCCGTCCGCGAGTTCCGGATCGGAGCCGCACCGGAATCGTGGGACGACACCGTCAACTGGGCGAAGCGCCATGGCTTCGACCTCAAGCTCTGTCAGGAAGCCGGCCTCGTCATCCACAAGGCCGAGTCCAACCGTTGGTACGACCGCTTCCGCGGCCGACTGATGTTCCCGATCTGCGACGAACAGGGACGCGTCATCGCCTTCTCCGGACGCATCCTCCAGGGCGACGAAAAATCCGCCAAGTACGTCAACTCGCCCGAGACCCCGCTCTTCACCAAGGGCAAGGTCCTCTTCGCCCTCGACAAGGCCAAGCGCGCCATCCTCGACGCCGGGCACGCCATCGTCTGCGAGGGCCAGCTCGACACCATCGCCTGCCACGCCGCCGGCGTCCGCAACGTCATCGCACCCCAGGGCACCGCCCTCACCGCCGCCCATGGCCGCATCCTCAAACGCTATGTCGAGGAGGTGATCCTCTGCTTCGATGGCGACAAGGCCGGCCGCAACGCCACCATCCGGTCCCTCGACGACTGCCTCGGATCCGGACTCGCCATCCGCGTCGCCAGCATCCCGCCCCCCGACGACCCCGACAGCTACATCCGCAAGTCCGGTGCCGATGCCTTCCGCGAAGTGCTTGGCCGCGCCCAGTCGTTCTTCGACTTCTACCTGCAGCACCTGATCACCGAGAACGACCCCGCCACCGACCGCGGTCGCCTCGCCATCATCGCCGGCATGGGCTCGAAGCTGCAGCTCACCGGCAATGCGGTCCTCATCGACACCTACGCCCAGCGCACCTCGCAACGCCTCGGCGTCAGTGTCGACGCCGTCCGCACCGAGTTCCGCAAGATCCGGCCGGCCGCACCCAGACCCGAACCGGAGGAACGCCCCCAACCCACCGCAGGACCCTCCCGGCCCGCACAGGGCTCCGCACAGGCCTCCGCGCCGGATGCAGCGCCAGCCCATCCCTCAGACCCCGGATACTCCGAACCGGATCCATCGGACGACGCCCCGGCCAGCATGACCGCCGAGCCTCCCACACGGCCCGCCCCCAACGACCTCTGGCTCCTGAAGTTCCTGTGCCACGCGGATTCCGAACTCCTCGACTGGACCATCCAACATCTCGACCCAAAGTGGATCCAGCACGCGATCACCCGCACGATCGTCCAGTGCCGTCTCAACCAGTCCGGTGGCGAGCTTTCGATCACCACCCTTCTTGCTGCCCTCGGCGAGGATGACTTCGCGCGTCAATTGGTCACCGAAGCCGGATCCGACCAACGCGCCATCGCAAATCTACCCACCCAACTCGCGGACCTCGCCCGCCGCATCCGCGACGCCTGGATCGACCGCCAGATCGTCCTCCTCGGAACCCACCTCGCGGACACCTCCCGCACCCACGACGAACACCTCACCGCCATTCGCGAACAACAGCAACTCCGCGCCTGGAAACGCCAGCCCCTCGCCCCCCTCGGCGACGCGTGATCGGCGGGGCCAAACGTGCACGGAGTTGCCGAACAAAGGTTCTCTTTACGCCGAAGGCGTTGCAGCCATTAGCCCGGGGTCGCGAAGCACCCCGGGTCATCCGTCAAAAAGGGTCCCTACCCCGAAGGGGTTTGAGGTCCTTCTGCAACCCCTCCGGGATAATGACCCCGACCCTCTGTGCAATCCGTGCAATCTGTGGATAACCGCCTTCTCCCGGCCGGAATCCGTGGACCCACTTCAAACTTCAAACCTGAAACTTGAATCTCTTCCTACCACTCGATCACCGCTGATCCCCACGTCAGTCCCGCACCAAAAACCACCAACAACACCAGATCCCCGCGCCGGATCCGCCCGCCCTGCACGGCCTCATCCAGCGCGATCGCCACGCTGGCCGCACTGGTGTTGCCGTAACGTTCGACGTTCGAAAAGACCTGGTCCGGACCCGCGCCCAACCGTTCCGCCACCGCCGCGAGGATCCGCTGGTTCGCCTGATGGGGAATGATGCACCGGATCTGCTCGATCTTGAGCCCGCATCGATCCAGCGCATCCGTCGCCGCCGTCACCATCGCGTTCACGGCGTTCTTGAAGGTCTCCTTGCCGTCCATCCGCAGATAATGCATCCCGTCCGCCACCGACTTCGCCGTGGCCGGACACGCACTGCCGCCACCGCGCACCTCAAGCAAGCCCGCCTTCCCGCCATCGGATCCGAGACACGTCGTCAACAATCCGTGCGCCGCCGGACGGTTCTGCAGCACCGCCGCGCCCGCGCCATCACCGAACAGCACACAGGTGTTCCGGTCCTTCCAGTCGATCACCGAAGACATCTTCTCCGCCCCGATCACCAGCACCGTGTTGTACGTGTGCGAGGCCACGAAATGGGACCCGATATCCAGGGCGTACACGAACCCACTGCAGGCCGCCTCGATGTCAAAAGCCGCCGCCCGGACCGCCCCCAGACGGTGCTGCACGAGACAGGCCGTGCTCGGAAACGGCATGTCCGGCGTGATCGTCGCCACGATGATCAGGTCGAGGTCCTCCGGCTTCACACCGGCATTGGCCAGCGCCCGCGCCGCCGCCTTCGCCGCCATGTCTGCCGTCGTCTCACCCTCCGCAGCGATCCGTCGCTCCCGGATTCCCGTCCGGCTCGTGATCCATTCGTCGCTCGTCTCGACCAACTTCTCCAGGTCGGCATTCGTCAGCACCCGCTCCGGCACGTGGGATCCCACTCCCGTGATTGAAACCGTCCTGAGGTGGGGCCGACTGGTCCTGGGATGCGTCATGGGGCGGCGGTTGAAGTTGGATTCGATGGACTGTCCGGACTCGATGCTTTCGGCGCCTTCTCGGCCGTGGCTGCCTCGGCCGCAGCCAGGTCCGCGACCAGGATATCATTCAGCTTCAACTCCACGCACCGCCCCGCCTGTCGCATCGCATGTCGGAGCGAGGTCCGCTTCGCGGAGCCGTGAATCTTGAATACCCACCCCTTCATCCCAAGGATCGGCGCGCCGCCATACGCCTCGGGATTCATCCGCTCGGCAATCCGACGCAGGCCTCCCTGCGACATCAAGGCCCCCAGCTTGCGGATCGGGCTCGCGGTCAGTTCCTCCTTGAGCATGCCGCGCACGGCCTTGCCCAGGCTCTCCGCCGACTTGAGAACAATGTTCCCGACGAAGCCGTCGCACACGCAGACGTCCACGCCGTCCATGAAGAGATCATACCCCTCGCAATAACCGCGGCAGTTCACCCCGGTTGAACGGAGCAACTCCACCGCCGCCCGCGTCAGGTCCGTGCCCTTGGCATCTTCCGACCCGTTGCTCAGCACCCCGACCCGCGGCGCCGGCAGACCCAGCATCGCCTTCGCGTACGCCGAACCCATCACCCCGAACTGCATCAGGTGCTCTGCCGTGCATTCCGGATTCGCCCCGCCATCCACCAACACCCAGGCCCCGTGGAACGAGGGCAGGATGCAGGCAATCGTCGGCCGCACCACTCCGGGAAGCCGACCCAACCGGATGCACGCGCCCGCGTAGAGACCCCCGGTGTTACCGGAGGAAATGGCAGCATCGGCCTCCCCTTCCCGCACCAGTTCCAGCGTGCGGAGGACGGAGGAGTCCTTTTTCCGGCGCACCGCCACGGCCGGGTCATCATTCATCGTGATGACCTCCGAGGCCGGGCGCACCTCGACCCGGGGATTGCCGCGCATCTGGAGGCGGTCGAGCAGTGGATCGAGTTCGGCCGGAAGGCCAACCACGAACACCTTCTCGATGCCCGGCTCGGCCTCCAGGCCGAGCTTTACCCCGTGGAGCAGCTCCTCCGGGCCGTGGTCGCCGCCCATGACGTCCACTGCCAGGCGCATAAAAGAAAACGCGCCGCATCCACGAAAGGACGGCGGCGCGCTGTAAAGCAGATCAGGCGAGCGTGTTGACGGCGATGACCTGGCGTCCGTTGTAGAAGCCGCAAGCAGGGCACACGCGGTGCGTCACGTAAGGCGCCGCGCATTGCGGGCACGTGCTCAGCTGCGGGAGCTTGAGGACCGAGTTGTAGGCGCGCCGCATCCGTTGACGGCTTCGCGAAGGTTTGCGTTTTGGAACGCCCATAAATTCGTCTTGGTTACAGTTTCAACTTGTCCAGCGCATCCCAAGGATTCCGGGCCGGCCCCTGGCCTGACCCTGTTTCCTTCTCAAGACGCAAATCGCGGGCCGATGCTTTTGGTGCGAGCCCGCGACAGTCCGGAGTGCACAACGGATTCGTTGGCAGGGCGAGGAAGGTGTCTTCCCGCAAATGAGGCGTCAAGTCGGCAAAATCACCGTCGAGCTTTATCGCGTCCTCCCCCTCCAGCGGCAACAGCAGCGCAAAGTCCGGTACCAGGAGCGTTTCCCGGAAGGTTTTCAGGCACCTTCCGCAGTCACATTCCAGGTCCGCCTCCAACCGCCCAACCACCGTCAACTCCGTCGGCTGGAGCGTCACCTCCAACTCGTAGCGCAACGGACTCACGAACCGCACCAACTCGTCCGAGTGACCCTCCGCCGCCTCTTCCGCAGGCAGCGTCCCCTCCAGATGGGCCGACTCTTCCTGGAGCAACCGGATGTTCACCTTCAAAGGCATATCAGCTGCCCGCACCATCCCCCCGTTTCTCCCCCCGGCCAAGACGAGACTTTGGCCCGCCTCAAACGGGGCGGCAACGTCCTCGTTGCCTTTCGAAATGGCCGGGGAGGGCGACGAGGACGTCGCCGCCCCGGATCCGTCCGCGCTTCAAACTTGAAACTTCAAACTCCCAACTCTGCACCTACCTGCCCTTCACCACATAATCCTCCAGCAGCCGGATCGGCGGCGCGCCATGGGACAGCAGCTCATCATGAAAGCGTTGCTGGTTGAACCGCGACCCCTGCTCCGTTCGCGCCTGTTCGCGCAACCGCAGGATCTGGAGCTTGCCCAGCGTGTAGTACAGGTAACCCGGATCAAACGTCCCGCGCATCGCCTCGCTCCGCGCCGGCTTCTCCTCGTAGTGGCAGTTGTCCCGGAAGAACTCCGTCGCCTGATCCACCGTCATCCCCGAGCAATGCAACTGGATCGCACAGCACAGCCGGCACAACCGCAGCAGCGCTTCGTCCGACTGCGCCAACCGGTACTTCGCCGCCTTCACCCGTTCCTCGCGCGTCGCCTTCGCCGGATCCACCGGCTGCATGAACCCGGCCTCGATCAGCATCAACTCGGTGTAATGCGCCCAGCCTTCCGCAAACGAATAGCTCGGGAAAATCTTCTGCACCGTCGTCGCCTTCGACGCATTCAACGCGAGGAACTGCACGTAATGCCCCGGGTACGCCTCGTGGATGCTGACCACGTCCGTCGTGTAGTAGTTGAACGCCGAAAGCCACTCCTCCGCCTGCGCCACCGGCCAGTCCGGCTCCACCGGCGTCACGTAGTAATAGGCCTCCGTCGCCTTCGTCTCGAACGGCCCCGGCGTGTCCATCGACGCAAAGCTCGTCGACCGGAACGGAGGCAACGTTTCCTCGACCCGCGCGCGCACCTCGCTCGGGATCGTCACCAGCTTCTTCCCCACCACGAAGGCCCGGATGGCCTCCAGGTTCTTGCGCGTGTCCGGCAACAGACCCGCCGCGGTCGGATGATCCTTCTGGATCGACTTGAACACCGCAATCGCCGGCCGGCGCGGATCGATCTCCCGCGCCGCCGCATCGAACCGTTCCTGCTCTGCCTTCAGCTCCCGCAGGCCCATCGCGAGGATCTCCTCCGGCGACATCATGATCCCCTCGGATTTCAGCATGTCGGCGAATCCGTCGCGCCCCACCGCATACGCCTGATCCGACACCGGCAGCCGTTCCGACTTCAGCCACGCGGCGAAGGCCCGGGTTTCCTCGACGGCCTTCGCATTCGCCCGTTCAAAGGCCCCCAGCACCGCCGGGTCCCCGCACTTGCGCGCCGCCGCGAGAACGTTCTTCTCGAGGAACGACGCCGTTCCCTGCGCCACGTCGATGGCTGTCTCAACGAACGGACGCGGCAGCACCACCCCGAGGTTCGTACGCCCGGCGGCGTACACCGCCGGCGCCTTCTCGAGGATCGCTGTCATGTCGGCCACGCGTTCCCGGAGCGGCTTGAAATCCCGCTTCAGATAGAAGCTCACGTCCACCCAACCCGCGTACATCATCGGGTTCCGCGTCCAGTTCCGTTGAACCTCCTGAGCCCAGCGCTCGCGAGCCACCACCAGCTTCAACAAATCCAGGTCCAACCGCTCCGCCCGAGACAACGTGGCCACGTCCACCTCGCGGAACTTCCAGTCGAACCGCTCCAACCGCGCCCGCTCCGCGCGCATCACCTCCGCCGTCGGCACCACGAACTTCCCGTCGTACTCATGCCAGCCCAGCGCGACCCCCTCCATCGGCCGCATCGCGAAATGGGTCTTCACGAACTCATCCGTCACCGACCGGAACCGCTGCCGCTCCGATCCACCCACCACGCACCCGGACAGCATCGCCGCCCCGAGAACCAATCCCATTGCCAGCCAGCCCTTCGTCATGCCGGCAAGCGTAGGGGGGAAGTCCCAAGTTTTCAGTTTCAAGTTTCAGCAGACGACGTGAGGAGGCTGTCGGAGAGACCCAAGTCTTCAGGCTCCAGATTCAAGCCCCTCCTCCAACGCCGGAGGCGTTGAAGCCGATAGCCCCGGGTCGGCCGAGGAACGAGGCCCACCCGGGGTCCCCGTCCCAAATGAATCCCGCACCCTGAACAGGGTGCGAAGATTCCCCTCCGCCGCCTCTGCCCCCCGTACTCGTACTCGACCTCAGCCCGAAGGGCGGTACTCGTACTCGATCCATCCCCACCATCACCCAACCCCATCGGCTCGAGTACGAGTACGAGTACGAGTACCCTCCTCCACGTCCCTCCCGCGCAGGAACCCGCATCCCCTCCCAGCCCCAACACCCCTGCGCCTCCGCGCCTCTGCGGGAGAAACCCCTTCCCCCTCTGCCCCCTCCGCGCACACCCCCTCGACAACTCCCTCCCATCCCGCAACCCTGCCCCCGCATGCCCGTCGATGCCTCCACCCCCGCCCGCTCGTCTCTTCGCCGAAAACTCAAGTTCACCCTGGTCGCCCTCGTCGCTGGTATCGCGCTACTCGCCATCATCACCCGGAATGCCCCCGACAGCGTCCGCGCCCAACTCGACGCCATCCGTGCCGCCGGCGAACCCACCGACTCCGCCTCCCTCGCCATCTGGATCCCCCCGGTTCCCTCCGCCGAAAACGGCGCCACCAAACTCCTCGAACTGATCGACGGCTTCCGCGGCACCGACTCAGGGCAGGTGCCGCGCCGCGCCCGTTCCTGGAATGCCACGAACCTCTCCTGGGCCGCCGCGGAACGCGCCCGCCTGCAATCGTGGCGCAACGACATCCATACCGCGCTCCAGGCCCCCCGATTCCGCTACCCCCTCGATGTCACCAACGGAGTCGCCAACCTCAAGATCAGCCACCGCTCTGCCGTCAAGAACGCCACTGTCACGCTTTCCTTCTGGGCCAGCCATTCCGCCGCTCTCAAGCTCCCCGACGAATCCGCCGCCGCACTCCTCGACGCCATCCGCACCGCCCGGACACTCGATGACGAACCCATCCTGATCAGCTGGCTGGTCCGCGCCGCCTGCCTTTCGATCGCCGCCATCGGCGCGGAGAATGCGCTGACTCTTTCTCCATTCCCTGACGCCCGCCTCGCCGAACTCC
>CAIMMI010000126.1 GCA_903842505.1 uncultured Verrucomicrobiota bacterium | reverse complement strand
CCTTGGGATCTCCCAAGGGGTGGGGCGATTCGCACCCAACTTCAAACTTGAATCTTCAACCTTGAAACTCCGCCCCACCTCAGCGCGGTGCCGGACCCGGGGGGCGCGGCGGCAGAAGCCCAAGGATGTCCTGCTGACGCAGGTACCATTCGCGCAGCGAACGGCTCAGCTGCGAATCCCGGAATTCCTTCAGGTTCGGAATGTTCAACGCGGCATCGACCTCGTCCTTGAGCGCCTTGTTGAGATCGCCCTTGGCGTCCGTCGACCAACCGCGGTACGAGCCGGTCTTGTCATTCAGTGCCTTGGCGGCCGCCATGCGGGTGTCGTGGTCGTACTTGAAATCCACGACCTCGACGCGGGCCTTGTCCAGCTTGCCCTTGATCTGCTGGGTCTCGTCCTTGGCGAGCAGCACGAACCGCGACAGTTCGATGATGCGACGTTCGAACTGCGCCACCAGGTCGTCCTCGGTGATGACATCGTTCGCCTCCCGCGCGATATCGCGGGGTGCGTTTTCAAGGCGGATGAGCACCTGCTTCAGCACGGCTTCCTCCAACTCCTTGAAGAACCGACGGGACCGCTCGGTGATCACCTTCTTCTCTGCATCCGTGAAGCTGTAGCGCTTCTCATCCAGGCCCATGAAGTTCGTGTAGGCCGGCGACGCCAGGATCTTCTCGAATCGCGCGGTCAACTGCGCCGCATCGATCTTCGGCGCGGGTTCGACGCCCTCGGGTTCCTTCTTCAACTCCAGCTTCAGGTCCGCCGGCAACACCCCGAACAGCACCCGGTCCACACCGCCGAGCTTTTCCAACTGCTCGGACAACGCCTTCCAATGCGCCGTCACCCGCTCCTTGCGGTTCAACTCCCCGATGAAGTCGAACTGGTTCTCCACCGCGAGCGAACGCGCCCCCGACTGGAACCACTGCGCGATCGACGCCATGTCACCGGCAACCGACGATGCGGTCGCAGTCACCGAGAGATTCACCTGCTCCAGCGGAATGCGGTCGCGCGGATCGTGCGGCGCCCGGGCGGCGATGAACCGTTCGATCAACGAATGCGGCAGGCCGCGCAGGGTCGACGAGATCTCGTTGTAACCAGCGATGATCGGGCGGGAACCGTAGTCAAACGTCCGCACGTCGCCGTATCGGGCGGCATCCTGGTCGGTCGCAAACAGAAGCTTCTCTTCCTGCGCGGACTTGTTGTCGAAGTAACCCCACTGGATCGCCGCCTTGTCATGGGGCAGCACGCGATCCGACGTCCGGACCATCCAACCGATGAACGCGCCGGCCTTGAAGACGCTGTATTCCATCATCGAGGAACTCACGATCCGGTTGGTCCAGGACTCGAGTCCCTTGCCGGCCACGTAGGCCTGGAACCACTCGTCGAGTTCCTTCGGCGTCATCGTGGCCGCAAGGCTCCCACCGAAGTTGTGGCGCAGTCCGAGCACGTGCCCGACCTCATGCGCCACCACCTCGCACACGTAGTCCTGCGAGGCGCGCAACGCCGCGGCATCCGTCAGCGAGTCGCTCGCCAGCAACTCCTCCAGGCCCGCCGCATACTGCTGCGCGAAGGCCACCAGATTCACCTGACAGGCCGTCGCCGATTCCATGATCGGCAGGCCCATCTGCGGCCACATCATCTTGCCGTCGCCCTTGCCGTCCTTCGAATCCTTCTTCGCCTCCAGCAAGTCGCGCATCGACCGCAACGCTGCCCGGGCCCGGGCCCGCCCGCTCACCGCGAACACCGACGTCATGTAGGCCTGGCCATGCCGCGAATCCCCCGTCCGCGGATCCACCAGGATGTCGGCGTAGGCCGACCCGGCCCCGTCCCACGGAACCCACTGCACGATGTTGTAGCGCGGATCCGGGGCCGTGACGCCCTCCGGGGCCTTCTCCGCCCGGATGACGTTCGTCCCGAAGGCCCGGTTCCAATAGAGGATGCCGTTGCGGATCGCCTCCACGTACGGCTCAGGCGTGTTCGCGCTGTAGTGGAACGTGATCGGCTTCGACAGATCGAACCGCGCCATCCGCGTTGAACTGCGACCGGTCGTCGTCTCGAGCACCGGCGCCGTCTCGAAGAACCGCGCATAGCGGGTCTCGACGCCGGACTGTTCCCGTCCCCGACCCACGGGTTCTTCGTAGGTCGAGAGGAAGTAGCGCACCTCGTAGCGCGACTCGACGCTGGCACCATTCTCCAGGTCCCGCGCCTGAACGCTCTGCCGCAACGCCAGGATGTTGTCGCGGACTTCGGCCGCGAACACACGGCTCTGCGGCACTTCCATCACCCGGTCCCGGTTCCCGCTCCCGTACCAGATATCTGTGAACACCCGGCGCATGCCGCGATTGAAATCGATGACCACCTCGGTGTCGGTCTGCGAAACGATCGGAAACGTCGTCAACAGACGACGCGCCGGAAGATCCTCCGTCACCACCAACCCCTTCGTCGACTCGTACAGGTCCACGCCGTCGTGGAAGATCTCGAACCGGACGATCTTCCCTGCCAGACCCGTGCTCGTGGGCGACGTCTGCTGCGGGATGATCGAGGCCGAGAGCAGGTGCTCTTTTCCGAGGGCCTTCTTCGGGATGACCACCATGTAGTTGGTCCCCACCTTCAGTTCCAGGGCCGGTGCCTTGGTTGTGTTCTGGGCGTTCACGGTTCCCGACCCAAGCAGCGCAGTCGACAGGATCGCCCAGAACCCCGTCCGACGCAGAATTGGCAACAGATTCATCTGTGGACCAAGCAATACCCCCGACTTCCACCTCCAGCAACGCCGGAGGCCCGGAGGCCCGGGGGAGAGTTGCCAGATTCCTCGATTGTAGGCCGGGTGCCCTCACCTGGGGTAGATCGGGAACCGCCGCGTGGGGGCACGCAGCCTACAGAACAGGACACATCGGCTCGTCCCACCCCCATCCCCTTCAAGGCACCTCGACCGCCCGGTACACGGGCAGCGCGTTCTGCGGGGAATCAAGACCGAGCCAGAAGGATGGGCTCGAACCGCACCGTTGTCCTGGTCAACCTGAGGCCAACGCACCCCGATGAAAAGCTTCCGCCGGATCCTGGTCCTGCTGCCCTTCGTTTCCAGCCTCGCCTGCGCCGAGGAACTCAAGAAGGGCAACAACGCCGCGGCCCAACCGCGCACACCGTCAGAGCAGTTGCGTTCGTTCCAGTTGCCTGAGGGTTTCACGATGGAACTCGTCGCCAGCGAGGAAACCGGCCTTCCCAAACCGGTCTCCATCGCCTTCGACGACGCCGGCCGGCTTTGGTCCATGACGGCCACCGAATACCCCCGCGACCAGGATCCCAACGTCTGGAAGAAGCCCGGCCGCGACCGGATCGTAGTGATCGACAAGCCCCTCGGAGCCGGTCCGCACCTGGCACGGACCTTCGCCGACGGGATGGTTCTTCCGATGAGTGTGCTGCCCCACCGCACCGGCGTGATCGTGGCGCAGGGACCCGAGATCCTGTTCCTCGACGACACCAACGGCGACGGCAAGGCCGACACGCGGAAGGTGCTGATCCGGGGCTTCGGGGTGCAGGACACCCACACGCTTCCCCACCAACTTGAACACTTCCCCGGCAACTGGATCGTCTTCTCGCAGGGCGTCCTGAACAACGGCACGGCCATCACCACCACCGGCAAACAGGTCAACTTCGACAAGACGGTGATCGCCCGCATGCGGCCCGACGGCTCCGAACTCGAGGTGATCGGGGCAGGCCTCAACAATATCTGGTCGTGGGTCCAGGACCGGAGCGGCCGCGTGTTCTTCCATGAGGCGAATGACTTCGGATACGCCGTCGTTCCATTCGAACGCGACACCTCCTATCCCAGCTTCATCAAGCGGCTCGTCCATCCGGATTCCCCTTATCACCCACCGACCACGCCGAACCTCAACCTTGGCGGTACCGGATTCTCCGGCCTGGCGTATTGCGAGGATGACCAGGGATCGTATCCGGACCCGTGGCGCCCCGTGTTCTTTGTCGCGAACCCGATCACGAGGAAAATCAACACCGTCCGCGCCACCCTCGGTCCCGATGGCGTCCACCAATTCACCCAACTTCCCGACCTCGTCTCGACGGACGACGAGTTCTTCCGCCCCGTCGCCATCCGGTTCGGCCCCGACGGCTGCCTCTACATCGTCGACTGGTACAACCGCATCATCTCCCATAACGAGATCGCGCGGGATCACCCGGCACGCGACAAGACGCGCGGCCGCATCTGGCGCGTGCGGCACCAGACGCAGTCCACCCGCAAGGTCCCCAACATCGCCGCCGCCCGGACATCCGACCTCGTCCGTCACCTCGAGTCACCCCGCGTGTGGGAATCGCGCGCAGCGTGGCATCAGATCGTCGAACGGAATGCCCGGGCCCTGCTGCCGAAGCTCGTGAAGTTGGCTTCCAATCCCAAGGCGCCAGAACACCGGCGGATCCTCGCACTCTGGTCCATTGAGGGACTCGGGCATTTCGATGCGAAGCTCTGGCGGACGCTGATCGCGAGCACCCATACCAACCTCCGCCACGAAGCCGTCCGTGCGCTGTCCACCGTTCGCCCGCCGCTGGCAACCGCCTTTGACCTGATCCAACCCCTCGCCACCGAACCCACCTTCCGGGTCCGGAATGAGGTTGTCCGCTACCTGCGCGATTGTCCTGAGCCGCTCGGCACCGAACAACTGGACTGGCTCCAGCGCTGGCGGACTTCGCCGGACCTCACACGGAAGGTCAAGGGCTGGGACCGCGAGTACCTCGCGCCGGGTGGAACCTACGAGGCTGTGTTCCAGAATCTGCTCATCCAGATGGCGGAGGAAAAAGGTCGCGTGAAACCGCCGACTCCCGTGTCCAGCCGTTGGATGGGTTCCGTCGGAAAGAACCCACCTCGCTCTCCGGAAGAACGCGCCCGCATCCACACCCGGATCCAGCGACTCACCGGTGTCGTGGACGCCGCGCCCACATCCGATCCCGCCCGCGGCAAGGCGACTTTCGAAGCGACCTGCGCGGTGTGCCATTCCACCGGTCGCGAGGGAACGGGCTTCGCACCGTCCCTTGCCGGTTCAAAGAACCGTTCCACCGAAGCGATCCTGACCGCGGTCCTCGACCCGGCGCAGGCCGTCGAAGGAGTGTTCCGGGTCTATCACATCCAGACCCGCGACGGCGAGACGCACGACGGCTTCTTCGGAGACGAAACCGCCGACGCCCTCACGCTGAGGTTCGCCGGCGGTGCGCAAAAGGTCATTCCCGTGAAGGAAATCCAGTCGGCGGGCTACATCGACGGATCCTCGGTCATGCCCGAGGGACTGACCGACGCCCTGACCGAAGGTCAACTCACCGATCTCGTCCGCTACGTGCAGTCGATCCGCTAGGCGGGATGCCGCCGTGCGGTGAGAGGCGGATCAGCGGACGGCGAGCAACTCGACCTCGAAGATGAGCGTGGCCCGAGCCGGGATCGCCCCGGGATACCCGCGCTCCCCGTAGGCGAGCTGGTACGGGATCGTCAGCTTGACCTTGTCCCCGACCTTCATGGTCGCCACGCCCTGATCCCAGCCGGCGATGACCTGACCGATACCCAGCGTGAACTCAAACGGCTCCTTGCGGTCGACGGAGCTGTCGAACTTGGTCCCATCCGTGAGCCAGCCCGTATAGTGGACACTCACGGTCGAACCCTTCTTCGGTGCGGCGCCTTGGCCGGCCTGGAGGACTTCGATCTTCAATTCAGCATTTGCCATCCGCCAAGGCGACCAGTTTGAAACCCACGGGTCAACGCTGCGGGCGCGTCGGCACTTGAACAGGGCACATCTTGAGACGGCTCCCGCCTGGGAACAGGATCGGGGCCGCAACATCCTCGTTGCCGTGGGAAAGGATCCCGGAGGGCAGCTTGGTCAGGGACTTGAATCCTTCCAGATCCCGGTCCCATCCTGTCCGCATGTTCCCCGCCCGAAGCCTCGGCGCCGTCCCGGCGTTCCTCGTGCTCCTCGCGAGCCTCCTCGTGACGAGCTGTTCGACCCCCCATTCCGCGAAAGCGCCCGACCGCGTCCGCTCGGAGTCATTCGGCCGCATGCCGGACGGACAGGAAGTCCGGATCCACACCCTGCGAAACCGCTCGGGCATGCAGGTCCGAGTCATGGATCTGGGCGCGACGGTGACGGAGATCCTCGCACCGGACCGCAATGGCCAACTCACCAACATCCTGCTCGGCAGCCAGTCCTTTGACGATTACCGGAAGGGGTTCGCCGGTTCCGCTTCCGTCATTGGCCGCGTCGCCAACCGGATCCGAAATGCGCGGTTCCCCCTCGACGGACGCGAGGTGCGGGTCACGGCCAACATGGGTGAACACCACATCCATGGCGGGCGCGAGGGATTCGCATCCAAGGTCTGGTCCGCGACCACCGGTTCCAGCCACCATTCAGCCTTTGTCCGGTTCCATCGGCGGAGTCCCGATGGCGAGGAGGGATTTCCGGGCAACCTGGATGTGAGCGTCACCTATACCCTCACCGACTCGGGTGAGGTCCGGCTCGACTACGAAGCCACGACCGACGGCGCAACCGTGGTGAACCTGACCAATCACGCCTACTTCAACCTCGCCGGCACCGGCGACGTCCTGTCCCACCAATTGCAGGTCCTCGCCGATCGCTACACGGTGGCCGATCGGTTGCTGATCCCGACGGGCCCTGAGGCCCCGGTCGAAGGAACAGGCCTCGACTTCCGCCAACCCCACGCCATCGGCGAACGGATCGAGCAGTACCGGAACGGCCCGAACGGCTACGACCACAACTTCGTCCTGCGCGAACCGGCCGGGAAGCTGCGTCTCGCCGCCCGCGTCTCGGATCCGGCGTCGGGCCGGGTCATGGAGTGCCTGACCACGGAACCCGGCGTCCAACTCTACACGGCCAACCACTTCGGCGGCCGCCGTTCAGACCCCGCCACCTGGGGCAAGCACCCGGCGTTCTGCCTCGAAACCCAGCATCCACCCGATGCCCCGAACCACCCGGAGTTCCCCTCCACGGTCCTGCGCCCGGGACAGAAATTCCATTCGATCACCACGTTCCGTTTCTCGACGGTCCGGTAGGCTTCAATCCTGCGCCGCCATCCCCAAGCCTTGTGAATCGACTCCTGCTCCTCGCGGCCTTGTGCGGTGGACTGGCCCGCGCCGCCGAACCCGCGCCGCTCCCACCGTCCTATACCATCCCACTCGTCGATCTCGCTCAGGAACCGGAGCGCGTCATCGTCGTGGATCGCGAACCCGGCAAGTACATCGGGCATCCGACCACTGTCCTGCTCGAAGACGGCAGGACGATCCTTTGCGTGTACCCCGAAGGTCACGGCAAGGGCCCGATCCGACTGCGCCGAAGCACGGATGGCGGCCGGTCCTGGTCGAAGAACCTGCCCGTCCCGGGGAATTGGGCGACGTCCCTGGAAACACCGACAATCCACCGCGTCGTGGATGCGTCCGGGAAGCGACGCTTGATTGTGTTCTCGGGCCTGCATCCCGTCCGCACCGCAACCTCCGAGGACGACGGCGAGCACTGGACCGAACTCATCCCGGCCGGGAACTGGGGTGGCATCGTGGCCATGGGCAGTGTCGAGGCCATCCGCGGCAAGCCGGGCCATTATCTGGCGTTGTTCCACGATGACGGCCGGTACCAGTTCCCCAAGTCGATTGCCACCCGCCCACCCACGTTCGCCCTCCTCCAGACCCGTTCGTCCGATGGCGGACTCACCTGGTCCTATCCCGACACGATCGTCGCGCGCTCGGACATCCACCTCTGCGAACCGGGACTGGTCCGCTCGCCCGACGGACGCGAGATGGCGGTGCTCCTCCGCGAGAATTCCCGCCGCAGGAACTCGTGGCTGATCACGTCGCGGGACGAGGGGCAGACCTGGACGGCTCCGCGTGAATTGCCCGCCGCCTTGACCGGCGATCGTCACACCGCCCGCTACCTCCGCGATGGTCGGTTGTTCATTTCATTCCGCGACACCACCCGCGAATCCCCGACGAAGGGCGATTGGATCGCCTGGGTCGGCCGCTACGAGGACATCGTCCGTGGACACGAAGGCCAGTACCGCGTCCGCCTGATGGACAACCACGACGCCTTCGACTGCGCCTATCCCGGCGTCGAGGTGCTGCCGGACGGTACCGTGGTCACCGTCACCTACGGCCACTGGACGAAAGGCGAACCGCCTTACGTCGTCTGCCTCCGACTCGACATGGCCGACCTGGATCGCCGGGCAAAAGGCCCGCGGTAGCGCTCGACCCAGGTTCAACCCTCGATCCGGTCGAGGACCCAGTTCACCAGGTCGTCCGGAACAGACTGCCCGAACTCGACCTGCCCGATGGCGCGGGCGAGGACAAACTTGATCTCGCCGGCGCTGACCTTCTTGTCGAGACGCATGGCGTCGAACAAGGCCTTCCGCTGAGCCGGGCTCAACTTCACGCAGACAGGTAGACCAGCCCGGAAGAACAACTCGCGTACCCGCTCCACATCCTGCGCAGGCATCCCCAACAAGGCCGCGCTGAGGTGCGATGCCGCCACCTGTCCAATGCTGATGGCTTCGCCGTGCAGGTACTTCCCGTAAGCCGAAATCGCCTCCAGGCCATGCCCAATCGTGTGGCCGTAGTTGAGGACCGCCCGCAGGCCCGACTCGGTCTCGTCCTGGCCGACGACATCCGCCTTGATCGCGCAGCATCGGGCCACCACGGCGGACAACTCGGCCGGATCACGCGCCAGGATCCGATCCAGCGACTTCTCCAACCGCCGGAAGAAGGGGGCGTCGTAGATGATGCCGTACTTGATGACCTCGCCGAGGCCCGCGCGGAATTCCCGGTCGGGAAGGGTCTTCAAGACGTCGAGATCACACAGCACCAACCGCGGTTGATGGAAGGCACCCACAAGGTTCTTCCCGGCAGGCAGGTTGACGCCCACCTTGCCTCCAACCGAACTATCCACCTGCGCCAGCAACGTGGTCGGCACCTGAACGAAGGCCACGCCCCGCAAGTAGGTGGCGGCCACGAACCCCGCCAGATCCCCCACCACGCCGCCGCCCAACGC
The DNA here is from genome assembly GCA_903842505.1 of uncultured Verrucomicrobiota bacterium. GTDB lineage: Bacteria > Verrucomicrobiota > Verrucomicrobiia > Limisphaerales > UBA9464 > UBA6176. The sequence goes on along the minus strand of CAIMMI010000126.1, from coordinate 38,074 downwards.
CACCACGAACGACTTCCGCTCCAATCGCGCCTTCGCAAACGCGTCGTAGCACTGCGCCACCACCTTCAGGGACTTCGCCGTTTCACCCGATGGAACAGTCACCAGCAGCGGCTCGAACCCCGCCCCTTTCAGCGATTCGAGAACCGCTGCCGCGTGCAACGGAGCAACCTTCTCGTCCGTCACCACCGCGCAACGCCGCCCCAGCTTCAGACGCGCACACTCCTTCCCCAGACGGGACAGCAAGCCGCCGCCCACCAGGATCCGATACGACCTCTCCGCCAACGATACCTGAACCGTGCGCATCCCCCGACCCTCCCCTGCCAGCCTCAAATCGGACAAGGTTGAATCCGCCCCCCGGATCCGGACCACGATGGCGGACCACGATGGCGGACCAGAAAACGGACCAGACAACCCTTTGGAAGACGACCCGCACCCTTTGACGATCAGGCAGGAAATTTCAGGGACTCCTCCTTGATCCAGCGTTAAATGTTGAAAATGAGGTGGTTGGAAACCTTTTTTCCTAACGCTTCCGGCCGGGAACCCGTCCGTCCGGGGACCCACAGACCAGCCCAGACCCCATCTTGGCACGCCTCCTGCCATAGGAGTTTCAGTGTTGGATGAACCCGGTTCATCCGACCCATGAGTTCTAACCTTGTTTCATGAGAGATATGAATAAAGCCAAGTGCTTCCTAGCGAGCGTGATCCTCACCACGCTCATCCCCGCTTCGGCGTCCTTCGCCCAAGCACCCGCCCCCCTCAAAATCTTTACCGCCGTGGAAGTCGAGTTCGGCACCCTGTCCGGTAAAGTTTACCAGCTGCAGGGTTCTTCCAACCTGGTCGACTGGGTCAGTATCGGCGCCCCGGTCTTCGGCGTCGGACGCGACATCAACCAGGTGTTTTCCACCCGCAACGGCGGCGAGGTCGTCTTCGGTTCCTACCGCCTTCAGGAAGAGGCCGCTCCAGCCAACGGCCTCGCCCCGTGGTCCCTTGCCGGGGCTACCCTCAGCCTCGATGACACCCCGGGTCAGGACCTGATCCAGTTCACCGACGCCTCCAAGGGTCTGGATCTCGGCGTCGCGCCTGACCCCTTCACTTACGTTTTTACCCGGGTGGATGCAGATACCGTCCGCACCGACGTCGATTACGGCAACGGCAAGAAGGACGTCCTCACGTTCACCTTCACCACCCAGGCCCGTGGCACCTGGATCCGCGAGGAATACCGGAAGGAACGCCTCAAGGACCGCGATCTCGGGGTCTTCAGCGTGGTGTCCAACACGATCCCCGCCGTTGTTCCTGATCCGACCACTCCTCCCCCGCCCCCGGTCGATCCCGGCACCCCGAACGCCCCGGCTGAACCGCCCACCTCGCTGGCTGGCCTGACCTATCAGTTCCAAAGCGGCGAAAACCCGGACCGGCTCGAATTCAAGACGGCCAGCTCCGGCGTCGAACTGGGTGATGACGGCGACGACGACGAGCCGAACCTCTTCAGCTATTCGTACACCACCACCGGCACCAACAGCGCCAAGGTCGTCTTGACCTTCAAACCCGGTCGCACCAACGAATACGAACTGACCTTTGCTACCGCGGGTCGCGGGTCCTTCATCCGCCGCGAGTTCCGCGATGGTCGCCTCAAGGATACGGATAACGGCGCTTTCAGCGTTCTGGGGAACAACCCTGGCAACGACAACGGCAACGGCGGTGGTACGGGCGGCAACACCGGCGGCAACACGGGTGGTACGGTCGATGGAGTTCCCGCTGGGCCTTCCCTCGAAGGCGTCCGCTACACCTTCGCCACCGGTGAGACCCCGGACATCCTCACCTTCAGCTCGGCCGCGGCCGGCACGGAAACTGGTGACAGCGATCCCAGCCCCTTCACCTACACCTACGAGAAGACCGGTGCTGCCACCGCTCGCCTGACGGTCCGCTTCAAGGCCGACAAGTGGGACGAGTACGACCTCACCTTCACCGCCGCCACCCAGGGCTCCTTCGTCCGGCGCGAGTATGACAAGTCCCTCCTGAAGGACACCGACAACGGCACCTTCACCTCGGCTGCGGTCACGCCTGACAACGGCAACGGCGGCGGCACGGGTGGCAACACCGGTGGTACGGGCGGCAACACCGGCGGCAACACCGGCGGTACGGTCGATGGAGTTCCCGCCGGTCCTTCCCTCGAAGGCGTCCGCTACACCTTCGCCAACGGCGAGACCCCGGACGTCCTCACCTTCAGCTCGGCTACGGCCGGCACGGAAACCGGTGACAGCGATCCCAGCCCCTTCACCTACACCTACGAGAAGACCGGCGCTGCCACCGCTCGCCTCACCGTCCGCTTCAAGGCCGACAAGTGGGACGAGTACGACCTCACCTTCACCGCCGCCACCAAGGGCTCCTTCGTCCGGCGCGAGTATGACAAGTCCCTCCTGAAGGACACCGACAACGGCACCTTCATGGCTCCCTGATGGAGCAGCGGCCCGCGTGTCGGGCTGCGATGGACAGGGCTGGATCGTTGCCAAGGCATCGGTCCAGCCCTTTTGCTTGCCTGCGGGCCGGTTCCATTCCTTGCCCCGGATACAGCCTGTGGTAAGGGTCTGGGATGTTCGCCGGGAAAGTCACACGTCGTCGGATGCTGCGGGGCGCCGGGGTCCTGATGAGCCTGCCGCTGCTGGAGTCACTGCGACCCCTGAAGGGATTGGGCAGCGAGCCTGAGACAAGCAACCGCGCCGAAAAGGGTTCGAAGCATCCCATCCGCTTCGCAGCCCTCTACATGCCCAACGGCGTCAACGCCCATCATTGGACCCCGAAGGGCGATGGGGCCAACTTCGAGCTCTCTTCCATCCTCGAGCCCTTGGCTCCGCACAAGTCCGACATCCTCGTCCTGACCCACCTCTGGAACGCCGCGACGAACACCGGCGACGGCCACTACGTAAAGACCGGCGGCTGGCTCACCAGCACGACCATCACCCGTACGACCGGCAACAACCTGTGCGCAGGGAATACCTCGATGGACCAGCTGATCGCTGCCCGCCATGGGAACTTCACACCGGTCGCATCACTGGAACTCGGAATCGAACCGCCCGCCACAGGCGTCGACACCAACGTCGGTTTCACCCAGCTCTACGGCGCCCACATCTCCTGGTCGACCCCGACCAATCCCCTGCCGAAGGAAGTCCACCCGAAGCTGGCCTTTGACCGGCTGTTCCGGTCGAACCCATCCGCCCGGAAGGGTGGACTCGGACACGATCAAAGCGTGCTCGATCTGGTCGCGGAAGATGCACGCCGGCTCCAACGCGAGCTGGGCGGCGCGGATCGCCAGAAGTTGAACGAGTACTTTGAGTCGGTCCGATCGGTCGAAAAGCGCATCGAGTTCGAGACGCGTCGGCAACGGGAGCAGATCCTCGTCGATCCGCTGGCCCGGAAGGAGATCGAGCGGCTCGGACAGAAAGTGGATTCCTTCAATCCGTTCCGGGATCCGGGCAAGGTTTCGGAACGCGGTGTGACGCACACCGAACATGTCCGACTGATGCTCGACATCCTGACGCTGGCGTTCTGGACCGACTCGACCCGGGTCAGCACCTTCATGTTTGGCAACGCAGTTTCCGGACGTGACTTCACCTTCCTGGACGGCGTGAAGGGGGGATTCCACGAGAACAGCCACCACCAAGGCGACGAAACCAAGCTCGAGATGTACCGGCGGATCAACCGATGGCATCAGGAGCAGTTCGCGTATCTGCTGTCCCGATTGAAGTCCATCCGCGAAGGCGAGGGCACGTTGCTGGACCATTCGATGATCCTGTGCGGTGCGGGCATGCGCGATGGCAACTCGCACAACCCGGAAAACCTGCCGCTCATCCTGGCCGGCCGGGGCGGCGGCACGATCTCCCCGGGTCGACACCTCACCTACGCTCGGAAGACCCCGATGGCCAACCTCCACTTGTCGCTCCTCCAGCGGACCGGGGTCGACATGAAGAAGTTCGCCGATAGCACGGGTCCCCTGCCCAACCTGAGCTGATCCACGGCGTCTGCCGGTTGGGGTTCAACGCGCGACCGGCGCAGCCCCTTCGTCGATCCGCACTTCATCCCCATCGCGGGGTTCGCCCGACAGGATATCAGCGGAAACCGTGGTCTCGCGACGGATGTACCCCGCCTTGAGTTCGGCGACCCGTTCACCGTCACGAAGGACAACCAATCGCTGTTCGGGCGCCGGAGGCTGGTTCAACCGGTAGTCCACGACCACGAACTTCAAGGGCGCCTGCACCCGGACGATCCGACCGACCGACCCATCCATGGGACGGATCACGTCAACCGCGTTGGTTCCGCCATCCGCACCCGGCTTACGGGAACCGCTGGCGGCACAACCGCCCAGGATACCCACCCACAAAACCACCCAGCCCAAGCCTCGAACATTCCTCCAGATCGCGGAGGACATCGGCTCAGAAGTTGAGCCGGACACCGGCCGACGCTCCGTAGATGCCACCGAGATCGACGCGGGCCGTCCGCCCTTCGCCGCCGAACTCGAGGGCTTCGTTGTACTGGAGCTCGCCGGCAACGTAGACGCCCAGGCGGCGATTGATCTCGAAGTTCGCCCGCAATTCGACGTAGCCGCCGGGTTGCCAGTCCGAACGCCGGATCGTCCTCTTCAAGGTCGAACCGGGGATGCCCGTGCCGGGATACGAGGTCACCTCATCGATGGTGAACTCGGAATCCGGAAGGACCGTGCAGTACCCGAAGCTCAGTCCGACCACCCACCGACGGGAAAGCGGGAGCTCGAAATAGGGACCGAACTTGAAGGTGTGGATGTCCGCATCGAGGCCGAACTGGGCCGTGGAGGTTCCCACCCCGGTGAGCGTGTTCATGCTGGCCGGCGCCAGCTGGATCACCGGCCCAGGGCCGTTGAACGTTCCCTGATAGGGCGCGGTCGGGGGGATGATGGGCGTGCCACCCGGTCCGACCAGCGAGTAGACGCCGCGGGTGTGGGAGGCACTGCCCGTCACATTTCCCGAAGCCGATGCAGAAAGGCTCGAGAAGGAATAGCCCGCCTCAAGTCCGAACCGGACATCACGCTCGAAAACCTCGAAGCGGAAGGCCTCAAATCCCGCCCTCAACTCGCCGCCAAACGCAGACTGCGTTCCTGATTCCAGCGTCCCAACCCGAGGCCGCGAGTCAAAGCGCTCATAGGCGACCGTCGTGCCCTGGACCTGGGATGCGTCTTGGTAGCCCCAATTCCATGTGTACGGCGAGTTCGTGCTCACCGAGGGGCGGACGAACCCGTTCGCGTAGTTGCCCTCACCCGCAGGCAAGGGCGCGGACGAATCCGTGAACTGGACGTTGTAACCGTGCCGGATGACCGCACCGGTCCGAACCCAGAATCCGGGAGCGGGTCGGAGTTCCTGACCTTGGGCGACCACCGCAAAAGCAGTGAGTCCAACGGACGCCAACGCTTGCCGCAAAACGAGCTTCTTCATGTCGATCGAAACGCTTGTTTGAAAAACTGACTCTCCAGCATCCCACCCCGCTCAAAGTCCAAGAATCACCCGGTAAAAGCGGTTGGTGGCGCCCGGCGCTGATTCCGTCTTCGGGGCGCCGTAGTCAATCCACTGCACCCGTGAACCCGTCCCCGGAATGGCCGGACGCGCCGTACGGACATTCGCTGAACCCTGTCCAAACAGCTCGGGGGAGGTGGTGTACTGGACGAAATAATTGCGACCCAACTCCGTGGGGAATTCGATCAGGAACGCTCCCGCCGGAAAGGTCGAGTTCGTGAAGAACAAAGCCCGATCCACCGCCAGGGTGCGCACGCTCAATGAGGGCACCGAGAGGGTCGTCACCTGCTCGGTCGCAAAAACCGGCTTTGGCACGGTGGTCAGGTCCGCCACGTAGTACTCGATTCCCAATACCCGCGCCGAGGCAGGCGGGAGGTCTGCCGAGAACACCATGGCCTCGCCGGACGAATTCGTGCCGAGGGAATTATAGACCCGGATGGGGATGCCAAGCGAATCGTTCGTCAACCCAGCCACAGTGACGCGAACCTGGGCCTGCGTGCTGACTCCGGGATTACCGATGTGGACGCGCTGCAGGAACAGGCCGGATTGCGGATCCAGGACCGGACTGCTGGCCACCTGAACGACCGGCCCGATGGCGCCCGCCAAGGCGGCAGCATTGGTTCCGGCCAGGGGACCCGCCAGGAGTGCCAGCGGAGTTCCAACGTATCCGAGCGCTGCCTCGAAGGCACCGACACCCTCACGCTGGTCAAAGACCAATCGCCCCAGCGGATTGACGCCCGGCGCGAGAGCCATCGAGGAAGGGAGGGCAATCCGAACACCGAAGAACCCATTGCTGGAGGCGTCCGTCTGGACCTCCGCAGACGTCCCACCGACCTCACCGGCAGGTCCCGCCAACCGACCCGCCGCCACCGGCACGACCCGGTTGGTCAGGGAGGAAATGAAACGGGGATTGGCGAGCGCGTTGGTATTGTAGCCAACCGAAAACTGGAGGTTCGTCTCGCCGCCATAGGCGAGGTACTGGATGGGAACCTCGGGCGTGGAACCCAACTGGTACGGACCAAAGCCAAAGGTCGGGAAGGGCTTGGCCAGCACCGAGAGCACAGCTCCAGAGCTGCGGGTGGTTCCGGCAGCATCCGAGACGTCCACCGAGTAGATGCCGTTCTGGCGAAGGGTCAGGTTGGTCAGGACCAGCGTTGAGTTCGTCTGGTTTTCCAAGCCGTCCCCTGACTGTCGCCACTGGTAGCGCAAGGGCGCTGCCCCGGTCGCCGTAACGCTGAAGGTCGCCGCCTGACCTTCATAATGCGTAGCCCCCAGGGGCTGACTCGTGATGACAGGCTGCGCCATCAAGGGCACCGCCATCACCCAGGCAGAGAATCCAAAGAGTCCAAGACCCCGAAAACTCCGGCTCCGACCACCGCGGGACGTCGTAAAGGCATGCATCAGACCCCACGATGGAAACGGCCAACCCGCGAAAAGAACAGCGGAAACACCGCCGATCTCACACGATCGTACCCGGCGGAATGACCCCGTTCTTCGGGACGATCAGGATCCCGTCCCGGATGTAGTAGAGGGGGTGGTCAAAGTTCTCGGGCTTCCCCGCAGGCGACAGCACACAGGCCTCACCGATTCGCGCGTTCTTGTCGATGATCGCGTTCTCGATCCGGGTGCCGGCCCCGACACCCACCGGGATCCCGAGGTTTTCCGGCTTGGAACTCCGAGCCGGTGTATCGAAGTAGTCCGCCCCCATCATCACCACCCGGTTCAGGAAGCAGCCTTCCTGCAGCATCGAGCGAACCCCAATCACCGCATGCTGGATCCGGGCATTGTTGATGATGCAGCCGTCGGCGATCACCGCATGGTCGATGGCCGCACCGTTCAGCTTGGACGCCGGCAGGAAGCGGGGACGTGTGAAGACCGGGGGTGTGAAGAAGTTGAACTTCGGATGGTCCGCGGCCTGGTCCAGATTCGCGTCAAAGAAGCTCCGGATCGTCCCGATGTCCTCCCAGTAGCCCTGGAACACATAGGAAAACACCCGGTGCGAACTGATGGCGCCGGGGATGATGTGCTTCCCGAAGTCGGTCAGGCTGTTGTTCAGCAACTCAAAGAGGACGTCCCGGTTGAAGACGTAGATGCCCATCGAAGCCAGATACAGGTCATCCTGACTCGAAATCCCCAGCGGCCCGTACTGCCCACGGTCCAACCGCAGCGATTCCAGGACCGCCGGTTCCTTCGGCTTTTCAACGAACCGGGTGATGCGGTTCTCGCCGTTCATTTCAAGAATCCCCAACGCTCCTGCCTCCCGAGCCGGAACAGGCAGCGTGGCGATGGTCAGGTCGGCCGACTTCTCGACGTGCGCCCGCACAATGTCGCTGAAGTCCATCTGGTAAAGTTGGTCACCGGACAGGATCAGCGCATACGCGAAATCGTTGTTCCTGAAGTGGACCAGATTCTTTCGAACCGCATCTGCCGTTCCTTGGTACCAGGACGTGTTCGAGAAGGTCTGCTCCGCAGCCAGGATCTCCACAAACCCACCGTTGAAATGGTCAAACTTGAAGCTCTGGGAGATGTGGCGATGCAGCGACGCAGAGTTGAACTGGGTCAACAGGTACATCCGCGTGATGCCCGAGTTGATGCAGTTCGAAATCGGGATGTCGACCAGTCGGTACTTGCCCGCCAAGGGAGTCGCTGGCTTCGAGCGTTCCCGCGTCAGGGGAAACAGGCGGGTCCCCTGCCCGCCACCCATGATGATGCCGAGAGTCTGCTGCGCCAGATACGATGAACGATTGGGAGACATAGAAAGGTCTTGTCCCTCCTTCTACGCCAGCGTCGAACTTCACTCAAGCCCGGTGACCCTCCATTCCCGCCCAAATAGTGGCTATTGCCTCCCCTTCCTCCGAAGCCCAACCTCGCCCCAAATGCTCCGTTGCCGATCATCGCAGCCGCCCTTCACCCCATGAAAGTCGCCTTCGTCGTCCACGACTTCGACGCCAACTTCGGCCAGGGCCGCTACGGCGTCGAGATCGCAAGGCGACTCGCCGGCAAGTGCGAGTTCACCGTCTACGCAAACACGTTCAACGCACCCGATGTCCAGCACGTCCGCTGGGTCAAGGTCCCCGCCATCCGCTGGAACGTCCTCACAACGGTCCTCAGCTTCCTGCCTGCCGCCGAACGTCTGCTGCGCCGGGACAAACCGGACGTCATCCACGCACAGGGCCTCACAGGCTGGAGCGCAGATGTGATCACCGGACACATCTGCAACGCGGCCCGCGCCCGCTCCATGGCAATCCATCGCCACAGGGCCCGCTGGTTCATCCAGATGGTCACGCCTCTGGAACGGGCGTTCTACCGCCAACGACGCGCCTCGCACCTCATCGCGATTTCCAGGTGTCTCGCGGAGGAAATACGCGCGGAGTACGGATGGAACAAGGCCACCGCGGTGTTGCATCACGGGACCAACACGGACCAGTTCCGCCCCCCCGCCAACGCCGGCGAGCTCGCTGAGCTCAAGGCCCGGTTCCGACTTCCGGCCAATCATTGGCATTGGCTGTTTGTTGGCGAAGCCGTGAAGGGCCTCAACCAGGTAATCCAGCAGTTGCCCTTCTTCCGGGAAGCCCACCTCCTAGTCATCTCCCGCTCGGAGCCCGCCAAGTATCGGGAACTGGCCCGCTCACTCGGCGTCCTCAATCGCATCACCTTCTGGGGCTATGAAGCTCACCCGGAACTCGCCTTCCGGGCTGTCGACGTCTTCGTGTATCCCAGCGATTACGACCCTTTCGGAATGGTCGGATCCGAAGCCATGGCCTCCAGCATTCCTGTCGTGCTCGGCGACTCGATCGGAGTTGCCGAACTCGTCCAGGACGGGATCAACGGCCTCCTCTGCAAGCCGCAGGAAGCGGACTCGATCCGATCCCAACTCTCCCGTTTGCGCGCCGACCCGAAGCTGGCTGCCCGGCTGGGACAGGCAGGCCGCGAGACGGCTATTGCCACCTCCTGGGATCACAACGCCGACGAGGTCTTGAAGATCTACAGGGCCATCCACGCCGAGCGATCCACCCAGTGAGCTTGCCCAAGGTCACAGTTCTCGTTCACGGCAGCCCGAACAGCATCGAGGCCGTTCGCGCTCGCGGTCTCACTCAACGGGCTCCCTCTGGCTCCGTCGAATTCCTGTTCCGTGAAGGCTCACGCTCCGAGACCGCCCGCCGATGGAAACAGGCGCTGCAGGCGGGACATCCCGACCTTCTCTACGTCCTCAACACTGCCCTGCCAGGCGCGCCGATGGCGGTTTGGCGCCGACGGTTCTCAGGCTTGCCATTCCTCCTGGACACCGGGGACGTCATCTTCGAAATGGCCCGTCGCTCAGGGATCGGAGCCGGTTGGCGGCTCCCCTTGCTGTGGATGATCGAGCAGTCCGCCTGGCGAACCGCCTCCAGGATCGTTGTCCGGGGAACCCGCCATGCCGAGTACCTTCAGCAAAAGGGCCTCCCCGCAGCGCGGATCCTCGATGGTTACGCGGAACAGCAATCCGTGCCTCCAGGCGCGGTCGAAGCTCTCCGCACCCGACTTGGGCTGGGCGGCCGGTTCGTGGTCGGACTCATGGGATCCCAGGTCTGGAGCCCCAGACTCCAGATCTGCTACGGATGGGACCTCATCCGAGCCATGACCGCACTCCGCGACCTCCCGGTCACCGCAGTGCTCATCGGGGATGGCAATGGACAGCCTTGGCTTCACGAGGAAGCCCGCCGTCAGGGAGTCCAGGATCGCATCGTCTTCACGGGCAGGATTCCCTACGCGGAGGTTCCCACCTACATGCGTCTTCTCGACGTCGCCCTCTCCACCCAGACCAACAACCTGCCCGGGCAGGTCCGCACCACCGGCAAGATCCCGGAATACATGGCCGCCGGATGCTTCATCCTCGCCAGCCAGGTTGGAGATGCTGCGGTCCTCCTGCCCGAATCCATGCTCGTGCCCTACGACGGAGAGGTCGACGACGCTTACCCCACACGGCTTGCCGAGCGCATTCGCCATCTGGTCAGCAATCCCGCCTCCCTCGACGTCCGGCAAACCTTGCCCGGGATTGCGCAGCGGAACTGCTCCTACGAGATCCTCAGCCTGCAATGGCTGGACTTGGTGAACAACGTACTGACGGAGCAGGGCTCGCGGACACTCCCGTCCGACGGCTAACCCACCCAGCACGGATGCCGCCCATCAGGATCGAAGTCCCGTCGCGACCAATAGCGTCACCTGCACACCAACCAGAACCGCAGCGGCCAACCAAAACAGCCGCTCGCGACCGACCAATGAACGCTGCTCACCCGGCGAAATCGCGAAGCGGATGCGGGCTCCCGCCAAGTCGATGACAGCTCCGTTGCGAAGCGGCCCCTCGGTAACTGCCTCACCATCGATCAAAACCGAAGCCCCACCCTGCGATCGTATCCCGATCCGCCCTTGGGACGTGGCTTGAAGGTCCAGATGATGATCCCAGACACCCGGGCCGGCGACGACCAGATCCATCTCCTTCGACCGCCCAACCCGCAACGGCAGGGAATCGAAAACAAAGCGTCGCCCACTATCAGGGCCGGCGACGATCTTCAGCTCGATCATGTAGGACGGTCAGTTCCTACCCGGACCGCAAGCGGTCAGAACCAGCCCTTCTTCACGTTGATGCTGTCCCCGGGAAACACAGGAACATCATATTTGGCAGGGTCCTGAAGCGCCTTCTTGCAGTCCACGATGATCGTCTTCCCATCGCGAATGAGGGTCACCTTCTTCGTGTTCGCGTACTCCGTGAAGCCACCCGCCATGTCAATGGCCTTCAAGACAGTCAACTGTCCCTGATGCGGATAGTCCTTCGGGATGCGAACCTGACCACCCACCGTGATCGGTCGAGGCAGAACCTCAATCGTCACGTTGATGATTTTGTACAGACCCTTGTCCACGTAGAAGGAACGAATCTCCTGCTCCAGAACATTCCGGCGCTTGCCCTTGAAGTCGAACTTGTAACCCAGATGCAAGGTGAGTTCGCCGTTCTCCGGGATCTGCATCTCGGTCGGTGGTGAACCAGCCGACGACAAGGGCACGTCAAACACCACCCGAACCTTGTCGCCCACGTTGAGGATATCGTTGCCCCTCTCCGCTGCCACAGGGGCCTTGGAAGGAGCCTTGTCCTCCGCTGCGCAACGCAGCGACAGGAGGCAGGAGGCTGCGATGATCGCAACCAAGGCCGAACACCAGTATCCAAGGCCGCTTCGAATTGAAGATCTCATACCATCGTAGTCTGCCTGCTCGGACGCCCGTTCAATACTTCGGCTTCACTTCCACCGCGTCCGGTTCGCCGGAGGATCCGCCCGACTTCTTCTTGCGACCCTTCTTCTCGGAGTCCGGCGTCGATTCGTCGTTCTTCGAGTAGTAGTCGTAGTAGTAGCCGCTGTAGTAGTAGTAGTAGCTGTCCTGGGAGATGTTGATGTTGTTCAACACCACGCCCAACAGACAGCCAGGGCCCCCGATCTTCTCGACCATCTGCTTGGCCCGGAGCGTCATCTGCTGCGGATACTTGCGATACTGGACCACCAGCACGGCCATATCGACCTCGCTGACCAGGATCGAGGCGTCCGACACACCCATGATCGGAGGTGAATCGAAGAAGACGAAATCGTAGCGGCTCTTCACTTCCTCGATGAACTCCTTCATCTGCTGGGAGTTCAGGATGCCCACCGAACTGCTGGGCAGCTTGCCCGACGGAAGGAAGTCCAAGCCCGGCTGCGGCGTCGTCTGCACCACCTCGTCCAACTTCATCTGCCGAAGCAGATAGTTCGTCAGACCAATCGCGTTCGAGACTTCCAGGATCTTGTGCAGGCTGGGACGCCGCAAGTCGGAGTCCACAATCAGCACCCGGGATCCCTGCTGCGCAAAGATCGTCGCCAGATTGAAGATCGTGGTCGACTTGCCCTCGCCGGCGCCGCCCGAAACCACCGTCATCGTGCGCTGGTTCGGATCCTTGCGCGAAAACAGGATGTTCGTCCGGAGGACCCGGTACGCTTCGGCGTGCGGACTGTCCGGACCTTCCCGGATCAGGGGACCGACATTCTGCGGGATGACACCGAGGACCGGCGCACCCAGCGCCTGCTCCACGTCGTCGATCGTCTTCACGCTCGTGTCGAGATACTCGATGAAGAACGCGAGGAGGAAACCCAGCAGCAAGCCAGCCACGCCGCCCGCTGCGATATAGACCGGCTTGTTCGGTTTGACCGGATTCAGTCCCACCAAGGCGTGGTCGATGATCATGACCGAGCTGGCTCTCGAAATCTCGCCATTGATCATCTGCTGGTTCAGCTCCATCTGCATCGCCGAACGAACCCGCTGCTTCGTTTCAAGATCCTGCTTGGCCCGGCTATAAGGCGCGGCCGAGGCAATGTCCCGCGCGTGATCAGATCGCGCTTCCTGAATCTGTTTCTGCAGGTCTTCCACCGCACGCAGATTGCCCTGCAGCTTGCTCTCCAACGCCGCCGTGATGCCCGCAACCTCCCGGTTGATCTGCTGGTTCACACGCGACAAAACCGTCTGGACGTTCTTCACCTCCGGATGCTCAGGCCCAAGCTTTGTCAGGAGGGAATCCCGCTGCTGCTCGGCTTGGTTCAGGCTGCCGATCAACGTCGTCAACTCCGGGGTGGTCAGCGTCGCTGACGAAGCGAGGAAGTAGCGCAGCCCCTCCGGATCCTTCTGCTGGATACCTCGAACCGTGGCAACAATCTGCTCCTGGGCCACCACCTCCGTCCGTAACTGCGTCCGGTTGGCATCCAACCGCGCCATCGTCTGCCCCCGCATGCTCACCAATTGAGAGCCCTCTGAGGCCAGATCCGAATCGCCCACGCCGGAACTGCGCAAGTCATCGACCATCTTCTGGGCGATCGTGACCTGATTCTCCAATTCGTTCAGCTTGTTCGAAAGAGTCGTCAACCCCCGGGTCAGTCGCTGGTTGCGCTGCGTATTCCGCTCAGTCTCATAAACCTCCGCCACCTTGTCCGCGATATCGCGAGCCAACTTCTTGTCCTGATCGTACGCACTGATCTCAATGATCGAGGTGTTCTTGCGCTGCTTGACCTCCACATTGCGCGAAACGATCTCGTAGGCCTGCTGGACCGTGATCTCCGGAGCCTTCAACCGCTGGGCATAAACCTGATTCAGGTTCAGCTTGGTGATGACCTCGTCCAGGATCTTGTGCGACTTGAGAACCTCGAACTCCGTATTGAAGAAATAGGGATCGAACGGTTGTGACGGCATCCCGATACCACCGAAGGCCATCACGTCCGGCGTATCCTTCTCCACCTTCATGCCCGCCGTACTCACGTACATTGGCGTCAGGAAGTAGGTGACCACAGTTACGGTGGCCACGACCAGAAACAGAACCGTCAGGATGATCGCCTTCCTGAGCCGGATGATCCGCCAGTAGTCGAGGAAATGCAGCTTCGAGTCTGTCGACGAAGCTGCCGGGGCGAGGTTATGCGTCGCTTCCATTCGATACAAAAAAGGGAGGCTGAAAAAATTCCAGCCTCCCGTCGAGAGCCGACTTCAGCTCAGTAGGTGGCGCGAACTCCGACAAACACGCGGTTACGATCGTAGTCGCGCAAGTCGATCTTCGAGCTCAGGCGGTCGAAGTAGTAAGCCGCTTCGGCCGAGAGGTAAGTGTTGATCTGGTAGTTCAGCGTGAACCCGAGAGACACGAAGTTTTCCGAACTGCCATCGGCACCCACGCCATCGACCACACCGACGAACTCAGCGTTCTGGTACTGGCCGACGAGCGACGCACGCAGGCGGGCCGTGATCTGGTGGTTGATGGAGCCGTAAACCAAGGTGGACTGCTGGTCGAGGACCCCGACGAGGTCCGTCGCATTGCGGCCGTGACGAACACCCAACTGGGCCGTGCTGCCCTCGCTGTAAGCGTAGGTCAGGTTGGCATCAATGTACGGGTTCGTTGCATCAGCGCGCTGGCCGCCCTGAGCGTTATCCCACTCGATCATCTGCGCACCAGCGCGGACCGCACCGACCAACCGGGCCGTGAACGAGTGGTCCACACCGGCGAAGAAGTAGTGGGACCTCGAGTCACGCTCGTTGGCCGTCTTGTAGTTGTTGTCGCCGTACTGGTAGTTGAGCGACGTCACCGTCTTCGGGTCCAACTGGTAGCGAAGACCGAGGGACGGAAGATGCTCGATGCGGTCGAGGAAATCACCGAACTGCTGAGCCTCGTAGTCGTAGTAGCTGTTGCGGTAGCCCAGCACGGCGCTCCACTGGGAAGCAAGGGCAGCCGTGAAGTCGACACCCGCCGTGTTGCGGAGGTTCGAGCCCTCGGCGCGGAGGAGCTGGCTGTTGGGGGCCCCGGGGGAACTGCCGACCTGCTCAGGCTCCTGAGCGACCGCGAAATTGTCGAACAGGCTGACCTTGTAGCGCTCGTTGAACGCATGGTCCACCTTCACGTCGGCCAGGTGGAACTGGTCATAGGATCGACCCGGGCGATCCTCGTAGTAGCGGAGACCGTAGGTGTAGCCGGCGGAAAGCGTCGTGTTGTCCAACGGCACCGAGAAGCGGACACCCGGGGTGACCTCGAAGCCGAAGCTCGACTGCTTGCGCTGATCAGCGAGCCCGTCGCCGTCGATGTCGACCTTGTTGTTGCCGGTGAAAATGTTGTCGTCGTAAAAACCACGTAGACCCGCACTCAGGGTGTAGGGGCCTTCGGCGAAGGCGGCGGTCGAGATTGCGGCGCCTGCCGTCAAGAGGCCTGCTGCCTTGATTAGCTTCTTCATACGAGAATCGCGGTTACTTCTTCAGCCTGGTCGATCCAAAACATGGATTGTTGACGCTTTGTAGGTACCCACCCGGATACTGTCAAACCCAAATCCCTCACTTGAGAAATCTTCCGAGCGTCCGAGCTGGGTTCGAAATAACAGAACTCAAGCGACTTCCAAAGCTTTCGTTGCTTCCTGAGCCCAAATCAATCGCTGGTACAGACCCTCCTGACGGACCAGCTCCTCGTGCCGCCCCCGTTCCACGATCTTTCCGCCCTGGATCACCAGGATCTGATCCGCGTCGCGGATCGTGCTGAGGCGGTGCGCGATGACGAAGCTCGTCCGGTTCTCCATCAATCGGTCCAGGGCCGCCTGGATCGTCCGCTCGGTGGCCGTGTCCACACTCGCAGTCGCTTCGTCCAGGATCAGGATGGGCGCATCCTTCAAGAGCGCCCGGGCGATGCTGACCCGTTGTTTCTCGCCGACGCTCAACCGGACGCCTCGTTCGCCCACCTCGGTATCGAGTCCTGCAGGCAGTCTGTGGATGAAGCCCAGACAATCTGCCGCTTCGACTGCCGCCTGAAGCTCAGCCTCGGTGGCCTCCAGTCGTCCGTACCGGATGTTCTCCCGAAGCGTTCCGTTGAAGAGGAACGGTTCCTGGCTCACCAAGGCGACCTGTCTCCGGAGGTCCTCCAGGGATATTCCGCGGATATCCTCCCCGTCGACCCGGACGGTGCCGGAATCGACCTCGTGGAAGCGCGGAATCAGGTTGGCGACGGTGGTTTTTCCCGCGCCAGTCGGCCCCACCAAGGCGATGACCTGCCCCGGATGAGCATGCAGGGAGACGCCGCCAACCACGGTCCTGCCGCCGCCATATCCGGCAGAAACCTCCTCGAATTCAACCTCGCCGCGTGCCCGCCAACCGGGACGGCTCGGCACGCCCATCATCGGCTCCGGATCGGCATCCAGGATGTCGAACACCCTTTCGCCTGCCGCCCGGGCGGACTGCGCCAATTGGTTGAGTCCATGCAACTGGTTGATCGGTTGGTAGAACATGGCCAGGAACAGGAGGAACCCGACCAATTCGCCCGCCGTCATGCGCCCTTCAAGGACCTGTTGCCCTCCCGACCACAGCACCAGGACTGTTCCCAAGGCCGCCCACCAGGACATGGCGGGATTGTACCAGGCCCACGCCCGCATCACCCGAAGCGTCCCGCGCCGGAGGGCATCGGCCCGGTCATGAAAACGGCGATCCTCGTAGGACTCACGACCGAAGGCCTTCACCTGGCGGATCCCCTGCAGGTTGTCCATCAGCAGGGCGTTCAGGGCACTGCTGGCCCGGGAGCGGTCACGGTACCGTTCGCCAGCCGTCGACGTGTACCAGACGGCGCCTCCAATGAGGAACGGGATCGGAACCATCGCAATCCAGGCCAGCGGAGCATTGGTCGCGAACAGGAATCCGAGGACTCCCCCGATTCCTACGATGGCCACGATGCCCTGTTCGGTGCCATCGATGAGCAAACGTTCCATCGCGTTCACATCCTCGATCACCCGGGTCATCAGGTCGCCACTGGTCCGTTGGTCGAACCACCCTACCGGCAGCCGTTGCAACCGTCCGAAGACCTGCTTGCGCAAATCCAGGATAACCGCCTGTTCGAACGCGTTGTTGAGGCGGATCCGAAGGCTGTTGAAGGCATCACGAAACAGGTAAGCCACCGCCAGACCACCGATCGCCCAGCCCAAACGGTCGGCGCGCCCCTGCCCCAGGACATCGTCGATGATGTACTGGGTCAGCTTCGGGTAGGCAAAGGAGGCCGCCTGGGCCACGAGGGCGCATCCCACGGTGGCCATGGCCATTCCGGGGTAGGGGCGGAGGTAGGCTGCCACCCGGCGGGAAACAGCCCAGGTGCTGCGGCGAACGACCTGGGCACCCGACTCCGTTCCACGATGTCTCATCCTGCCCGGCCAATGCCGGACCCGCGTCGAAGATTCACATTCGTCATGGGGGCAGGGTGCAACCAGTCCCCGCGAATTCCAAACCGTTCCCTCGGATCCCGCCCAAAACCCTCCGCGGCAGCCAACCGGAATTGAATGTCCCCCTCGATTCGGCGCGTCGCATCGCGGACCCCGGCTGGAATCGCGCGTTGACCCGGCCCACATGGCGGGTAGCCTTCGGTCATCCACCGGAAAACAGATTAGGAATCCTATGTCCTCCCACGATCAATCCACAGGGTCCGTGAGCACCACGCGCCGACAGTTCCTGAAGCGCTCCACAGCGGCCGCCAGTGTCCTGGCAGCCGCCGGCAGCCTCCGGACGCCGGTCTACGGCCAGAATCAGGCGCCTTCTGTCAACGTCACCGGCGCCAACGAACGACTCGTCCTCGGCTTCGTCGGCGTCGGCGGTCAGGGCGGCGGCGCCCACGTCGGCCAGAACCTCGAGCACTACCAGGAGAACAACGTCGCGCTCGCCGCGGTCTGCGACGTCTCCAAGCACCGGGTGGCAGACAACATCAAGCGGATCAAGGACAAGACCAAGGCGGACGTACAAGGGTACGAGGACTACCGCAAGCTGATGGAGCGGAAGGATATCGACGTCATCTTCTGTGCCACGGTCGATCACTGGCACACGCCGGTCTCCAAGGCGGCCCTCGAGTCCGGCAAGCACGTCTATGTCGAGAAGCCCATGACCCGGTACCTCGGTGAGGCCTTCGAGCTCTACGATACCGTCAAGAAGACCGGCAAGCTCCTGAACGTCGGGTCGCAGGGCTGCTCTGACCGCAAGTGGCACAAGGCTGCCGAGTGGATCCGGGCTGGAAAGATCGGCCCGATCACCATGCTTCAGGGCAGCTACATGCGGAACAACCCCTGGGGCGAGTGGAACTACACCCTCCAACCGTGGGCAACCGCCAACGACATCAACTGGGATCTCTGGCTCGGCAAGCAGATCAAGGCCCGCCGTCCATTCGATCCCGACCACTTCTTCCGGTGGCGCAAGTACCACCCGTACTGCTCCGGCCTTCTGGGCGACCTTTTCCCCCACAAGCTGCATCCTTACATGCTCGCCACCGGCAACCCGGAGTTCCCGACCCGCGTCGCTGCCGTCGGCAGCAAGGCCTTCAAGACGGACCTTCGCAA
The DNA here is from genome assembly GCA_903842505.1 of uncultured Verrucomicrobiota bacterium. Lineage (GTDB taxonomy): Bacteria > Verrucomicrobiota > Verrucomicrobiia > Limisphaerales > UBA9464 > UBA6176. Next base: position 19,665 of record CAIMMI010000126.1, on the reverse strand, counting down.
GGAAGGCCGCAAGCCCGAGCAGGAAACCAAGTACGAGCGCGACGTCGCCGAGATCATCCAGCTGATCGCCGAGTTCCCGTCCGGCTACGTCATGCACATCACGTCTTCGAGCGTGAATGAGCAGGGCACCCAGGAGCGGATCCGCGGTCACATGGCCACGCTCGACATGGCCGGAAACAAGGTGCAACTCAACCCGGAGCGCCCGTTTGCGGAGGAGATTGATCCCCAGACTTCCGAGGGTTTCCCCGGAGAAAGCGTCGCGGCCCACCACAAGAACTTCTACGAGTCGATCCGCGCCAACAAGCAGCCCAACGCCGGCATCGACCTCGCCGTCAAGGTTCAGACCGTCATCTCCCTCGCGGAGACGTCCGACCGTCTGGGTGTCATGTGCTACTTCGACGAGAAGACCCGCAAGGTCACCGACGGCATGGGCCGCCCGATCAAGCCGCTCGACTACGGCTGGGACAAGAATTCCTGATCCGGACGCTTGCACGGATCCCCCAGTTCCAGAGGCCGCCACTCCACGGGGAGTGGCGGCCTTTTTCGTCTCTTGAAACCAATGAAGTGAGGCAACCCCCGCCAGCACAGACTCAGATTCGGCATTTCCCGCGGGGATGACTCCCGTTAGGATCCTCGCAGGATATGGAACGAATCAGTGACCTGCGGGTCATCACCAACCGGCCCCTGCTGGCCCCGCGCGAGCTCAAGCACGCGCTCCCGATTTCCGAGTCGGCAGCCGCCACCGTGGTCCGGGGCCGAAATGATGTGCAACGGATCCTCCGTTGTCAGGATCCCCGCCTGCTGGTCGTCGTGGGCCCCTGCTCCATCCACGATCCCAACGCCGCGATGGAATATGCCCGCCGGCTGGCCACGCTCGCGCCGGAGGTATCCGACCAACTCGAACTCGTCATGCGCGTCTACTTCGAGAAGCCGCGCACGACCATCGGCTGGAAGGGGCTCATCAACGACCCGCATATCGACGGATCCTATGACGTCGAGTCCGGCCTCCGGACCGCACGCCGGCTCCTGATGGGCATCAACGAACTCGGTCTCCCGGCAGCCTCCGAGTTCCTCGATCCCGTCGTCCCCCAGTACATCGCCGACCTCGTCAGCTGGGCCGCCATTGGTGCGCGGACCACCGAAAGCCAGACCCATCGTGAGATGGCCAGCGGCCTGTCCATGCCGGTGGGTTTCAAGAACGGCACCGACGGATCCCTCCAGATTGCGATTGATGCCATGCTCTCCTCACGCCATCCGCATCACTTCCTTGGGATTGACGAGATGGGGGCGGTTTCGGTGGTCCAGACGACCGGAAACGAGGATGGCCACGTTGTACTCCGGGGCGGCAGAGCGCGGACAAACTACGATTCCGCCTCGATCGCGGAAGCGGCCGCGTCCCTCGCCAAGGCCGGTCTTCCCCCTGCGTTGATGGTGGATTGCAGCCATGCCAACTCCGGAAAGCTCCACTCGCGTCAGGAAGAAGTCTGGCAGAACCTCATCGCCCAACGGCTCGAGGGCAACACGGCGATCATCGGCGTGATGCTGGAAAGTCATCTCCACGAAGGAAGCCAGCCCCTGAAGGATCCAAAGAACCTTCAGTACGGAATCAGCATCACGGACGCCTGCCTTGGGTGGGAGGTGACTGAACGGATGCTGCGCCAAGGCGCCGAACTGCTCCGGAACCGTCGGTAGGCCGGCACCCCCGTTTCCACCTGAGCCGCGCCCGATGCCACCGGGCCGGAGACCGTCGCGAAGGCAGCCATGAACCAGATTGACTGGCGAACGACGGGAATCCTGATCCTGGGCATCATCGCGGGCTGCCTGCTGCTGGTCGTGGCGTGGAAGGCAGCCAAGCTGCTGATCAAGGTGGTGGTTGCCTTCCTGTTCCTCGCCTGTCTGGGTGCGGGTGTCTGGTTCTGGTCCCAGTCCACCCGCTAGCTTCCAAACCTTCCCCAGCACATGACCCTCCCGCCAATCCGACCCAACCGCATCATTGACGGCATCTCCGCGGTCCTCCTTCCCTTCGCACCGGATGGCTCGGTCGATCTGGGCGCCTTCAGCCAATTGGTCGAACGGACCTGGTCGGCCGGCCTGACGCCAGCGGTCAACATGGACACCGGCTACACGAACCTCCTGACGCCTGCCGAGCGACTGGAGATCCTGGGCCTCGTTGGCAGCCTCGCCCGCGGACGCCGCTTCGTCGCCGGGGCCTTCATCGAAGGTGAATCCGGCGACCCCGGTCGGCTTTACCGTCGCGAAGCCGGTGCCATCGCCTGCTCCGGTGGTATCCCGATCCTCTTCCCCTGCTCTGCCGTGAAGCAAATCTCCGGTACCGAACTCGTGGAGGTCTTCCGCGGCGTCGCCTCGGAGTGCGACGAATTCCTCGGCTTTGAACTCGGGGAGATGTTCGTTCCCTTCGGCCGGATCTGGGACCTGGACACCTTCCGAAGGATGCTCTCGATCCCGCAGCTCAAGGGTGCCAAGCACAGCTCGCTCTCCCGCCAGGCCGAATGGGAACGGCTCGCCGTCCGGGATTCGGAACGTCCCGACTTCCGGGTCTACACCGGCAATGACCTCGCCATCGACCTCGTCCAGTGGGGCAGCGACTACCTGCTCGGACTTTCCGCCTTCCACGTGGAGGCCTTCGCAGCCCGGGATCGGCTCTGGGCCGCCGGCGATGCCCGGTTCTTCGAGATCAACGACTGGCTCCAATACCTCGGCATGCTCGCGTTCCGGGCCCCAGTCCCCGCCTACAAGCACACCTGCGCCCAGTTCCTCCACCTTCGCGGTCTGATCCGGAGCCCGGAACCCCACCCCAGGAACCCCCGCCGCCCGGAATCCGATCGTGACCTGCTCGCCCCGATCGCCCAGCGCCTCGACCAACTCGTCGCGTCCTCCCGGGAACCCATCGGTGGAGAATCGAAATGAATCGAGCCGTCTATGGCGGTGTGAATCAGGCCGTCGCCCGGATGATCCCCTCAAGCGCCGGACGCCTCCTGGACCTGGGTTGCGGCGACGGATCTTTCGGTGCGTGGCTTCGGGCATCCGGTCCCTGTGAGGTCACCGGCGTCACCATCCAGGGGACCGAGGCAGAACTCGCCCGGACAAGGCTGCATCAGGTCATCGAGGCGGACCTGGATCGTTGGGAGCCAACCGATGCGGTCCTCTACGACGGCGTCGTGGCCAGCCATGTTCTGGAGCACCTCGCAGACCCCGCACGCCTGCTCCGATCGCTTCGCCGTATCGTCCGCCCCGGCGGATGGCTGGTCATCGGCCTCCCCAACATCCTCTTCTGGCGGCAGCGCCTGCGCTTTCTCGCGGGCCATTTCCGCTACACGCAGGGAGGCCTCATGGATGACACCCATCTGCGCTTCTTCGACTGGCATTCCGCTCACCAACTCATCACGGGAAGCGGATGGCAGGTCGAAGAATCCATGGCCGACGGTGGCTTTCCCGGCACCCGCTGGACGGGTCCGCTCCGGCCATCGCTCGACCAGTTCGCCTGCCGAGTGCGGCCCGGATTGTTCGGTTTCCAGTTTGTTTTCCGGGCTACCCTTCCAGCACAGTCCCACGCCGACATCCAACATCCGCATCCATGAATCCACCACGGGCCTTGGTCACCGGAGCAGCGGGCTTCATCGGATCACACCTTGCCGATGCCTGCCTGGGGCTCGGCATGGAGGTGGTCGGGGTCGACAATCTCAGCGGCGGCTTCCGCTACAATGTCGGCGATGGGGTCCGGTTCATCGAGGGCGACCTGCGCCAACAGGATTTCGTCGACCGCCTCTGGTCGGAGGCGGGACCGTTCGACTACGTCTACCACTTCGCCGCGTACGCAGCCGAAGGCCTCTCCCACCACATCCGGTGCTTCAATTACGAGAACAACCTCGTCGCGTCGACCCGCCTCATCAACGCCGCAGTCCACCATCAGGCCCGTCACTTCACGTTCGCCAGTTCGATCGCAGTCTACGGCGCTGGGCAAGTCCCGCTTTCCGAAGAGACGCAACCGCAACCGGAAGATCCCTACGGCATCGCCAAGTATGCCATTGAACTCGATATCGCCGCGGCGTCGCGCGTCTTCGGGATGCCTTACACGATCTTCCGCCCGCACAACGTCTATGGCGAACGCCAGCACATCGGCGACCGGTACCGGAACGTGATCGGGATCTTCATGAACGAATGCCTGCGCGGCGAACCGATGACCATTCTCGGCGACGGCCACCAGACGAGGGCGTTCACGTACATCGGCGACATTGTCCAGGCCCTGGCCCAGGCTCCCCGGATCCCTGCTTGCACCAACCGGGTGTTCAACATCGGCGCGGACGAACCCACCCGCGTCCTCGACCTCGCCCATGAGGTCGCCCGTGCCCTCGGAATGGATCCAAGGATCACCCATTTCCCAGCGCGTCCGGAAGTCGTACACGCCTTCGCCGACCACGCGCGGGTTCGCGCTGCCTTCGGCCCCCTCCCCAGTACATCCCTCCGCGAGGGCATCTCTCGGATGGCCGCCTGGGCCCGGAAGCGGGGGCCGGTTGAACCCTCCCGGTTCGGAGCCGTCGAACTGCCGGAAAAGCTGCCGCCCATCTGGAAAGAAGGACTCCTCAGATGATCTCCGTCATCGTTTCGAACTTCAACGGTCTCCGATTCCTGCCCCGCCTGCTCGAATCGCTCCGCGCCCAAAGGGGCGTCGAGTCCGAGATCATCATCGTGGACCGGCTCAGCACCGACGGCTCCGGCGAATACCTCGCCTCGCAACCGGACGTGCGCGTCCTCTCGGAAAGACCCGAAACGGGCCTCGTCTCCGGCTACGCCACGGGGGCCACCGTCGCCCGCGGCGAACTGCTGTTCTTCTGCAACGAAGACATGTGGTTCGACCCGGACTGCCTGCAGCGGCTGGCGGGAGCCATTGATCTCCCGGCTCGGATCGGTGCGGTCGACGGTTGGCAATGGACCTACGACGGCAGCGAGTGGATCCACGGTGCAACCCGATTCCGCAAGGTGCTGTGGCAATTCAACTCACCCCATCCGCAGCGCAGCGCGGATTTCTTCACCCCCCTTCCGACGGGGGCAGAAACCCCGTTCGCCTGCGCCGGCGCCTTCCTCATCCACCGTGAGGTCTACCGCGAGCTTGGCGGCTGGGATCCGTCCTTCTTCCTCGACCACGAGGACGTCGACCTTTTCCTGCGGGCTTGGCAGCGGGGATGGCGTTGCGTCGTGATCCCCGAAGCCCGGATCTACCACGCGGTCAGCGCCGCCAACGTCCACATCCTCGCCTCCACCGGCAAACCCGCCAGCCGCCGTCGCTACATCGGCCAGCGCGCCAATGTCTGCATCCTCGCCGTGAAGTATTTCAGCTGGCCCTGGCTGCTCGCCGCCCTCCTGCAATGGCCGCTCGGGATTCTCAACAACATCCGCGCTGGCCATTGGCGCTTCCTCTCCGATGACCCCGCCATCCCGGCGGACATCCTCCGCCGTCTCCCCGCCGCCTGGGCCTTCCGCAAGGCCAATGCCCCGCACAACTGCCGACGCCCCGGCGAAGACTTCTTCAACGAACCCCGCTTCACCGCCACGGCCCCACCAACCACGCTCAATCCTCTGCCCTCTCCCCCGTCGGCGCCATCTTGAAGATCCCAGGATCGAATCGTGAGCCTGCTTCCGGCTCAGGATCCGTCCTGCTCCGTGCGACGCGGAACGCAACGAGTCCGCTTTGCCCAACCCCCGCTCCAGGTACCCGGGCGTCGCCCCTTCCCAAAAGATCGGGACTAGCGGCCCGGGCAATAAAGCGCCAAACTTCCGGAACAACTCGTAAGCGAGGCCTGTAAGCGTACCTATTGTGGACGTCGTGAGCGCCAACCAAGAGCCAGGTGCCAACCCCCGTCAAGCCGCCCAGCGCGGCTTCACGCTGGTGGAACTGCTGGTCGTGATCGCCATCCTGGCGATCCTCGCCGGCCTCCTGCTGCCCGCCCTCGCCAAGGCCCGCTACAAGGCCGCACAGGCCAGCGAAACCTCCTCCGCACGCCAGTTGATGCTCGCCTGGCAGATGTACAGCTCGGACAACAACGACTCCGTGCTGCCCGGGTACCGGTATGGTCTGGAAGCCCGCGACCTGCAGGGCCGCCAGATCCCCCACCCCATCAACGCCCGCTATCCCTGGCGCATCGCCCCCTACCTCGGCAAAAGCTTCGGCGTCATGTACGCCAACGAGAACCGGCGTCTTCTCGAACAGTTCCAGCGCATGGAAGACCCCATGCTCGGCATCTACGCCGCCAGCGTCTTCCCTTCCCTCGGCATCAATTCCGTCTTCGTCGGCGGCGATGATGTCGAACTCCCGCCGTCCTCAGCTGCCCTGGCCAAGTTCGGCCCCTTCTGCGTCCTCAAGCAGTCCGAGGTCCAACGCCCCTCCGGCCTCATGGTCTTCACCTCCGCCCGCGGTCCTTTCGAAGGCAAGATCGTCAGCGGCTTCTACAACGTGAAACCCCCCTTCCTCGCCGCCCGCCGCTGGGCCGTTGACTGGAACCCGGCCGACGGCCCCGAGGCCTGGGGATACGTTCATCCCCGCTTCGGCAACCGTGCTGTTTCGGCCTTCGTCGACGGCCATGCCGAATCCCTGAATCGGGACAAGCTCCAGGACATGCAGCACTGGGCCAATCCCGCCGACAACCCCGAGTGGACCCTTCGCGCCATTCCCTGAAATTCCCCGGTAACCTTCCGGGCACAACGCTGTAGAGCCCGAGTGGAAGCTCGGCGAATCGGTACCAATCGACGGTCGGACACCGAGGGCTTCCGTGTCCATCGTCATCCCTAAACGGGCCGGGGCCTGCACCAAACCCCTTCCGCCACCTGCTGGACCGACACGGCGTCGCGCTCAAGTCATTCCTATCCCATAGCGCCTCGGTTCACGGGCGGACAGGAGCAGGCCCCGGCCTCTTCTCATTCTGGCCCAACCCCCGTTCTCCCCCAACGAGCAAGGGGGCGAGTGTCCTCACGAACCGCAACCCGCCCCGTCTCGACGGAGTCTCGCCCAACCCCCCGACCAGCCCACGAAAAAACCCGGGGAGCTTTCGCCCTCCCGGGTCCTTCACCACCGAGTGCCGCCTGGCGGCCCCGGTTCAACCGACTACTTCGTATGCGGTCCGTAGAATCGGAAGTGCATGCCCTGCGCGTCCGTTGAGCCCGCGAAGACCGCGATTCCAAAGTACTTCAGCACCTTGCTGTACTCGGGCAACAACTTGAAATCGAACATCGCACGCCATCCACCCTCCTCGTCCGATTCTCCCAGCATCTTGTCGAGCCCCCCCGTCCGGAGGAATTCCCACTGCGAACGCATCGATTCCCGCTGGTTCTCATAGCCGAACATGCCCGTGCCCATGCCGCCGACCTTCTGGGCAGCATCCATCAGGGCCTTGTCCTCCTTGAGCGACCGACCGCCGCCATCGGAGGATCGCAGGAATTCCTCCAGCAATGCTGGAGCCGTTCCAACCGCAAGATAGCCGGCGCTCGAAGCCATCTCGACCCGGTTGTCCTTCGCCCCGGGACCTGCCGGCATCCGCAGTCCACGGACCTTCTTGCCGTTGAACTCGCGATCCTTCACTTCCTCACCGCCGCCACCGCCACCAAACGCTCCCACCGCCGCCTTCATGCCCGCAGACAGCCCCTCGGCATTCGGCGAACCCACCAAGGTCAGCGAGGGCGGGCTGGACAGTTCCTCGATCGATGAACCCTTCGGAGCCTTGGAATACAGGATGATGTCATCACCCAGATTTCCGACCACGTTCTTCTTCAGGTCGAAACTCGGATCCTTCTCCTTGCCGGCCTGCGCCACCATCATCTGGACGAAGCCGTTCAGTTGTGGGGAAACCGCAGCCAACGTCTCTTCCATCGTCGACCACATCTTCTGGCCGTCCAACCGCCACCGCTGGAACTTGATCACGTCCGCAGGAATGAACGGCGTCGGACCCGACTCCTTCGTTGCAGCCGACAGCATCTTGAAGAGGCCCGTCCGTTGCGCCTCCGGAATTCCGAGGCTGATCACCCCGCCCGAACCCTCGGTGTTGACGTTCCAGGCCATCGATACCGTCTTCAGCCCTGCCAGACCCACCGCCTTCAACGCCGCCTTCGGATCAACGCCCATCGCATCCGCGCCTTCGTTGGGCTCGGAACCCAGCTTGTCGCTCGCAATCTTGTAGAGCGGCGTCACGTGCATCCAGCCGTAGGCGAATGCGTCCTTGAACCACGCTGACTCGCTGGCCTGAAAGGCAGATTCCTCGGAAAGGCTCGCCACCGACCCGCCTCCCATCCCCGCCACGACCTTCTCCAGCGTCGCCACCGAGTCCGCCACCAGCAGCGCCGTGTCCACCTGCCCGAACAACAAGGTCATCTTGTTGCCGTCCGCCTTCGCCTTGTCCTTCGCCGCATCCTTCGCGTCCGGCTCCTCCTCCTCGTCCTCACCCTTCGGCAGATCGATCGAAATCGACGAGAACTCCACGTCCCGGACCTTTTCGGTCTTCACCGGCTTCTTTGCGTCCGAAAGCTTCTTCCGAACCTCTTCCAACTGCTTCTTCAGCTGGTCCGACTTCTCCTTGGCATCGATGACCACCAGAAACCCAGGCTCGGTACCGTCAGCACCCTTCCACGAACCCTGGATCACCGCCAATGACAGCTGTCCACGCACCAGGTTCAGGTAGTCCTCCACCTTGATGCCCAAATCCTTTTCCAGCTTCCCCATTACCTCGGACTGGAACTTCTTCTCGAAGTTGTCCCGGAACGGCTTCATCGCCGGATCCGCCCAGAGCTTCCCTCCCGGGCTGCCGCCCAGATCCGCGGAGGCCTTGGCCCAGTCCGGGATGGTCAGGACTGCCAGCGTGTCCTTCGGCAGCAGTTTCGGTACGGGTGGAACGGCGGCCTGAACGGCCAACGAGAGAGCCGCCATCGCCGCGAGGCGGAGGAATGAACGATTCATGGCTGTAAGAACCAAAAAGGTACCCCGACGTTTCAATTTCTTGCCGAAGCCCAAAAAGGGTCCGGCCAAAGGAGCGGACGACCGCACCCTTGGCAAGTCTCTTCCTCCGGTTTGATCCTCAAGGAGTACTGCTTTTCACTGCCACCAAGCCCAGAGGGGTGGGGCGAGTGTCCTCACGAGCCGGCGCTGAACCGGCTACATCCAGAGTCTCGCCCCACCAACTTTCCCGGGACAGTGTCCAGATGCACCCGCCCTCAAGGAGTCGTCGGCCGCATCCGACTCGGCGGCTCCAGGTACCGGAACGGATTGCTCGGGTTGTCATTGTCGTAGGCAAAGGCATCCCGGTGATTCAGGAAGTACTTCAACTCGTCCCCGGGGATCGCAAAGCCCAAGCCTTCGCCGAAGGTCAGCTTCATGTTCGTCACCCCGATCACCTCGCCACGCAGGTTGAACAAGGGTCCACCCGAATTCCCCGGATTGATCTGCGCCGTGGTCTGCAAGTAAAGCGCTCCGCCCATCTGCCGCGTCTTCGTGCTCAGGATTCCCTCGGTCACCGTCCGCTCCAACCCCAGTGGACTCCCGATCGCAAAGACCCGCTCCCCGACCGAAAGACTCTCTGGATCCCCCAGCAGCACCCGCTTGAACTTGGGAGCGTCCTTGTCATCCACCTTCAGCAACGCGAGGTCCGCGAACTTGTTCATCGCCACGATCCGCACGTCCTTGTAGCTCCGCCGCTCCAACTGGCCATTCCGCTGGTGGTAGACCTCCACCGAAAGCTTCGTCTCTCCCTCGATGACATGGAAATTGGTGATCAGGTAGCCATCTTCGGTCACAAAAAAACCAGAACCCAAACCGCTCGGCGCCCGCACCTGCACCACCGACTCACCCAGCAATTGCACGAGTTCCCGAACCGGCTTTTCCGACGGCGGCGTCGTCGCCACCGCATACAACCCACCCTTCGCCTCCTGGATCGCCGGTGCCTTGCCCGCCTTGCTTTCGGATTCCGCCTCCTTGACCACCTTGACCACGTCGCCCCGAGGCACCGCCAGCACCGTGAAACCAAGGTCCACCACGATCTGATCCTTCTTCTCGGCCAGGATCCGCCCCGTCACGGACATCCCGTCCCGAAGCTGGATCGTCTCGGCACAGACCACTCCCACACTCAGCAGCGCTGCGGCCCAACCCGTCAGGATCAGGGCGGTCACTCGGGCGAACTTCATCGTTCCCAAACCTATTCCGGGAAACCCGCCGGCTCAAGCGCCGGACTTGGACGAACTTCCCCACCCCACCCATGCCTGACCCGGATGCAGTAGGGCGAGTGTCCTCACGAGCCGCCCATGGCGCCCTTCAAACCCGGGCATCCAGGCTCCGCACCCTGGAGCGGCTCGACGAGTCTCGCCCAACGGCGATTGCCCGCTTGCCCGCACCTGCCAACGGCCTAGCCTTTTCCCATGCTATACACCCCCTCCGATCTGTTCGATCTATCCCAGACCGAACACGCCGCCTTGTTCGAGGGCGTTGAGTTTCCGTGGGACGTGCTCAAGCGTCTCAAGGCTTACCTCGCCAAGAACCTTCGCCCGGCCCAGTACCACCGCACGGAGGGCTCCGCCTATGTCGGCGTGGATGTGTTCATCGGGGAGGGCACTGTCGTCGAACATGGTGCCATGATCGTCGGTCCCGCGATCATCGGGCGCAATTGCCGCATCCGCCACAACGCCTACATCCGCGAACACGTCATCATTGGCGATGACTGCGTCGTTGGGAACTCCTGTGAGGTGAAGCATTCGATTCTCTTCAACGGCTCCCAGGTCCCCCACTTCAACTATGTCGGCGACTCGATCCTCGGCCACAAGGCCCACCTCGGCGCCGGCTGCGTGCTCTCCAATCTCAAGCTCAACGGCGAGAACATCTGGGTCGAGATGGACGGCCGTTGCATCGACAGCGGCCTCCGCAAGTTCGGCGCCCTCATCGGCGACCACGCCGAGATCGGCTGCAACTCGGTCCTCAATCCCGGCTCGATCATCGGCCGCCGCGCCCTCGTCTATCCCAACACCAGCTGGCGCGGCATCCTTCCCGACAACATGATCGCCAAGACCCGCACCACCCAGGAAGTAGCCGTCCGCCGCATCCGCGGCGAAGTCACCCGGTAACTCCCCCGCCTTCCGTTACCCCTCTGCCTCAAACAGCGGGATCACCTCCATCCGGTGCACATGCACCAGTCCCCGATCGGTGATCCGCAACTCCGGGATCACGGACAGCGGGATCAGATTGAATCCCATGTAAGGCAGGATGCACCCCGTCGCATCCCACGCCCGCTTCAAGGCCATCGTCTCTTCGCGCACCCGCTGGGCCGGTTGGTCCGACAGCAAGCCCGCCACCGGCAACTTCAAGTGCGCCTTGATCTGCCCGTCGTCCACCACCACCACCCCGCCCTGGCTTTCCTTCAACGCCTCCAGCGCGACCTGGAGGTCCCGCTCGTTCGTTCCCGCCAGGATCAGGTTGTGCGCGTCGTGCCCCACCGAACTGCCCACGGCGCCCGATCGCAGCCCCAATCCCTGCAGCAATCCGTGGCCTACCCGCCCGGTGCCGCCATGCCGCTCCACCACGCTCACAAAGCACAGGTCCCGACCCGCAAAGACCGCCTCCCACGTGGCCTCTCCCTGAAGTCGCAACCGTTCGTGGAACGTCAGGATGCCCGGTAACGCCACCCGGATCACGTTGGCCACGCACGGCTTCGACGGCAACTCCGGCACCAGCGGAACCCCGGCTGGAACGCGCACCGTCTGGTAGGCCGCCGGCGGATACACGTACCGACCCGTTTCCAACTGACGCCCCAGCGCCGAGGTCACCCGTCGGTTCTCCACCATCAAATGCCCACCATACCACGTGTTCTGGACCCGCAGGCTGTCATCCAGAAGCACCAGATCCGCCCGACGCGAGTGCCCCAACGCCCCGATCTCCGAATCCATCCCGTAGCGCGTCGCCGGATGCAATGACCCCATGCTCCACGCCGTCGCTGGCCGGACTCCCGCCACCACCGCCTCCCGGACCACCCAGTCCAATCCAAACAGGAAAAGGTCGTCTGCATCCCGGTCATCCGTGCAGACGCACACCCGTTTGGGATGCGCCCCCAGTTCGGTCACCGCCCGGATCGCCTGGGGCAACGAATGCCAAGGGGTCGACGGATTGCCTCCCCGCAGGAAGACCCACAGGCCTGCCTCAAGGAAGTCGTCTGCAATATCCCGGTCGATCGCCTCGTGGGTGTCGGTCACACCACTGGCCGCATACGCCGCCACGAACTCACGCCCATAGACATGACCACAGACCGGACGCCCTCGCTTCAACGCCTCCGCCAACACCCCGTGGCTCCGCTCGTCCCCCAATGCCACCGGGATGAAATCCATCTTCTCACCCAACGCCACCGCCTCCGGCCACCGGTCAAACAGGGCCCCGACCTTCCCCGGCGTCAGGTCACCCCCAGCCGTCTCCAGGCCCGGATTCGTTGCCGGCACCGTGCTCGGCACCGTGAGAAAGATGTTCAACGGCGCACGCCGGGCATCCTCGAGCATCCACTCGATTCCTGCCGCATCACATACGTTCCCGATCTCGTGGCTGTCACAGAAAAGGGTCGTCGTGCCGTTCAGCAGCGCCGCCTCCGCATACGCACAAGCCGTCATCATCGACGACTCGATGTGCACGTGCGGATCCACCAAGCCGGGTGCCAGGATCCCGCCTTGCGCATCATAGACGGGCGCTCCAAGTCCCAGGCGCTTCGCCTCGCCCGCCGCCTTCACCGCCGCAATGCGTCCTCCCACGATCCAGACCTCCCGATGAGCCAGAATGCGCTCGGTGTAGGTCGACAACACCCGGGCACCGGTGATCACCAGATCCGGACATTCGCGACCGGATGCCACCGCCGCCAACCGACGGGTCATCTGCCACAACGGGGCCACCGAAAATCGATCAATCATGCGCGTCCTCCGAATCAGTCGCCGGACCGGAACCGGTCGTTTGGGCGATGTTGCCCGGCGTTCTCCATCCCGGCAAACGGCGACTCGGCTCTGCACCCGTCCGCCACCCGCAATTCCTTCATGGATCCCATGAGACGCACAGCCACACTTCCCGCTTCCCGCCCACCCTGCTGTTCCGCTCTCCTCCCGACGTGCTGGTCGCCTTCCACAAACCGTACGGTGTCCTCAGCCAGTTCACCCCCGACGGTTCGCCCAACCGTCCCCTCGCCGGGTTCGGTCTTCCACCCCACGTCTACGCCCTCGGCCGACTCGATGCCGACTCCGAGGGCCTGCTCCTGCTCAGCGATGAACCCGGCCTGAATACCCGCCTGCTCGATCCCGAGCGCGGCCACCCCCGCACGTACTGGGCCCAGGTCGAACGGATCCCCACCCCGGAATCCCTCCAGAAGCTCGCCGCGGGTGTCACCATCCAGGATTACCGCACCCGGCCATGCCGAGTCTCGCTCCTCGATCCCCAGCCTGTCGTCGCCCCTCGCGATCCGCCCATCCGCTTTCGCAAGAACGTCCCCGACTGCTGGGTCGAACTCGAACTCATCGAAGGCCGCAACCGCCAGGTCCGACGCATGACCGCCGCCATCGGTCATCCAACACTCCGACTGCTCCGCGTCCGCATCGGCCAGTTCCCACTCGGCAACCTCGCCGCGGGTACCTGGCGCGAACTCTCGCCCACCGAACGAAAGCAGATCCTCGCCTGATCCCCAGCCTAGGTCAGGATGCCCCGGATCACCTCGCCGTGGATGTCCGTCAGGCGGTAGTCCCGTCCCTGGAACCGATAGGTCAACCGCTCGTGGTTGAACCCGAGCGCGTGCAGCAGCGTGGCCTGGAGGTCATGGACGTTGACCTTGTTCTCCGCCGGACTGAACCCGAGTTCATCCGACTCGCCGTACATCATGCCGCCCCGGATGCCACCGCCGGCAACCACCATCGAATAGCAGTCCGGGAAATGATCCCGGCCGAGGATGTCGCCCTTGGCCGTGCGTCCCTCGCGGAACGGCGTGCGCCCAAATTCTCCCCCGAGCACCACCAACGTCTCGTCGAGCATCCCACGCTGACGAAGATCCTTCAGCAACGCCGCCACCGGCCGATCCATCGTCGCGCACTTGTTGGTCAGGCCATCGCGGATGTCCTCGCCCGGACCCGTGCCGTGGAAGTCCCAGCCCCAATCAAACAACTGCACATACCGCACGCCCTGCTCCACCAGTCGGCGCGCAAGGAGACAGTTGTTCGCAAAACTCGAATCCCCGGGCTTCGCTCCGTAGGCCTCCAATGTCGCCGCGGATTCCCGGCCGATATCCATGACTTCCGGCACCGACGCCTGCATGCGGAATGCCAGTTCGTACTGGGCGATCCGCGTTGCCGTCTCGGGATGCCCAAGCTCGCGCTGCTGCATCTCGTTCAGGTCCTTCAACACGTCCAGGCTCATCCGGCGCGTCTCACGATCCATCCCCTGAGGATCGGACGCGTACAGCACCGGATCGCCCTTCGAACGGCATTGAACACCCTGATAAACCGATGGCAGGAAACCGCTGCCGAACGAATTGCGCCCGCCATTCGGCTGCACCCCGCTCGAGATCAACACCACAAACCCCGGCAGGTTCTGGTTCTCCGAACCCAAGCCGTACGTCACCCACGAACCGATCGATGGCCGACCCGGCCGCGGCGATCCCGTGTACACCAGCAACTCCGCCGGCGCGTGATTGAACTGGTCGGTCGTCATCGACCGGATTACGCACAACTCGTCCGCCACTGAATGCAGGTGGGGGATGGCATCCGAAAGCCACACCCCGCCCTGCCCGTACTGCGCAAATTTCCGCGGCGTTCCGAGAAGCTTGGGAACACCCGACGTGAAGGCGAACCGCTTCCCCTTGAGGAACGCATCCGGGCAATCCTGCCCGTTCCGCTTCACCAACTCGGGTTTGTAGTCGTAAAGGTCCAGGTGCGGCGGCGAACCAGTCAGGTGCAGGTAGATTACCCGCTTCGCCTTGCCCGCGAACTGCGGCATCCGCGGCGCCAACGGATCGGTCGGCGACGGCGTGGGCAGGTCCGCTCCCAAGGTCTGACCTCGCATCATCGACGCCAGCGCCACCGCGCCAATGCCGTGCGCCGTCTTCCCGAGAAAATGGCGCCGGGTGAGGTTCTGCAACTGTTCGAGTCGTGGATTCATTCGGTTCCTTCGTTCCTCAGCGCTTCATCAGCATCTCGTCGAGATTGAGCAGCACGTTGCCCACCATCGTCCACGCGGCGAGTTCCGCGATGTCGACCCCGGCCGGGGCCGCTCCCAACGGTTGGGTCGCCACGTCCTTTGCCTTCGCCGGATCTGCCCGGAATCGCTCGACCGACTTCGCATGGAACCCGGTCAGACGATTCAGTTCGTCCTCGGATGGATTCCGGCTCAGGCAGACCCGGTAGCCGAACCGGATCCGTTCCGCCGGCGTGCTGCCACCGGCCGCCACCAGTCGCCGCGCCAAGGCCTGCGCAGCCTCCATGTAAACCGGGTCGTTCAAGGTCACCAACGCCTGCAACGGGGTGTTCGAACGTTCACGCCGCACCTGGCAAACCTCGCGGTTCGGCGCGTCAAACGTCGTCATCGACGGATACGGATTCGACCGCCGCCACGTGGTGTAGAGCGCCCGACGATACCGGTCTTCGCCCGCGCTGGTCTCCCAGTCCGTCCCGCTGCCAAACGCCGCACTCAATCCGAGCTTCGGCTGGGGCGGCCGCACCGGCGGACCATACATCTTCGGGCTCAACAGGCCGGCCACCGCCAGCGCCTGATCCCGGATCATCTCCGCCGACAGGCGGAACCGCGGCCCGCGCGCCAGCAACCGGTTGTCCGGATCCATCGCCGCCAACTCCCGCGTCACCCGCGACGACTGGCGATACGCCGCCGAGGTCACCATCAGCCGGATCATGTGGTTCACATCCCACTTCTTCTCCATGAACTCCACCGCCAGCCAGTCGAGCAGTTCGGGATGCGACGGCAATTCTCCCTGCGACCCAAACTCCTCCGCCGTCCGCACCAACCCGACGCCAAAGAGCGTTTCCCAAAGCCGGTTCACCTCGACCCGCGCCGTGAGCGGGTTCTCCGGCGACACCAGCCATTGCGCCAGCAACAGCCGGTCCACCGGCACGTCCGCCGGGGCCGCGTGGAACGTCTCCGGCAACCCCTCGCTCACCTGCCGGTCCAGCTCGAGGTAGTTGCCCCGCCTCTGGATGTGAGTCTTCCGACGCTGCTCGTTCGCCAACTCCCGGAACACCGGCACCGTCGTCACCGGCTTTGTCTCGTCGACGCTCTTCTTCAGCCGCGCCAACTGCTCGCGCTCGCGTTGCAACGACGGCGCAATCGACACGAAATGCCGCCGGATCTCCGCCTTGTCCGCCTCCGTCCGACGCGCCGGATCCATCCGCAGCAACGCCAGGATCGACGACGGCACCCGCGCGAACTCCGCCGCGCGGGGATCCGATGACTTCGACAACCGCACGCGCCCGATCGTCGCGTACTCGAACTTCGAATCCTGTTCGACCGTCAGCACGAGGTTCGTCCCCGCCCCAAGGCTCACCGGAGTCTCCGGGAACAGCGTCAGCTGATGCGGCTCGCCCAACTTGGGACCAACCGCCCAGCCACGGTTCTTCGGATCCTTGTTGTCGAGGACCGTTGCCGCCGGAAAGCCCTTCTCGGCGAAGTCCGCCACCGCCGCCGCAAAGCGGATCGAACGTTCTCCGTCCGTGCGGAACTCGGAACTCGGCGAAGGCGCCTTGGTGATCGGCGCCTGCTCCCAGACCTTCACGCGGTTCTCGTCCAGCAGCACCAACCGGTAACCGGAGAGCCGTTCGCCGGCCCCGTCCGTCCGATTCCACAACACCACGCGGCTGACCGGCTGCGCCGACTGGAGATCGACTTCCCACCACGGGTCATCCTTCGAGACCGCCGTGTGGGTCGTCGACTTGGTCTTCTCGAAATGGCCGTCCGTGTTGCCATCGATCGCCCGCGAGGCCTGAGCGTCATAGTCGGTCGTGCTCTGGCTCGCCACGCCGCCCGGCGCGATGTTGTTGGTTCCGCGGAAGACCTGAACCTCGGCCAACGACAGGATCTTCTCCTTGCCCGGCAATTCCACGCGGACGAACCGCGCCACCGGCAACGCCGAAGCGGGCGGAACCGTCGCTCCGCGAACGCCCGTCACCACAAAGCTCCCATCTGCATGCCCCACGCCCCGCACCGGCGGTCCGTCTTGCGGCAACACTTCCAACCGAACGGCCGTCACCGACTCCAGCAAACGCGTCGGGGCCTCCAGCGTGTACGTGTCCGTCTTGCCGCCGCGCTCGATCCGCACCGATCCCTCGGCGTCGTTCTGCGTCGCCGCACCCGACTTGGACTTCACTGCCGACAGCGGCATCGGCTCCCACGCGAGATCCGTCGCCAGCGACTTCTCCCACGCCGCCTGCTCCTGTTCGAGCTCCGGCGTCGGCGTCTGCAGGGTCGTCTCCAATCGGGCGATCCCGCCCTTCCACTGCTTGAGCTGGAGCTTCTGCTCCGGCGTGTACAGCGCGTGCACCGGCGATTCATCCCCGCGATCCGCATCCGCCGTGCTGTTGAACACCGCGAACACCTTGAAATAATCCTCCTGCGAGATCGGATCGTACTTGTGGGTGTGACACTGCGCGCAGGCCATCGTCGTCCCCATCCAGACG
Source organism: uncultured Verrucomicrobiota bacterium (assembly GCA_903842505.1). Lineage (GTDB taxonomy): Bacteria > Verrucomicrobiota > Verrucomicrobiia > Limisphaerales > UBA9464 > UBA6176. The sequence continues at coordinate 1,986 of CAIMMI010000126.1, read as the reverse complement.
GCCATCGTCGTGTTCACCCGATCCACCACGGCCACGTTCCGGAATTCCTCGTCGCTCGTGCCGCCTTCGTTGTTCGTCTGCGTGTTCCGATGGAACGCCGTCGCCACCATCTCCTCGTCACCCGCATCGGGCAGGAGATCCCCCGCCAGCTGCTCCAGCGTGAACCGGTCGTAGGGCTTGTTCGCGTTGATCGACCGGATCACGTAGTCGCGATACGCCCAGATCGTGCGACCCGGATCATCGGCGTAACCGGCCGAATCCGCATAGCGCGCGAGGTCGAGCCACAGCCGCGCCCAATGCTCGCCATAAGCCTCTTTCTTCAGGAACCGGTCCACCAACCGCTCGTATGCGCCTGGCTCCTGGTCGGTGAGGAAGGCATCCAGCTCGGCCGGCGTCGGCGGCAACCCGGTCAGGTCCAGCGCCAACCGCCGGATCAAGGCCGTCCGATCCACCTCGACCTCGTGCTTCAGCCCATCGCGCTCCAACCGTTCCGCGATGAAGGCATCCACCGGGTTCCGCACCCACCCCTTGTCCTTCACCTCCGGCACCACGGGCCGGACCGGTTTCACGTAAGCCCAGTGACGCGCATACGGAGCGCCCTGCTCCACCCACCGACGCAGCAGCGCGATCTCCTCCGCCGTCAGCTTCTTTCCCGAGTCCGGCGGCGGCATCAGGTCGTCCGGATCCTTCGTCGTCATCCGGCGCAACGCCTCGCTCTGGTCCGGCTTGCCCGGGACGATCGCACGCATCCCGCCATGATCGGCGTACGCGCTCTCCGCCAGATCGAGCCGCATCACCTTGCCGCCACCCTTGCGCGGCTTCGAATCCGGCCCATGGCAACTGAAGCAGTTCTCCGAAAGCACCCGGCGCACATCCCGGTTGAAGTCGACCTTGTCCGATGCCGGCGCTCCCGCGCCCAGCGCCGCCTGCACCGCCATCCACACGCCAAACGCCAGGCGCGCCCCCTGGCGCCGCGCCGACCGGAAATCCTGCTTCTGGGACTGTATCATCGCTCAATCTTCCCGTGTGGATCGTTCCTCCCCGGACGACGCCACCAGACGCCGAATCGGGGACACCGAAAGGTGGCCCCGGACCACCCGATTGGCGAGGGAAAGAAAGGCGAGAGGGAGTGCCAAGTTTGAAGATTCAAGTTTCAAGACACCGCGGTGGGGCGAGACCTCCATCGAGCCATTCCGCTCCTTCTTCCTCTCCGGTGGGGCGAGACGTCGAGCCGTTCCACCGGCATCAGAGTCGGTATCGGAATCAGAATCGAAAAACGCCCAAGGCCCGGAGGACCGAAAGACGTTAGCCCACGGCGTCATCGCGTGGGTGCGCACGTTGAAGGCAACCCACCCCGGATGGGGCGACAGAATCCATTCAACCTCCAAAAGCGCACCCATCGCGATCTTCCTCACCCTTGCCGACTTCGCGACCTGATTAAGCGAAAGGGCGGAAGTTTCTTTGAATCTGCTGTGGATCCGAGAGCGGATGAAAGTGGCGGGCTCGATGATTACTTCGAAAAGGTATAGTTCTCAGCTTGTTTCCCGCCGTTTATCCGCTGGTATTCAATCTGACGCGTCAAGATCAACGACACAGGTGACGGACCCAATAGATCTAAGAACAATTCTGAGTTCGCTGGAGCTCGGATTCTACCGCGATACTAAAAACTCAGATTCCTGGGTTGAGCGCGTGGCACGGGATGTGGAACAGGTCTGGAAGAATGCCGAGCTATTCAACCCAGCAGGCCACATTGTTCACCAAAGTGCAAAGGAGCTGCGGGTGTATTTCATGGAGCAGCTCGACAAACAGGTAAAGAAAGAGCTAACGTGTGTTGATGCGAAGCAGCATCATGAGGCAGAGTGGCCACTGCAGCTTGTCTTGAACAATTTCGCCTTTTTGGATAGTGCGGGAAAGATTTTGGCGGCAGCTTCTGTCATTGAGCGCGGTTTCGTGGGCGTTGTATTAACAGGCCAAGTCATGAGAAAT